>RECO01000013.1 GCA_007694015.1 Geminicoccaceae bacterium
CCACCCGCTGGTCGATGCGGCCGAAGGGGCTCTGCCCGTCGGCGTCGAAGAACTCGATCTCCAGATGATCGCCGGCGGCGAGGAACGGGGTCGTGGCGGCTCCGGTGAGCCGGATCTCGGCTTTGCGTTTGCGCTCCAGCGAGGAAAAGCCGGCGGCGGGGTCGGCGTTTTCGACGATGCCGCCACCGACCAGGGTGCCGGCGGCGAGCGGGCGCGTGCGCGCCGCGTAGGCGATCAGGTCGGCGAAGTCGAAGCGCATGTCCTGGGCGGGGTCGGGCTGGCCGATCACCGTCCCGTTGAGGCGGCTGACGAGGCGCCCGTGCAGCTTGCCGTTCTGCCAGGCGTTGCCCAGGGAGTTGGGCGACACCGCCAGGGGCGACAGGCTCGAATGCGGCTTGGAGAGGACGAAGCCGAAGCCGCGGGCGAGTTCGTCGACCATGACGTTGCGCAAGGACACGTCGTTCAAGAGCACGACGAGCTTGATGTGCTCCAGCGCGCCGTCCCGATCGATGCCTTGGGGGACGTCGTCGACGATGACCGCCAATTCGCTCTCGAAGTCGACGCCCTGTGCCGGATCGTCCAGCTGAATGGACGCCGTCGGCGCCAGGAAGTGGTCGGACACACCCTGGTACATCAACGGGGTGTCGTAGAAGCCCGCCGGCAGCTGGTCGCTGCCGCGAACGCTGCGCACGAGGTTTTCGTGGCTCAAATAGGCGCTGCCATCCAAAAACTGATAGGCGCGCGGCAGGGGGGCGAGGCAACGCTCGATGGCAAAGGAGGTCGCTTCCGGGGCCTCGTCGCTTTCCAACTGCTCCGCCAGACGCTCCAGCACCACCGACGCGCGGTCCCAGCGCTCCAGCGCCTGTTGCAGCGTGTCGGCAACGGCCGCTGCCGGCGTGCAGCGGCGCAGATCCCGAGAAACCACCACCAAGCGGCCGTCGCGGCCGCGACCCGGTAGCGAGGCGAGCCTCATTGCCGTTCTCCACGCGTCACGCTCCTGAGCGTGCCGCCTTTAGAGCGTCTTCCGAAATGCTTGACCATCCCGCACCCCCGCCCGGCCCCACCCATGGCATCGTACACTCGTGGGTGGTCGGCCACCCCACGCTGCAAAGCAGCGTGGGGACCCCGGCGGGCGGGGGTGCGGGATGGGCACCGATCAACCTGAACGGAAAACGCTCTGGCACCTGCGTCAATCGTCAAGGACAGGCCAATTCGATGCGGTGGGCTGCGTCGCGCACGCGCCCGGCGAGTTCCGGCGGCAATTCGCGCACGCTCGCCGGCACGGCAGCCAAGGCCTCGACCAGGGCCGGATCGAGCTGACCCGGCCGGTGCAGGTAGAGGGTGCAATCCGTCTCGCTCTGGAGGCGGGCGCCGTCCACCGCCGGGTAGCTGATGCTGACGTAGAAGGTGCGATCGTGCACCCGCACCTGGTCGAACGCGGCGAGCGGCAAGGGCGGCTCCAGGTCGAGGTCGAGGTGGAGCGTCAAGCGCTGCCCGTCATGTTCGAGCCGCATCGGCCGGGCGCGCAGCTGCGGTGCTGCGGCATCGGTGGCGCGGACCTCGGTAAAGAAGCCCCAAGGCGGCAAGGTTTCGGCATAGAGATCGGCCAGGGGTTGCAACGCCTGGGCGTCGAAGCGGCCCTCTGCGTCCGCCACGAGGTCGGCCGTCGCCTGCAGGCTGAACAGGCGGTCGAAGGTCCAGCTGTGGCGCACGCCCACCAGGCTCTCGGCCTCCACCACGAGCGTGCTCCGCGCTTCGATCCAGACATGCGGATGCGCCTCGGCAGCGGTGACGGCGCCGAGACCGATCACGCCGGCAATGGCGGCGCGTCCGCACATAGGGCGAGCCTCCCTGGTTGATCGTTGACGCTTCTGTGCCATGGCCGGACGGGGACGAGAAGCCCGATGCTTGACACGCCTTGGGCGCGTCCACACAAACCACCGCAGCAACGGCCAATCATCAGCAACAGGACCGATCCCATGGCGCTCGCCGCATCGAGCCACGGCACCACCGTCACCTTGCCGGACGGGGCGACGCGGCGCTTCGAGGGCACCGTGACGGGGGCCGAACTGGCGGCGTCGATCGCCAAGGGGCTCGCCAAGGAGAGCCTGGTCGTCGAGGTCGACGGCACCCTCGTGGATTTGGACCGGCCCCTGCCCGACGGCGCCAAGGTGCGCTTCGTCAAGCGCAGCGACGCCGAAGCCCTGGAGGTGATCCGCCACGATTGCGCCCACGTCATGGCCGAAGCCGTACAGCGTCTCTTTCCGGGGACGCAAGTCACGATCGGCCCGGCGATTGCCGACGGCTTCTACTACGACTTCGCCCGCGACCAGCCGTTCTCGACCGACGATCTCGCCGCCATCGAGGCGGAAATGGCCAAGATCATCGCCGCCGACCGACCGTTCAGCCGCGAGGAAGTGAGCCGCGACGAGGCCCGTGGCCGCTTCGAGGCCCTGGGCGAGCGCTACAAGCTGGAACTGTTGGACGCGATCCCCGAGGGCGAGCCGGTCACCCTCTACCACCAGGGCGACTGGTTCGACCTCTGCCGCGGCCCGCACGGCCCCTCCACCGGCCGCATCGGCGCCTTCAAGCTGTTGAAGGTGGCGGGTGCCTATTGGCGCGGCGATCACCGCAACGCGCAGCTGCAGCGGATCTACGGCACGGCCTATGCCACCGAGAAGGAGCTGAAGGCGCACCTGTTCCGCCTGGAGGAGGCGGAAAAGCGCGACCACCGCCGCGTCGGGCGCGAATTGGGCCTCTTTCACATCCAGGAGGAGGCCGCAGGCTCGGTCTTCTGGCACCCCAAGGGCTGGACCGTTTACCGTGAGATCGAGAGCTACATCCGCCGCCGCCTCGACGTTGCGGGATATCAAGAGGTCAAGACCCCGCAGCTGATCGACCGTGTGTTGTGGGAGAAGTCCGGCCACTGGGAGAAGTTCCGCGAGAACATGTTCACGCTGGAAAGCGAGAACAAGACACTCGCCATCAAGC
>RECO01000188.1 GCA_007694015.1 Geminicoccaceae bacterium
CGGCCACGTCACCTACGTGCGCAACATCACCGACATCGACGACAAGATCATCGACCAGGCCAAGGCCAATGGCGAGCCGATCACCGAGCTGACCGAGCGCACCATCGAGCGGTTCCACCAGGACACGGCAGCACTCGGCTGCCTCGAGCCCGACGTCGAGCCCCGCGCCACCGAGCACGTGCCATTGATGATCCGGATGATCGAAACCCTCATCCGCCAGTCGGTCGCCTATGAGGCCGAGGGCCACGTGCTGTTCCACGTCCCGGCCATGCCGTCCTATGGCCGGCTGTCGGGGCGCTCGCGCGACGACCAGATTGCGGGGGCCCGGGTCGAGGTTGCCCCCTACAAGCGCGATGCGGCCGACTTCGTCCTTTGGAAGCCCTCGACGGCCGAGCAGCCCGGTTGGGACAGCCCCTGGGGCCGCGGCCGGCCGGGCTGGCACATCGAGTGCTCGGCGATGAGTGCGCATTATCTGGGCGTTCCCTTCGACATCCACGGCGGCGGCATCGACCTCGTCTTCCCCCACCACGAAAACGAGATCGCGCAAAGCTGCTGCGCCCACGGCACCGCCGACTTCGCCCGCTATTGGCTGCACAACGGTTTCATCACGGTGGACGGCGAGAAGATGTCGAAGTCGCTCGGTAACTTCGTTACCGTCGCCGACGTGCTCGACGAGCTACCGGGCGAGGTCTTTCGCTTCTGGATGCTCGGCGCGCATTATCGCCAGCCGCTCGACTACTCGGAGGGTGCGATGGCCCAGGCGAAGGCCGGGCTCGACCGCCTCTACCGCACGCTGGAAAACCTCGACGACGTCGCTGCCTCGGACCAGGCACCGCCGCCGATGGAGGTCGTCGGTGCGTTGCTCGACGACCTCAACACGCCCCGTGCCATCGCCGGGCTGCACCTGCTCGCCAACGAGGCGAACAAGGCCACACGCCCGCAGGAACGCGCCCGCCTGAAGCGCCAGCTCTTGGACGGCGGCCGTCTCCTTGGCCTGCTGACCCAAGACCCCCGCCAGTGGCTGCAGGGCGACACCACCGACGCCCAAGCCATCCAAGCCCTGATCGACGAACGCAACGCCGCCCGCGCTGCCAGGAACTTCGCCCGCGCCGATGCCATCCGCGACGAGTTGAAGGCGAAGGGGATCGTCTTGGAGGACGGGCCGCAAGGGACGACGTGGCGGCGGGAGGGCTAGGCGAAGGATCAGCCACGGGCGAAGGCGACTGGGGGCTCAGGGCGCCCTTCGACGCCCATGACTTGCCCGCGTCGATCTCGCACAGCCCCGGCCCATGGGGCGGCGCCACCGCGGCCTCTCCAAGAGGCCGGCCGCGCTTTCATCCGCTTCGGGCCTGCACTTCAGCTCGGCCGGCTCAGGGTGTGGACGGCTTTGTTGGTCAGCATGGCCTTGGCCATGGCCTGGACTTGGGTGTGGCCTTCGACTTCGACGTCGATGGTCATTTCGACTTCGTTCGGGCCGCGCGGGCGGAGCTTCAGATTGACGATGTTGCCACCGTGATTGCCGATGGTGGTGCTGAGGGTGCCGAGCACGCCGGGCTCGTCGCGGGCGTGGATGACGAAGCGGGTGGGCGCCTTGGCGGCGCGCTCGGCCCACTCGACCTCGACCAGGCGCTGCGGCTGGTTTTGCAGGCGCTCGACCACGTGGCAGTCGCCGCGATGGATGACGACACCCTTGCCGGTCCGCACCACGCCGACGATGGCATCGCCCGGGATCGGCCGGCAGCAGCCGGCGAAATGAAAGGCGAGGCCCTGGGGCAGGCCACGGATGGGGCCTTTGGCGGCCGCCTCCACCGGGGTAATGGGCGCGACGCGCACCTTCTCCTGCGACAGCGTTGGTGGCGCGTGGTCGTCCTTGAGGCGCGGATGCACCGCTTCGATGACCTGGCGGGCCGCGGTCGAGCCATCGGCGACGCTGACGAAGAGGTCGTCGAGCGAGCCTTGCTGAAAGAGGCTCGCCACCTTTTCGAGTTGCTTGTCGTTGACCGTCACCTTGCGGGCGGTGGCGGCGCGTTGCAGGGCGAGCTTGCCTTCCTGGATGTATTCGGCGCGCTTGAGGGTGCGGAGATAGCGGCGGATGCGGGCGCGGGCGCGGCCGGTGACGACGTAGTTGAGCCAGGCCGGGTTGGGGTGGGCCTTGGGGTTGGTGACGACTTCGACCTGGTCGCCATTGTCCAGGCGGGTGCGCAACGGCACGATCCGGCCCTGAATTTTCGCGTGCTGCAGATGGTCGCCAACTTCGGAATGCACCGCATAGGCAAAGTCGATCGGCGTTGCCCCGCGCGGCAGGGCAATCAGATCGCCCTTGGGCGTGAAGCAGAACACCTGATCCTGGAACATCTCGAGTTTGGTGTTTTCCAGGAATTCGTCGGGGCTCGCGGCGTGTTCGAGAATATCGAGGAGTTCGCGCAGCCAGCGATATTGCCTGCCCTCGGTGGTGCCACTGTCCTGCTTGTAGGCCCAATGGGCGGCGACGCCCAACTCCGCCACCTCGTGCATCTCGTGGGTGCGGATCTGCACTTCGATGCGGCGGTGTTCGGGGCCGATCACGGTGGTGTGCAGGGAGCGGTAGCCGTTCGGCTTGGGCGTCGAGATGAAGTCCTTGAACCGGCCGGGCACCATGACGAAGGCGCCGTGAATGGCGCCGAGGGCGGCGTAGCAGGTGGCCACGTCGTCGACCATGACGCGGAACGCCATGATGTCGGCGAGTTGTTCGAAGTCGACGTTCTTGCGCTCCATCTTGTGCCAGATGGAGATCGGCGACTTCTCGCGGCCATAGACGGTGGCGGTGACGCCCTGACCGGCCAGGACCTTCTTCAAGCCCTGGATGATGCGTTCGATCAGCCCGGTGTCGTCGCGGCGGAGGTGGCCGAGGCGGGCGATGATCGACTGGCGCTGATCCGGGTAGAGCTCGGCGAAGGCGAGATCCTGGAGCTCGGCCTTGGCCTGCTCCATGCCGATGCGCTCCGCCAGGGGCGCGAAGATTTCCATGGTCTCGAAGGCGATGCGCCGGCGCTTGTCGGGGTTCTTGATGAAGTGCAGCGTGCGCATGTTGTGCAGCCGGTCGGCCAGCTTGACCAAGAGCACGCGGATGTCTTCGGACATCGCCAGCAGCAATTTGCGGAAGTTTTCCGCTTGCGCGCTCTGCGGGGAGCGCAGGTCGAGCTTGTTGAGCTTGGTGACGCCATCGACCAGGCGGGCCACTTCGCGGCCGAACAGGCGCTCCATGTCCTCGATGGTGGCGCCCGTGTCCTCGACGGTGTCGTGGAGCAGGCCGGTGGCGATCGACGCGCTGTCGAGCTTCAACCCGGCAAGGATGCCGGCGACTTCGACCGGATGGTGAAAGAAGGGATCGCCCGAGGCCCGGAGCTGGGTGCCGTGGGCCTGCATGGCGAAGACGTAGGCCCGGTTGAGGAGGTCTTCGTCGGTCTGCGGGTCGTAGGCCTTGACCTTTTCGACCAGCTCGTACTGGCGGAGGATCGGCCGGCGCGGCCGCGCCGGGGCGGCAGCACCGCCGTCACCATGACCTTGGCGCTGATCGCCGGGGCTCGGCGGGGCGGCTTCACGATATGCGCACATATCCCCGCCCGCGCCTCCCGCCTGGTGTCTCAGCGCAGATGCGCTTCCAAGTCGTCGAAGGAGATGTTGCCGCCGGCGTCCTCGACCACCTCGTCGTGGTCGGCATAGGTGACCTCGGGCGGCAAGCCGCTCTCGTGCAGGCCCGGCGGCGGGGCGCTCTCCGCCTCGAGTTCCAAGCGCGCCTCTTCGTCGTGGACGTCGAGATGGCGCCTGAGCCCATGGATCAGTTCGTAGCGCAGGTGATCGAGATCGAGCCGCTCGTCCGCGATTTCGCGGAGTGCAACGACCGGATTCTTGTCGTTGTCGCGGTCGATGGTCAGCGCCGCGCCGGCCGACATATTGCGCGCACGCTGCGCCGCCACCATCACCAACTCGAAGCGGCTTGGGATTTTTTCCACACAGTCTTCAACGGTAATACGCGCCATGAAGCATTGATCTCCTGCAGGCGTTTCGCGGGCGAAAGGTTGATATAGTTGTGCGACGCACCATCTGCAACGGTGAAAGCCGTTCGTGTGCTGTACTCATTGACAGACGGTGCCATGTCGCGCACAGCTGCGCGGCGGTGAGATGTCGACAATTGGCGACCTCGCCTTCGTCCGCCGGCAGGATCGTTTCGCTTCCGCATCGCGGCCGCTGACCTCAAGGACCTTTTGAATGAACACGACACCAGCCAATCCCGTTCTGCCGCTGCGTCCCGATGAGCGCTATGCCGTGTTCATCGATGGCGCCAACCTCTATCAGACCGCCAAAACGCTCGGTTTCGACATCGACTACAAGCGCCTGCGCGCGCTGTTCCGCGAGAACGGGCACCTCATTCGTCTCTATTATTACACGGCGCTGCTCGACGAGCAGGAGTATTCGCCGGTGCGGCCGCTCGTCGACTGGCTGGATTACAACGGCTACACGCTGGTGACCAAGCCGCTCAAGGAATACACGCACGTCACCGGGCGGCGTAAGTTCAAGGGCAACATGGACATCGAGATCGCGGTCGACGTGATGGAGATGGCGGCCCACGTCGATCACATCATCCTGTGCTCGGGCGACGGCGACTTCCGCCGCCTGCTCGAGGGGGCGCAACGCCAGGGTTGCCGCACCACGGTGATCTCGAGCCTGTTCAGCAACCCGCCGATGGTGGCGGACGAGCTGCGCCGCCAGTCCGACTTCTTCGTCGACCTGCACGACCTTGAGCCCGAGATCGCCCGCAGCGGTGGCCCGACACGCCCGCAGGCCGATGACGACGACTACGAGTACGAGGACGAGGACGACGACGCCCGCGTCGACTGAACCCCGGCCCGTTCCGCCGCTTGAATGCGATCGCTGCCCGCGACTGGCTGCTTTTCGGGCAGCCAATCGGGCGGCAGAGCCGGCGTGGCACAACGCGCCCGTGCCGAGCTTCGGTCCGGGCGACGCCCGCCTGCTCGTCGTCGGCTTGGCGCCGGGGCGAGGCGGGGCGAACCGCACCGGCCGCCCCTTCACCGGCGATGGCGCCGGCGAGGTGCTGTATCCGGCGCTCATGCGCCACGGCTTTGCCACCGGGACCTATGCCGCCGACCCGAACGACGGTCTGGTCCTGGCCGACTGCCGCATCACCAATGCGGTGCGCTGCGTGCCGCCGGCCAACAAGCCGACCGGCGACGAAGTCCGGCAGTGCCGGACCTTCCTTCACGGCGAACTCGAGGCGGCACCGGCGCCGACGGTCGTTCTCGCACTGGGCCAGGTCGCCTTCGTCGCCATCCTGCGCACCCTCGGCGCCCGTCCGGGTCATCACCGCTTCGCCCATGGCGCCGAGGTCGTGATCGGCGCGCAGACCGTGGTCGCGAGCTATCACACCTCCCGCTACAACATGAACACGGGGCGCCTCACCGTGGCTGCCTTCGACCGGGTGATCGCCCGGCTGCGTACGCTGCTTCCGGCGTGAGCGACGGCGCCGCCGCCGGCCGGAGGTCAGGATGACCGCGCCCGCCCCCGTTCCTGGGTCTGGGGCTGGGCCAGGGTCTGGGCCGCGCGGCCGTCCCGACGGCGACCGGCCGATCGGCATCGCCGCCTGGTTCCTCTACGACTTCGCCGACAGCGCCTATTCGACCGTCATCGGCACCTTCCTGTTCAGCGTCTATTTCGCCCGCAGCATCGTCGGCGACGAGATCAGCGGCACCACCTATTGGACCTGGACGATGGCGGCCTCGGGGCTGCTCGTCGCCTTGGTGAGCCCCATCTTCGGCGCGATCGCCGACCGCGCCGGTCCGCGCAAGCCCTGGCTCGCCGTGTGGCTGACGCTCTGCGTCGTGCCGACCAGCCTGTTGTGGTTCGCCGAGCCCGACCGCGCCTTTCTGGCCTACACCATCGCGCTGTTGATCCTGTCCAGCGCCGCCCACGGCCTGAGCCACGTCTTCTACAACGCCATGCTCACCGACGTGGCACCGGCCGACAAGCTCGGCCGGATCAGCGGCTGGGCCTGGGGCATGGGCTATCTGGGCGGGCTCGGCTGTCTGGCGCTCTGCCTCACCACCCTGGTGCTGCCGGCAGAGCCCTGGTTCGGCTTTTCGACCGACAATGCCGAGAACATCCGCGCTACCACGCTGATCGTGGCCGCGTGGTTCTTCCTCTTCGCGCTGCCGATGTTCCTCCTCACCCGGGACGTTCCGCCCTCGGGCCTCGGCGTCGGTCAGGCGGTGCGCTCCGGCCTCACGCAGCTGAAGGTGACGCTGCAGAAGCTCACCAGCTTCAAGGACGTCCTCGTCTTTCTGATCGCCAGCGCCGTCTATCGCGACGGCCTGACCACGCTTTTCACCGTCGGCGGGCTGTTCGCCGCCGGCACCTTCGGCATGGATTTCGAGGAAATCCTGATCTTCGCCATCACCTTGAACGTCGCCGCCGGCATCGGGGCCGCCCTGTTCGCAGCACTCGACGACGGCATCGGCTCCAAGCGCACGGTGCTGATCTCGCTCATGGGTCTCCTCACCTTCGGCACCGCGGTCCTTCTGGTCGAGGAGAAGACGGCGTTCATGACGCTCGCCCTCGGCATCGGGCTGTTCGTCGGCCCGGTGCAGGCCGCGAGCCGCTCGCTGCTCGCCAGGCTCACCCCTCAGCCGCTGATGACCGAGTTCTTCGGCCTCTACGCCCTCACCGGCAAGGCCATCGCCTTCGTCGGCCCTTTCCTGTTCGGCCTCGTCACCGAACTGTTCCAGAGCCAACGCGCCGGCATGGCGGTGATCCTCGTCATGTGGCTGCTCGGCGCTGCACTCCTCTGCTTCGTCAAGGAACCGCCCCGACGCGGTGCCGTTCCCGCTCGTTAGTCGGCGACGGTTCAGGGCGAGACGTTGCACGTCGAGGTGACTTGGGAGCCCGCTCGCGGCCGTCGTGTTCGCCGGTGCAGCAAAAGAAACCGTGTTGCGTTGCAAAACTCGGTGGTGATGCCATTGCGCCGATTACGCACGACCAACGTCTAGACAGGTCAGGCCGCAGTGATCCGCGATGGTAGTCTTTTGATGGAATTGCCAAACCAACGGTCGGTGTTTCTATGCGGTGTGTGGGAGGCAACAAACAACAAGCCAGTGCTCGTCGAAATGGACCTCCCCCCACGCACTCCAGCTGCCGACAGAAAGGATGGGCCGCATGGATGGAGGAGGGATGCTCGAGACCACCGTTCGCGCCAGCGAGCGACGGCACGGTGCCCGCAACCTGCCACAGACCGACGAAGATGGCCTCTACGAGATCCGCTTGGAATCGCTCGGCGGGTTCGGTGCGCATTTGGCCGGCAAGATGCTGGCGGAGGCCGCCGTCCTGCAGATGGGGCTGAACGGCGCCCACTTTTCGTCCTACGGTTCGGAGAAGAAGGGCTCGCCGATCAAGTCGTTCGTGCGCCTCGCCGCCGCCGATGCCGCGGTACGCACCTCGGCGCCGGTGGAGCGCCCCTTCGTCGTCGCCGTGTTCATCGACCATCTGTTGAACGACCCGGCGGTTTTGAGCGGGCTGCGCGCCGGCGGCATCCTGCTCGTGAACACGGCGCAGTCGCCGCAGGAGATCCGCGACCGGCTCGACTTTCACCACGACACCGTCGCCTGTCTCGACGCCACGACGATTGCGCTCGAGGAGAAGACGCGCGTCAACACGGCGATGCAGGGTGCGCTCGCGGCGATGATCCCGTTCCTGGACGTGGCGGCGGTTCGTGAGGTCCTGGCCTCGACCTTCGCGCGCAAGAACGCGAGCATCATCGACGGCAATCTGCGCACCTTCGACCGCGGTGCGGCGGAACTCCGCGTCGATCGCCGGGAGCCAGCCGCCGCCGGGCGGAGCGTCGTCGACGTGCCGCCGCAATGGGGCTATCTCGATGCGCCGATCGGCGGCGTCGTGGCCGACCCTGGCAACACGGTGACGAAGAACCTCTCGGGTTCGCGGGCCGGCTATATTCCCGTGTTCCACGCCGACAAGTGCATCCACTGCGGGCTCTGCGACCTCGTCTGCCCGGACAACTGCCTGTCGTGGGACATCGTGCGCCATGCCGACGAGAGCTGGGACACGCGCCTGCGCGGCGTCGACTACCGCTACTGCAAGGGCTGTCGCGCCTGCGTCGACGCGTGCCCGTCCGGGGCGATGACGGCGGAACGCGAAACCCCGGGCTTTGCCGACGCCCACACCGTGCCGCTCGACTGGTCGCCGCGGGTGGTCAACGGCGGCCGGCTGCACGAGCCCGGCTAGGCCCAGGCGCAAGAGCGAACGCGCAGCGCAGCGCAACACCAATGGGGGAAGGTCCTTGGACGGTGCTCATCAAGGCCTGATCGACTACCCGAACGACGTCGAACTCGCCCAGAAGACGGCGTTCTTGAGCGGCAACGAATGTGCCGCACAGGCGGCGAGCCACGTCGATTTCCACGTCATGGGCTATTTCCCGATCACGCCCTCGACCGAAATCGCCCAGATCCTCGACGAGAAGTTCGCCGCCGGCGAACACACCACCACCCTGATCCCGGCCGATGGCGAGCACGGGGCGGCGGGCATCTGCTACGGCGCCAGCCTCGGCGGCGGGCGCGTGCTGAATGCCACCAGCGCCAACGGCCTCCTGTACGCAATCGAGCAGTTGCCGGTGCAGGCCGGCACGCGCGCGCCGATGGTGTTGAACCTCGTCACGCGCGCCGTCAGCGGGCCGCTCGACATCCTCTGCGACCACTCCGACCTCTACTACACGCTGAACACCGGCTGGCTCGTGCTGATGGCCCGCGATCCGCAGGCCGTCTACGATATGAACCTGATCGCCGTGCGGCTGGGCGAGCATTTGGACGTGCGGCTGCCGGTCATCGTCGCCTCGGATGGCTTCTTCACCAGCCATCAAAAGCGCCGCGTCGAGGTGTTCGCCGATCCGGCGGCGTTGCGCGAGACGTTCCTGGTGCGCACCGAAGCGCCCTACCACGCGCTCGACCCGCGCAACCCGATCACCTTCGGGCCGTACATGAACGACCCGGACATGATCAACAACAAGTACCAGCTGCACCGCGCCATGCAGGCGGCGATGCGGGAACTGCCGAAGCTGTTCGAGGAATATGCGGCGATTTCCGGCCGGCACTATCCGCTGGTCGAGAGCTATCACGCGGACGACGCCGAGGTCGTCCTGTTCCTCTTGAACTCGGCGGCCGAGACGGCGAAGGACGCGGTCGACCGGCTGCGCGCCAAAGGTGTCAAGGTGGGCATCGTTTCGCCCAACGTGCTTAGGCCCTTCCCGCTCGACCAAATCCGCGAAGCCCTCGGCGGCGCCAAGGTCGTGGTCATCGGCGACCGGGCCGATTCCTACGGCGCCAGTGGCGGCAACATGACCCACGAGGTGCGCTCGGCGCTGTTGGACAGTCTCGGCCATCCGCCCTTGATCGTCAGCCGTGTCTACGGTCTGGGCGGCAAGGCCTTCACCGTGACCGATGCCGAGGCGTTCTTCGAGTTGGGGCTCGAGGCGCTGGCCAAAGGCAAGGTGGCGGTGCCGTTCGACTATTACGGTGTCACCCCCGGCACCACCAGCAAGAAGCCGGAGCGGCTGGTGCCGCCCTTGACCAAGGAGGAGGTCAGCACCGAGCTGGTCAAGGTCCGGCCCAACCCGGAGACGGGCAAGCTCGACGTCGAGCTGCCGCCGTTCTGGGCCTTGGCGGCCCGGCCGAAGCGCCTGGTGCCGGGCCACGGTGCCTGCCCCGGCTGCGGCATGTTCCCGGTCCTGGATCAGGTGTTCAAGTCGCTCGAGGGCGACATCGTGGTGCTGTTCCACACCGGCTGTGCGATGGTCGTCACCACCGGCTTTCCGTTCAGCGCGCACCGCGTCACCTACATCCACAACCTCTTCCAGAACGGTGCCGCGACGCTGTCGGGGCTCGTGGAAATGTACCACCAGCGCGTCGCCCGCGGCGAGTTGCCGGCCTCGGACGACATCACCTTCGTCATGATCAGCGGCGACGGCGGCATGGACATCGGCATGGGGCCGGCACTCGGCACCGCCCACCGCAACCACCGCATGATGATCATCGAGTACGACAACCAGGGCTACATGAACACCGGCAGCCAGATGTCGTACTCGACGCCCCTGGGCCATCGCACCAGCACGAGCCACGTCGGCAAGCGCGAGGAAGGCAAGCGGTTCCACCACAAGGACACCGTGCAGCTGATGGCCGCCACGCACATGCCCTACGTGTTCAGCGCGCTCGAGGGGCACCCGGCCGATCTGATGCGCAAGGTCGCGAAGGCGCAGTGGTACGCCAACAACGAGGGCATGGTGTACGGCAAGATCCTCTCGTTCTGCCCGTTGAATTGGGGCACGCCCGAGGACGACGGCGCCAACGAGATGCACCAGGCGGTCGATTCGTGCTTCTTCCCGCTCTACGAGGTCGAGCACGGCAAGACCACCATCACCCACGATCCGGACGTGCTCGGCACGCGGGTGCCGCTCGCCGACTGGCTCCGCAAGATGGCCAAGACCAAGCACCTGCTCGAGCCCGAACACCGGCACGTGCTGGCCGGGTTGGAAGCCGAGGTGGAACGGCGCTGGCGCCGCATCAAGGCCATGCACGCGCATCCGGACCTTTGAGCCGGTGGACGGCATGGCGAGGGAGGCCTCCATGTTCGAGATCGTCGAGACGCGGCAGCTAACGCCCGTCACCAAGCTGTTCGAGGTGCGCGCCCCGCTCGTGGCGAAGGCAGCACGGCCCGGTCAGTTCGTCATCCTGCGCGTGCACGGGCGCGGCGAGCGCATCCCCGTCACCATCACCGACGCCGAGCCTGCGGCCGGCACCGTGACCGTGGTGATCCAAGAGGTGGGCGCCACCTCCAAAATGGCCAACGCGCTGCAGACGGGCGACGGGTTCCACGACCTGGCGGGCCCGCTCGGCGAGGCGGCCACGTTGCGCTCCTCGGGGCACGTCGTCTGCGTCGGCGGCGGCTTCGGGGCAGCGGCGATCCTCTCGATCCTGAAGGGTCTGCAACCGATGGCGACGCGGACCTCGGCCATCGTCGGCGCGCGCACGGCCGAACTCGTGATCCTGGAGGACCGCCTGCGCGCCGTCGCCGACGCGGTGCACGTCTGCACCGACGACGGCACCAAGGGCTTCAAGGGCTTCGTCACCGATCGGCTGGAGCAACTGATCACCTCGGGGGAGGCGATCGACGAGATCGTCGCCATCGGCCCGATGATGATGATGCGGGCGGTCGCCAGGACCACGGCTCCCTACGGCATCCCCACCCTGGTCTCGCTCGACCCGATCATGATCGACGGCACCGGCATGTGCGGCGCCTGCCGCGTGACGGTGAACGGCGAGACCAAATTCGCCTGCATCGACGGCCCCCTGTTCGATGCCAGCGAGATCGATTTCGACGAACTCGTCCGGCGCAACAAGACCTACCGCGACGAGGAGGGCGCCGCCCTCGAACGCTACGACGTCGCCCATTGCCACGCCGAGCGCGCGGCAGCGCCCGTGCTGCACGCCACCGCCGGCAGCTGAGACAGGAGGGTCCGGCCGCTGCGTCGACCCCAGAGAACCCGTTGAGAGGTAGCGACCGTGTCGGTGATATCCCCAACCAAAGTGCCCATGGCCCACGCCGACGCCAAGGCGCGTGCCAAGACCTTCGACGAGGTCAATTTCGGCTACGACATGGAGCGGGCGGTCGAGGAGGCCGATCGCTGCCTGCGCTGCCAGGACCCCACCTGCCAGAGCGGCTGCCCGGTCAACGTGCCGATCCGCGAGGTCATCCAACTCACCTCGAGGCGGCGCTTCGATGACGCGCTCGCCTTGATCAAGCGGTTCAACAGCCTGCCCGGGGTGTGCGGCCGGGTCTGTCCGCAGGAAAACCAGTGCGAGGGGCGCTGCCATGTCGGCGACCGCTTCGGCCCGGTCGCCATCGGCTATATCGAGCGCTTCCTCGCCGACTGGGAGCGGTTGCACGGCTCGCAACCCATCCAGCGGGCCGAGCCCAAGGGCCAGAAGGTGGCGATCATCGGCTCCGGCCCGTCGGGCCTGACGGCCGCGGGCGACCTCAATCACATGGGCTATGACGTGACCGTGTTCGAAGCTCTGCACGAGCCGGGTGGGGTGTTGCGCTACGGCATCCCCGAATTCCGCCTGCCGAAGGACGTGCTCGACGGCGAGATCGACGCCCTGGTCCAGGCCGGCGTCGACATCCAGTGCAACGTCGTGATCGGCAAGACCCTGACGCTCGACCAGATCATGGACGAGATGGGCTATCAGGCCGTGTTCATCGGCAGCGGCGCCGGTCTGCCGCGCTTCATGAAGCTGCCGGGCGAGAACTTGAACGGCATCTACTCGGCCAACGAATTCCTCACCCGCATCAACCTGATGGGGGCGTATCGCTTCCCCGACTACGACACCCCGGTGAAATCGGGCCGGCGCGTCGCCGTGATCGGCGCCGGCAACACCGCGATGGACGCGGCCCGCTGTGCGGTGCGGGCGGGCTCGGAGGTGGTGGCGGTGGTCTATCGCCGCTCGGAGGCGGAGATGACCGCGCGTCAGGAGGAATATGCCCACGCCATCGAGGAGGGCGTCGACTTCCAGTGGCTGGTGAGCCCCTTGGAGTTCATCGACGACGGCAAGGGCTGGGTCTCGGGCATGCGCTGTCTGCGGATGGAACTGGGCGAGCCCGACGCCGACGGCCGGCGTCGGCCGGTGCCCATCGAGGGCTCCGAGTTCGTGATGGACGTCAACAACGTCATCGTTGCCATCGGCACGAGCCCCAACCCGCTGTTGTCGCGCACCACGCCGGACTTGGCGCTCACCTCGTGGGGCGGGTTGGTTGCGGACGAGGCGACGGGGCAAACCAGCCGCGAGGGCGTGTTCGCGGGCGGCGACATCGTGACCGGTTCGGCGACGGTGATCCTCGCCGCGGGTGCCGGCAAACGGGCGGCGGCGGCGATCGACGCCTATCTCGCGGCCAAGCGCGTCGCGCTCCCGGCCTAAGGCCGCCGCGGCCGTTCGGCGGCGATGCGGGCCAACTCGGCGTCGTCGGGGGTCAGCGCGTAGAGCAGGCGCACCCGCGCCCCCTCGGCCGGCGCCACCCCTTCGATTCGGTGCTGGAAGCGCTCGACGATGCCGTCGCTGCCGGCCGGGATCACGGCGAACTCGGCGAGTTCGATCGTGGTCCCCGCCGGGGTGTCGATCGCCAGGGTGTAGGGCACGCGGAACTCGCCCCTCGGCCGGGTCGGATCGAGCCGGATCGCCACCACGCTCTGCACCAGGAACGCATTGGGGCCGTCGAGCGTGCAGGTCGCGTCCACCACGTCGAGGGCGGCCCGCACCGGCCTGGTGGTGCCGGCATAGGTGTAGTCGAGCCGGTCGAGCCCAGCGACGGCGGCGACCCGCGGGCAGACGAACCCCGGCTCGCGCTGCCCGCACCCGGCCACGACCAAAGCGACGGCGAGGACGAGGAGCGGGCCGCGCACGGAAACGCTCCTCAAAGCTGCTTGTGCGTGCCGTCGCAGAGCGGCTGGTTGCCGCTGTGTTTGCAGCCGCAGAAGAACGCCTTGCCGTCCTCGGTCGGCTGGTACTTCACCGGCCGAAAGGCGGTGCCTTTGTGGCTGCCGTCGCAGAAGGGCTGTTGCGCACTTCGGCCGCAGGCGCACCACCAATAGGCCTTGCCCGCCTCCACGGGGACGGCGAACGGAGCCTTCTTCACGATTTCGGGCGTGTCCACGACGGCGCTCCTGCAACGATGATCGAATGCTGCCGTGCTAGAGCCATGGGCCGCCCGCCGCAAGAGCCAGGGCGTTTTCCGGTCAGGGCGAGGTTCATGGCTTTGGGTCGGGCGTGGCCTGCCAATGTTGGAACACCGTCCGTTGCTCGATTTCCAACACGTCGTCGGGGCGGGGGAACGGTGCGGGCGCCGGCTCGCCCGGCGTTCGGGGGCGCCCGATCTGTTGGAAGAAGTCCTCCAGTCCGCCCGGCATCAGGAACCAGAAGAACTTGAGTTCGCCCGTGCCGGTATTGATGAATTGGTGGCGCCGATGCGGGCCCACATACACCGTGGTGCCCGGCGTCAATGGGTGCTCGACGCCGTCGATGACGGCGATGCCCTCGCCCTCGAAGAAGAACAGCAGTTCCTCCTGCTGGGGGTGGAGGTGCTCGCGGACGTAACCGCCGGGGGCGACGTGTTGCACCCCGGAGGAAAAGCCGATGCCCGGCACGTTGTGCGGCCCGATCCGGACCTCGGCAAAGCCGTTGGCCGGCACCGGCTGCCACCAACTGGTCCCCTGATCGGGGCCAACGACGCGGGCCACGCCGCCTTTCGCTTGCAGGCTGTCGGCAGGTTCCATCAGGGCACTCCGCGGCGGGTCATCGAGCGCTAGGGCGTTTCCCGAAATGCTTGACCATCCCTCACCCCCGCCCGGCCACCCATGGCATC
>RECO01000273.1 GCA_007694015.1 Geminicoccaceae bacterium
TCGTCGACCCCTACCAGGTGGTCGAATCGCGCTATCTCGGCGCCGACTGCATCCTGATCATCATGGCGGCGGTCGACGACGACCTCGCCCAGGAGCTGGTCTTGACGGCGCGCGAACTCGGCATGGCGGTGCTGGTCGAGGTGCACGATGCGGCGGAACTGGAACGCGCAAGCTATCTCCCGGTCACGCTCCTCGGCGTCAACAACCGCAACCTCAAGACCCTGGAGGTCGACCTCGCCACCACCGAGGCGCTCGCTGCCAAGGCCCCCAAGGGCCGCACCCTGGTCGCCGAGAGCGGCCTCTACGTACACGCCGACCTCGAGCGCATGATGCGCGTCGGCGCCCGGACGTTCCTGGTCGGCGAAAGCCTGATGCGCCAGGACGACGTCGCGGCCGCCACGCGGGAACTCCTGGGCCGCGGCTGATGGGCGAGCTGACCCACTTCGATGCCGCCGGCAACGCGGTGATGGTCGACGTCGGCGACAAGGCCGTGACCGACCGCATGGCCACCGCCGGCGCCACCATTCGCATGGCGCCAGCCACCCTCGCCCGCATCCAGGAGCGCGGTTTCAAGAAAGGCGACGTCCTCGCCGTCGCGCAGCTCGCGGGCATCATGGGGGCGAAGCGCACGCCCGACCTGATCCCGCTCTGCCACCCCCTGGCCCTCGACAAGGTGGAAGTCACCCTGACGCCGGACACCGCCAGCGCCAGCATCCACATCCGCGCCACCTGCCGGGTCCAGGGCAAGACCGGCGTCGAGATGGAGGCGCTGACGGCTGCGACCGTCGCCGCCCTCACCGTCTACGACATGTGCAAGGCGGTGGACCGCGCCATGGTCATCACCGACGTCCGCCTGCTCGCCAAGAGCGGCGGCCGCTCCGGCACCTTCGAGGTCCCGGCTTGATCCCCGTCGCCGCAGCCGAAGCCCGCATCTGCCAAGCGCTGCAGCCGACCCCGACCGAGTGGGTGGCGATCGACCAGGCCTTCGGTCGGGTACTCGCGAGCGATCTGGGCGCCGGCCGTGATCACCCCGCCGCCGCCATCTCGGCGATGGACGGCTATGCCGTGCGTACGGGCGATCTCGCCGCCGGAGGCCCGTTGCGCGTCGTTCAAACCGCCGTGGCCGGCCAGCCCGTCGGTGCGCCCCTCGAAGCCGGCACCTGTGCGCGCATCTTCACCGGTGCCCTGATCCCCCCCGGCGCCGACGCGATCCTCATCCAGGAGAACGCGCGGCGCGATGGCGACCTCGTCAGCACCGAAAGCCCGCCCTCGCCCGGCCAATTCGTCCGCCCCGCCGGTCTCGACTTCACCGCCGGTGCCGTGCTGCTCCGGGCCGGCAGCGTGCTCGATGCCCGTAAGCTCGGCCTCGCCGCCGCCATGGGTCACGGCCACGTACCGGTGCATCGCCAGCCACGCGTCGGCATCGCCGGCACCGGCGACGAGCTGGTCCGGCCTGGTTCGGCAATGGCGGCCCACCAGATCGCCAACTCGAACGCACTCACGATCGCCGGCTGCGTGCGCGCCTTCGGCGGCATGCCGGTCGATCTCGGCATCGTCCGCGACGACCGCGACGCCTTGGGAGCACTGCTCGACGCCGCGACCGGGCTCGATCTGCTCGTGACCAGCGGCGGGGCATCGGTCGGCGACCACGACCTCGTCGCCGAGGTCCTGGGCACACGCGGCTTCGCTCTGGATTTCTGGAAAATCGCCATGCGGCCCGGCAAGCCGCTCTTGTTCGGCCAGCTCCGCGACGTGCCGGTGCTGGGCTTGCCCGGCAATCCGGTTTCCACCGCTGTCTGCTGCCTCGTCTTCCTGCGTCCGGCGCTGGCCCGTTTGCAGGGGCAGGCACCGACCCCGCTGCCGACGACCCGCTTGCCACTCGCAGCACCGCTCGGCACCAACGATCAACGCCAGGATTTCGTGCGCGCCCGCCTCCTCGGCGGCGCTGACGGCACCGTCCGCGTCGAGCCCGCGCCGCGCCAGGACAGCTCCATGCTGGCCACGCTGGCCCTGGCGGACGCGCTGATCGTTCGCCCACCACACGACCCGCCGCGCGCCGCGGACGATCACGTCGACGTGGTCCAACTCGTCAGAATTACGGGTTTTTGAGGCGCGCTCCACCACCGGTGGATGCTGGCACAGGCGGCACTTTCGGCGTAAGCGACCACTTGGACTTGACCGCAGGCAGGAACGAAAATAGAACATTCAGCGATCGAATGGGAGAACATCGGGTGCTAACGCCGCGGCAACACCAACTCTTGCACTTCATCCACGACTACGTGACGCGACACGGCGTCTCGCCCTCGTTCGAGGAGATGCGCGATTCGTTGGAGCTGCGGTCCAAGTCCGGCATCCATCGCCTGATCACCGGGCTGGAAGAACGCGGCTATATCCGTCGCCTGGCGCACCGGGCCCGCGCCATCGAACTGCTCCGCGCACCGCCCGTGGCCAGTGACGGCCCCGCAGGCGGCAACCTCCGCGCGGCCGACAACATCGTCACCGGTCATTTCGGCGCGCCACCCGCGGCACGCGAAACCGCTAGCCGAAGCCTCCCGTTCTTCGGCCGCATCGCCGCCGGCACGCCCATCGAGGCGATTTGCGACCACAACAGCACCACCGACGTGCCCGAACACCTCGTCGGCGAAGGCGAGCACTACACCTTGCAAGTCGTGGGCGATTCCATGATCGAAGCGGGCATCCACGACGGCGATCTCGTCATCGTCAAGCGCTGCGATCAGGCCGACAACAACGCCATCGTCGTCGCCCTCATCGAGGAACGCGAGGCCACCTTGAAGCGCCTCCACCGGCGCGGCGCCGCCATCGCCCTCGAAGCCGCGAACCCGGCTTACGAAACCCGTATCTTCCGCCCCGACCAAGTTCGCATCCAAGGTCGCCTGGTGGGCCTCATCCGCCGCTACGGCTGACGACCAACGCAAAGAGTAAGCGGCCGGTCGAGGCCGCCTACTGCGGGT
>RECO01000110.1 GCA_007694015.1 Geminicoccaceae bacterium
GGGCCGGGCGGGGGTGAGGGATGGCCCGTGCGCTACCTAACCGGGAAACGCTCTAATTCACTCGTCGAACACGAGTTTCATGCCGACATGCGTGGCGTGGAAGCCGAGCCGCTCGTAGAAGCGGTGGGCGCCCGTGCGGCTCGCGTCGCTGGTGAGCTGGACCATGGTGCAGCCGTGCTCGCGGCAGCGCTCGATGGCCCAGCGGATGAAGGTGGCACCGAGCCCCTGGCCGCGGTGGGAGGCTGCGATGCGCACGCTCTCGATCTGGCCGCGCCACGCCCCTTGGCGCGACAGGCCGGGCAGAAAGGCGATCTGCAGGCAGCCGATGACCTGGCCGTCCCGCTCCAGGACGGCCAGGAGCTGGTTCGGGTCCTGGTCAACCGCGTGGAATGCGGCGAGATAGCGGGGCAGGGCTTCGGGTGCGGTGTCCTCGCGGATGGCCCCCAGATGGTCGTCGGCGAGCATGGCGACGATGGCCGGCACGTCCTCCGCACCGGCACGGCGAAAGATCATGGCCGTTCGCTCGCCTTGGCGGCCTGCCAGAGCGCTTCGAGCCGGTCGAGGTCGACATCCTCGGGGCGCTGGCCGGAAGCGGCCAAGCGGTCCTCGATGTAGCCGAAACGGCGTTCGAAGCGGCGCGAGGCCGCCTGCAGCGCCTCTTCGGCCGCCACGTTGACGTGGCGGGCGAGGTTAACGCAGGCAAAGAGCAGGTCGCCCACCTCATGGACCAGCGCCTCGTGGTCGCCGGCGGCATTCTCGATCTCGGTCAGTTCCTCGCGCACCTTGGCCATGGCCCCTTGGGCATCGGGCCAGTCGAAGCCGACGCGGGCGACGCGGGACTGGATTTTCTGCGCCCGCTTCAGGGCCGGCAGCGCCAGCGGCACGTCGGCGAGGACGTGGTCGACGCCGCCGGTGGCCTGGGCCTTGGCGGCGCGCTCGGCCTTTTTCTTGGCCTCCCAGGCGGCGGATTGGGCTTTGGCGTCGGCGATGGTGGCATCCGCGAAGACGTGGGGGTGGCGGTCGATCATCTTGGCGCTGATGGCGCTCGCCACGTCCTCGAAGCGGAACCAGCCCCGCTCCTCGGCCATGCGGGCGTGGTAGACCACCTGCAACAAGAGGTCGCCCAGCTCCTTTTGCAGGTCGCCCGCGTCGCCGCGATGGATGGCGTCGGCCACCTCGTAGGCCTCCTCGATGGTGTAGGGGGCGATGGTTTCGAAGGTCTGTTCGACGTCCCATGGGCAGCCGCCGTCCGGGTCGCGCAGGCGCGCCATCACCTCCAAGAGCTGATCCATGGCGGCCAACGGCGTCTCCTTCGGCGCTAGAGCAGGGTGCCCTGTTTGGGGGGCGTGGGCTTGGTTTGGCGCACCCGCCTGGTCGGCTGCAAGGGGCCGACGTCGAGCCTGCCGTCGACGAACTCGACGCTGAGCCGGGCGTGGCCCAGGGCCTCGGCCTTGCGGGCGACGAGGCGGCCGTCGCCGTCGCGGACCAGGGCGTAGCCGCGGGCTAGGGTCCGCTGGTAGCCGAGGCTGTCGAGCCTGGCAGCGAGGGCTTGGAGCTGGCGCCGGCGGTCGGCCAGGGCGCGGGCGTGGCTCGGCTCCAGGCGGCGGGCGAGCGGCGTCAAGGTCAGCTGCCTTCGCTCGATGCGGCGGGCGAGGCCCGCATCGAGGCTCCGCGCGGCGACGGCGAGGCGCTGCTCCGCGGCCTTCAGCACGTCGGTCGGCGTGCGCAGGCGGTAGGCGGCGGTGAGCAGGCGGCGGCCTTCGGCCTCGAGGCGGCGGGTGGCGGCGCGGGGCAGGCGTTCGCCGGCCTGGTCGACGCGCTGGGTGAGGTTGGCCAAAAGCGCGTCGGCTTGGGGCAGGGCACGGGCCAGGGCCTTCAAGCGGTCGGTGGCCGAGACGAGGCGTTGGCGGGTGCCGGCTTCGAGGCGGCGGGCGTCCTTGGCGATGCGCTCCCTGAGCAGGCTCGCCACCGGCACGACCAGCTCGGCGGCGGCGGTGGGGGTGGGGGCGCGGACGTCGGCGGCGAGGTCGATCAGGGTGGTGTCGGTCTCGTGGCCGACGGCGGAGACGAGCGGGATGGGCGAGGTGGCCGCGGCGCGGACCAGGGCCTCGTCGTTGAAGCCCCAGAGGTCTTCGATCGAGCCGCCGCCGCGGGCGACGATGAGCACGTCGGGGCGCCTTGGCCAGCCGGTTTCGGGCAAGCGGGCGAAGCCCTGGATGGCGGCGGTGACCTCCGGCGCGCAGCGCTCGCCCTGGACGGTGACGGGCCAGACCAGGACGGGCCGGGGGAAGCGGTCGGCGAGGCGGTGGAGGATGTCGCGGATGACCGCACCGGTGGGCGAGGTGACCACACCCACGACCTCCGGCAGGAAGGGCAGGGGGCGTTTGCGCTCCTGGGCGAAAAGGCCCTCGGCCGCGAGGCGCTGCTTGCGTTCCTCCAACTGGGCGAGCAAGGCACCGACCCCGTGGGGCGTGACGTCGTCGACGACGAGTTGGTATTGCGAGCGGCCGGGGAAGGTGGTGAGCCGGCCGGTGCAGACCACCTCGAGCCCTTCCTCGGGCTGGAAGCTGAGGCGGCCGACCCGGGCCTTCCAGCAGACGGCCTCCAGGACGGCGGTCTCGTCCTTCAGGGTCAGATAGGCGTGGCCGGAGCGCGCCACGAACCACTTGGAGACCTCGCCGCGCACCCGCACGAAGCCATAGGCGTCCTCGATGGTACGCTTGAGGGCCCCCGACAGCTCGCCGACGCTGTATTCCGGCACGTTGGACGAAAGGTCGAGATCAGGCGGCGCCATTTCGCTCCAAGTACCTGTTCGAAACAAGGAAAAACGCTTTCTGGGTTCGTTTTGACCAAGCGTTTTTGCGCGGCCAAACTAGGAACTGGGTCATAATCCGAAGTGTAGCACCGGGTGCGCCCCGCGCGAAGGTTTTCGGCGGCGGTGGGGGCAAAAGCCGTAAGCGGTGGGCGCGC
>RECO01000012.1 GCA_007694015.1 Geminicoccaceae bacterium
CAGCAGGAAACCGGCGTCACCCGCACCATCGACCCCTGGGGCGGCAGCTACTACGTCGAACGCCTCACCTACGAACTGGCCAAGCGCGCCTGGGGCCACATCCAGGAGGTCGAAGCCCAAGGCGGCATGGCCAAGGCCATCGAAGCCGGCATCCCCAAGCTCCGCATCGAGGAAGCCGCCGCCCGCACCCAGGCCCGCATCGACGCCGGCAAACAAACCGTCGTCGGCGTCAACCGCTTCAAGCTCGACGAGCCCGAACACGTCGACGTCCTCAAGGTCGACAACACCCTGGTCCGCCGCCAACAGCTCGCCAAACTCGAAAAGCTCCGCGCCGAACGCGACCCAGCCGCCGTCGAGGCCGCACTTTCTGCCCTCACCCACGCCGCCCAATCCGGCGAGGGCAACCTCCTGGAGCTCACCGTCAACGCCGCCCGCGCCAAGGCCTCGGTCGGCGAAATGACCCAGGCGCTCGAGCAGGTCTTCGGCCGCCACGTCGCCGAAATCCGCTCCATCTCCGGCGTCTATGCACGGGAGGCCCAAAGCTTGCGCAGCGTCGAAACCGTCCGCCGCATGGTCGAACGCTTCGAACAGCAGGACGGCCGCAGACCCCGCATCCTCATCGCCAAAATGGGCCAGGACGGCCACGACCGCGGCCAAAAGGTCATCGCCACCGCCTTCGCCGACTTGGGCTTCGACGTCGACATCGGCCCCCTCTTCCAAACGCCTGAGGAAGCCGCCCGCCAGGCCGTCGACAACGACGTCCACATCATCGGCGCCAGCTCCCTGGCCGCCGGCCACCTCACCCTCGTCCCCGAACTCAAGGCCGAACTCGAAAAGGCCGGCCGCGGCGACATCATGATCGTCGTCGGCGGCGTCATCCCACCCCAGGACTTCGACGCGCTCCTGAAAGCCGGAGCCGCCGCCATCTTCCCGCCCGGCACCGTCATCGCCGACGCCGCCGTCGACCTCCTCGCCAAACTCAACCAGGCGCTCGGCTACGCCTCCGAGGCGGCGTGACCGCAGCCGCCCAACGCCGCCACCAACCCCTCGACGCCCTCATCGAGGGCGTCCTCGCGGGCGAGCGCGCCAGCCTCGCCCGCGCCATCACCCTGGTCGAAAGCCGCCGCGAGGACCACCGCACCCAAGCCCGCAAGCTGCTCGAAGCCGTCCTCCCCCACGCCGGCAAGGCCCACCGCATCGGCGTCACCGGCGTTCCCGGCGTCGGCAAAAGCACCTTCCTCGAAGCCTTCGGCACCATGCTGACCGGCCAAGGCCACAAGGTCGCCGTGCTCGCCGTCGACCCCTCCAGCCGCCGCACCGGCGGCTCCATCCTCGGCGACAAAACCCGCATGGTCGCCCTCGCCACCGACCCGAACGCCTTCGTCCGCCCCTCCCCCTCCGCCGGCACCCTCGGCGGCGTCGCCCGCGCCTCGCGCGAAACCATCCTGCTGTGCGAAGCCGCAGGATACGACATCGTCTTCGTCGAAACCGTCGGCGTCGGGCAGTCCGAAACCCTCGTCGCCGACATGGTCGACCTCTTCCTCGTCCTCATGCTCCCCGGCGCCGGCGACGAACTCCAAGGCATCAAAAAAGGCATCCTCGAACTCGCCGACCTCCTCGTCGTCAACAAAGCCGACGGCGACCGCCAACGCCTCGCCCGCCAAGCCGCCCGCGACCTCTCCGCCGCACTCCGCATCCTCCAGCCCGATGTCGGTGCCTGGACCCCCCGCGTCCTCACCTGCAGCTCCACCGACCGCACCGGCCTCGAAAAAGTCTGGGACGCGATAGGCGACCACCGCCAAGCCCTCGAAGCCGACGGCAGCTTCGCCAAAAAACGCGCCCGCCAACAGGTCAACTGGATGTGGGCCCAACTCGAAGACCGCCTCCTCCACCTCCTCAAGGAAGCCCCCACCGTCGCCCAAGCCCTCCCCACCATCGAAGCCGAAGTCCAAGCCGGCACCCGCCCCCCCACCGTCGCCGCCGAAGACCTCCTGACCCTCTTCCTGAACAAGTAAGCCCCAAAAGGACCGGGGGGCTTTAGGCCCCCCGCGCCCCCCGAGCAACGGCCATGCCGTTGCCAATATGGGCTTGCTCAACTTGCCAAGCGGCACCCACGGCGTGGTCCGGCACCGGGGCGAACGGCAGATCAAGAATTCGCTCCAAAGTGCGCTCGAATCCTGGCTTTGGCGCCGTCAGGATCGATGGAACGCATCCTCCTGTGGATAGTTAGAGTTTTCTTGTTGAACGCGGTTCAGCGGAGCAACAAATTGGCCCAATGAGAGGGCCAGAAGGGAATCAGAAAGCAGCGCGCTTTGCGGCGAGATTGGCTTCTGATGTTCACGCATCGCTAGCCGCGCTCGCGTACCATCAGGACGTGCATGTCCCGCCTTCCATGCGGCGCGGCCCTGGAGTGAATGAGGCTCCGCGCTCAACTGAGAGGGGCCCGAAAGCGACAGCCAGGGCCCGTCCGGTTGTTCAGGTGGGGTGAGACGCGATGCAAGACACCCCGGAAGATGATGAAGAAGCCAGCCTGGACGAAGAGTTCGCAAATTCCGGGATCGCTCTCACACCGAGCGAAACAGCGGACCCGCAGGAAATCGTCGCGTCAAAAGTACCCAAAGACATCCTGGAATTGTACGAAGTGTACAGCTACAGGAACGCGGCTGTCATACTCAGCGAGGCTCGAACAGAGGAGTTCAAAGAACTTCTTGACGCCCTCCGTGCCTTCAGGATTAACACCACAATGATCCGCAGGGCGGGCGGCAACGAGTCTGATATTCCTAAATTGTTTTCGAAAATTCTACGTCCTCTTGGCTGGCACGAAACGATTGTGCAAGGAGACCTCCTTGTGAAGCAGCTCTGGAAGGAGCAGGTTGGCACCACTCGCAGTGGCAAGCCGAGATTTGAAAAACGGCATCGGGAGTTGTTGCGCGAACGCTATCTCGACGGCCACAAAAT
>RECO01000101.1 GCA_007694015.1 Geminicoccaceae bacterium
TACGGCGGCGCCAGCGACAGCTCGGGCGACATCGGCCGCTGGCATGCGGACCCCGAGCGTGGGGCCATCGTGCTCCGCGGCGGCCGCGAGGCGCCCGTGTTCCTCGAAATCCTCGCCAATGGCGACCTGCGACTGATGGGCCTCGACGGCACGCCGATCGACAGCGACCTTCCCTATACACTCGCCGCGGGGCCCCTGGAGCCGGGGGCGGCGCCGTTGTTCCTGACAGGTATGGTCCAGCGCGGGGCGGAGGGGGCAAGCTTCACCGAATGCTTGACGGGTCGCACCTACCCCATCGCGAAGCAGGGCGATTATCCCGCAGCCATGCGCGCCCTTGCCGACCTGGGCCGCGACAGCAGTCAGAACGGCGGCGACCCTGACAGCCCGGTCTTTGCCGTGCTCGAGGGCCGGCTGGCGCCGCACCCGGACTCGGAGGGGCCAGACCGAACCCATCTGGTGATCGACCGATTCGACCGCGTCGAGCTTTTCCTGACATGCGACCGGGTCCGGTCGCAGGCCGGCCCGCCGCCCCCCGGCCCTGCGTTGACGAACACCTACTGGAAGATCACGGTGGTTCTCGGCGACGAGGTGACCCCCACCCAGACCCGCCGCGAGCCGCACCTGATCCTGCGCACCGGCACGCCACCCGCCTTCGAGGCAACGCTCGGCTGTGCCCACATCCGCGGCCACCACTCGGTTGAGGGCGCCACGCTCTCCTTCTCCGAAGGCGCGACCATGGTCGTGGCCTGCCCGCGGGGGCTCGCCAGGCAGGAGCAGAGGCTGGCGAAGGCGCTCGAGCAGGTGGTACGGTGGGATATCGACGGCACCGCATTGGTCCTGCTGAACGGAGCTGGCGACCCTGTGCTGACGGGACGGGCCGTGTATCTGCGCTGAGCAGGCGCGGCCTCGGCACGGGCCACAACCACGCGATGCACGGCCCGCAAGCTGAGCCATGCACATCTTCGATATGATCGCCGGGGGCACTGCCAAATTGATCTGCGGAGAGGCCCTAGGCTGGTCTCGTGCCGAAACTGCCACGCCCGATCGCAACCAAACTTCCCGTACCGTCGGTCACGTCGATATCGGCAACGGCGAGGCTTCGGCCCAGGCGACGAACCCGCGCCACCGCGGCGAGTTCAGGCCCCAAGGCAGGCTTGAGGAAGTCGACCCTCAAGTTGATCGTCGGAACGCCGCCACCCACGGCGAAACCGACGGCAAGATCACCGATCGTGTCGATGAAGGTAGCGATCGGTCCGCCGTGAAACTGATTTGAGCCCTCCCGTCGCTCACTGGCCGCACTCAGCGGCATGACCGCGGTTACGGAGCCGTCGTCCAGCACGGCAACATCGCGAAAGCCGAAGGTGCGGAAAACCGGTGAGCGTGCGAAGGCGGCCACGATCGCCGCCTTCGCCTCATCGAGCCCTTTGCTGTCCGCGGTCATCGAAAGGTGCGACCAGCTTCGCGCGCCGCTTCGACATCGAAATCGTTGAAGCCATCGACCAGCGCATTGGTGAAGAGCGGGCTGACGTCGATGTCCCTCGTCGTGATCTGCCCGCCTTCGTAGAGGGCATCGACGAAATTGCTCCACCCCTCCACCGGGTACTCGCCGAAGCGACGCGGTTGGCCTTCCGGGAAGGTCAGAAACTTGTCGAAGCGTGACCGCATGACCGTGACACCGCGGGCGAGATTCTCGTCCGCGTCGCCTTCGGTCGGGCGTTGGGCCGGGTAGGACTCCCAGAAGCTGAGCACACAATTCTCGGGGGCAGCTTCGCAGGCAACCGTTCCCCGCGCCACCGCCCGCCCGAAAGCCTCGAGCAGCGGCGCCTGATCGCGCACGGTATCGACATGGGCTATGAAGCCGTTGGAGAACAGGTCCGCAAACCGCGCCTCCAGTGGAATTCGGCGGATGCTCGTGCCCGACGCCTCTAGCAGTGCATGCTGTACGTCGAACAAGTTGAGGGCCGCCACCTGACCGGTGGACAGGGCACGAAATGCAGGGGCTCCCGTGCCCACCGGCTGCAATTCGACGCTTTCGCCGACCGTGAGGCCGACATCGGCGAACATCGCCCGCGTGATCGGAATGTTGCCCCAAGTCAGTGCACCCACACCAACGAGCTCGCCCTCGAGATCCGTAAGGCTCTGGACCGGGCTGTCCTCAAGCACCACGACTTCCCATGCCGAGCTGCGCGTGACGTTGTAGAAGAACTGAAGCGGCAGCGTGTCCCGGTCAGGCATCTGTGAGATGATCAGCGGATCGGGGTTCGGATAGCCGATTAGCACGCGCTTGTTGACCATCTGCGGCAGCAATGTGCCAGTTCCCTCGAACTCGACGATCTCGAGGTCGATTCCTTCATCCTCGAAGAAACCAAGATGGAGACCTCCGGCAACCGCGCCTTTTGCTGATTTGGGTGCCTTGGCTGGCGCTGAAGGCGCATCTGTGTCATAGGAGGGGGCGCATCTCGCCCCATTCAGGCGGCGGAACCGCCGCCTCTGGGTCCTTTCGGCGTCATGCGGGCAGACTCCGCCCGTCGAGCCAGCACCATCGCCTCATGTTGTAGGCCATGTTGGTGAGCATCACGGTCGCCGTGGCGCGGGCGATGCCGATGGTGCGGATCACGAGACCCATCGGTCCCTTCTGGTGGGCGAAGGGATGCTCGACATGGGCGCGCACCGCGGACTTCTTCGCATTGGCCCGCGCGGTGCGTTTGGGCATCGGCTTGCCCTTCGGCTTCTTGCGGTGGATGCGGCTGACCTTGCCTATGTCCGCGAGGAACCGCTCGTTCTGAGCCGAGCGATAGGCGCTGTCGGCCCAGACCTCCGATGCGGTGTTGTTGGGGTCGATCAGCCCCTCGCGCAGCCGCGCGCCGTCATGGGCCGCCGCGTCGGTGACCTTGGCGCGGCGGATGATGCCGTGGCGGCGGTCGATGGAGATGTGGCTCTTGTAGCCGAAGGC
>RECO01000082.1 GCA_007694015.1 Geminicoccaceae bacterium
ACCGCGGACGGGACGGTGCACGAGCTCGACGTGATCATCCTCGCCACCGGCTTCGTCAGCTGTCTGGAGGTGATGGAGAGCGCTTGGGGGCGGCCATATCGCGACCACGACCATCGCCCCCACGGCCTCGCATCTCACCGTAGACACACGGGTCTGCAACAACCGCTGCAGCGACCTGAAAACAGCCTGTGTTTCCAGCCCGCCGCCCACGAAGTGCAAACTCGGGTGCTACGATGGGACGCTGTCGACCTGGATTGGACCAGCTAGTGCACAGGCGCATTCGGAGCGTTCCGCTCCGGATGCGCCGTTGATGCACTAACTCCATGGAATCGTGCAGCTTTGGCGCAGTCGGACGTGATTCGTCCGACTGCGCCGCTGCACTAGCGTGGCTGCACGTTGATGGCCAGGGTCTCCTCATCCACTCGAGGCACGAATGTCAAAACTTCCTCCCGGCCGGCCCACAGCACGTTGAGGTGAACCAACGGGATTACCGCCATGTTCGCCATGGCTTGCCGTGTGGCCTCCTCCAAGAGAGCCTGCCGTTCTTCTAGGCCCAACTCCGTGGAAGCCGCCCGGATCAACTCGTCCAGGTCGAGATCGGAGTGATGCCAGTGGTTGAAACCGCCAAAGCCTCTCTCGGGATCACGCGTGTGCAACGCGGTGTTCAGAAAGTAGCTGCCCTCGCCCGTTGGCGTCGAAAAGCCATTCATCATCAGACTGAAGTCGCCCCGCGCTTGCGCCGGGAAATAGACCGCCCGCGGCACCGCGTTGATCGTCACCGTCACGCCGATCCGCGCCAACATCGGGCCCAGCGCCGTACACACGGCACCGTCACCCGGCAAGCGGTCGGAGGTGCAATGCAAATCGACACGGAAACCGTCCGGGAACCCAGCCTCCGCCAGCAGGGCCCGGGCTTGGTCGACATCATGAGCCAGCGGCGGAAGATCGTCGACGAAGCCGAGGAAACCAGGTGTCAGGAATTGGTTCGCCGACGTAGCCGTGCCCTCCAATACCCGAGATGCAAGACCTTCGCGGTTGACGGCCAAAGACAATGCTTGCCGAACGCGCGGATCACGGAATGGGTTTGTTGCAAGCGGTTGGCCTGCATTGTCGGTGATCGTGGGTGATGGCTCACGGTAATCAGGAAACAGGAAGAAGTTGAAGATTCCCGAGCTCTCGAAAAGCTCCAAACCTGACGTCCCGCGCAGCCGTTCTACGGCCGAAGCCGGCACCGCGTTGATCAGATCGACGCGGCCGCTCAGGAGCGCTGCCACCCGCGCACTGTCGTTGGTGATCTCGCTGAAGGTCACCCGCTCCCAAGTCGAGCCCGTCCCCCAGTAATCCGGGAACGGTTCGAGAACCATGTCTCCACGGGGTTCGAACGAAACAAGTCGGAATGGGCCGGTCCCGATAGCCAGTCTGCCGGAATTGAAGTCGGCGGGGCTGGCGTCCATCGGCGTTTCCGACGGGACGATCAGGAGACGGCCGAGATCCTGGGGCAAGGAAGCCGTTGGTCCGTCGGTATGGATGTCTACGGTAAGCGCGTCGACGACTTCGATCGACGCGATGCGCCGCAAAAAGGGGACCAGCCCGCCATCGACCGGGGCGGTCGTGCGAATGCGGTCCAGCGAGTGCACCACGTCGGCCGCGTCGAACGATGAGCCGTCGTGAAAGACGACGTCCGGCCGCAATTCCACGCGCCACGTGGTCGGTTCGATCAGGGTCCAAGAGGTCGCCAATCCCGGCGATGGCTGCAGATTGTCATCCAGCGCCACCAACGATTCGAACACGTTCTTCACGGCAGCGATGTTGGAGCCAACGCCGGAGGCGTGCGGGTCCATGGATTCCCCGCCAGTCCGCACCCCAATTCGCAGTTCTGCAGCCGTCGCGGTGCCGCCGGCGACCGCCAACGCCACTGCCCAGATCCCCCACCTCCTCATCTCAACCACTCCTTTTTCCTGTCGTTCAAGATGAACCTCGTGTCACCCGTCCGTCCATGCTGCCCGCCAGGCGCATCCTGACGGTTGACCAGCGTTGCGTCGTCCGCTGCAAGGCTAGCCATCGTTCAGGTGGCAAGCCGACCAGCGGTCGGGGGCAATGCGGCGGAGCGGCGGTACCTCGCTGCGACACCGGTTCATGGCGTGCGGGCAGCGCGGGTGAAAGTGACAGCCCTTCGGCGGATCGAGCGGTGACGGCAGTTCCCCCTTGATAGGTTGGAACCGTCGGCGGCGGCGATCGAGGCGCGGCACTTCCTGCAGCAACGCCGCGGCATAGGGATGATTCGGTTCGCGAAACAACTCGGCAGTAGGCGCCACCTCGACAATGCGGCCGAGGTACATGATCACCACCCGTTCCGCCAAATGGTGCACCACGCCGAGGTCGTGGCTGACGAACAGATAGGTCAGATCGAAGCGCGACTTCAGATCGGCGAAGAGATTCAGGATCTGGGCTTGGATCGAAACGTCGAGGGCGGCCACCGCTTCGTCGCATACCAGTACGTCCGGGCGCACCGCCAAGGCGCGGGCGATGCCGATCCGTTGGCGCTGGCCGCCGGAAAACTGGTGCGGCAGCCGTCGGCGGTAGCTGGAATCGAGACCGACCTGGGCCAACAAGTCGTCGACGTAGGCTGCTGCCTCCGAGGCGGGGACCAAGCCATGCACCACCGGCGCTTCACCGATGATGTCCTGGACCCGCTTTCTCGGGTTCAAGGAGCTCATCGGATCTTGAAAGATCATCTGCACCTTGCGCACGAAGCGTGCCCGCTCGCGCCCCTCCATCGCGGCGACGTCGCTGCCTTCGAAGAACAGCCGGCCGTCGGTGGGCGCGTGGATGCCGGCGATGACCCGCGCCAAGGTCGATTTGCCACAACCGCTCTCACCGACCAGGCCCACGACCTCGCCGCGCCGGATCGTCAGATCGACCCCGTCGACGGCATGGACCGTCTCGGCTCGATAGCCGGCACCCAACAGATTCAACAGCCGCGCCGCGAGGTCCAACTCGGTCGAAAACCGCTTGACGATACCGCGCAATTCCAGGATCGGCGCCGTACTCACGCGGCGTGACTCCCGACCGTCAGCGGATGCACGCAACGGGCCCGCTGACCCGGCCGCAGCTCCCGCAACGCGGGCTGCGACGCGCATGCCATGCTGGCGCGGGCACAGCGAGCGCGAAAGGCGCAACCCTCGCCCAACCCCACCAATGCGGGGGCCATGCCGGGGATCGGCACGAGCCGTCCGCCCCGCAGACCTGGTTGCGGCACGCTATCGATGAGACCGCGCGTGTAGGGGTGGAGAGGGCGGTCGAGCACGTCGTCGACCGGACCCTCCTCGACGATCCGACCGGCGTACATCACGGCGATGCGGTCGGCGAGGCTCGCCACGACCGACAGGTCGTGGGTAATCCACACCAGCGCCGTGCCGAACCGGCGGCAAAGCTCTTGCACCTCGTAGAGGATCTGCGCCTGGATGGTGACGTCGAGCGCCGTGGTCGGCTCGTCGGCAATGATCACCTCAGGGCGGTTGAGCATCGCCGTGGCGATCGCCACCCGCTGGCGCATCCCGCCCGAGAGTTGATGCGGATAGGCCAGCAAACGTTCGTCGGGAGCAGCGATCCCCACGAGCGCCAGAGCTTCGCGGGCGCGGGCGCGCGCAGCCGTAACGCTGATGGTTTCGTGCGCCCGAATGGTCTCGATCATTTGGGTGTCGATCCGCAGGACCGGGTTCAGGGTCATCATGGGGTCTTGGAAGATCATGGACACGCGTTTGCCGCGAATTCGCGCCATCGCTCGATCATCGAGGCCGGAAACGACGTCGCCGCCGACCCGGACCGTCCCACCGACCACCTGTCCCGGTGGGTCGACCAGCCCGAGGATGGAAAAACCGGTCACTGTCTTTCCCGAGCCGCTCTCGCCCACCAGTCCGAGAATCTCGCCGCGTTCGACGCGGAAACTGACCCCGTTGACGGCTTTGGCGACGCCAGCGCGCGTCAAGAAGTGAGTCTGGAGATCATCCACCTCCAACGCGGGGATGCTCATCGTTGCAGCCTCGGGTTCAGGACGTCGCGAATACGATCGCCGACGAGGTTGATGGAAACGATCACGAGCAACAGTGCGATGCCGGGAAAAGTGCTGATCCAGTAGCGTCCAGACAGGATGTATTGAAACCCATTGGCGATGAGCAGGCCGAGGCTCGGCTGCGTGACCGGCATGCCCAGCCCGAGGAACGACAACGTAGCCTCGAGGGCGATGGCGTTGGCGACCTGGATGGTGGCGACGACGATCAGGGGTGCCGTGCAGTTGGGCATGAGATGCCCGAACATCACCCGGCGATGGCTGAGCCCGAGCGATCTTGCGGCTTCGATGTATTCGCGCTCGCGCTCGACCACCGCGGCACTGCGCACCGTGCGCGCGAAATAGGCCCATTGCACCGCGACCAAGGCAATGACGATCTTGTCGACGCCCTGCCCGAGCACCGCCAGCAGGATCAGCGCGAGGAGGATCGCCGGAAAGCTCAGCTGGAAATCGACCACCCGCATGATGACCGTATCCACACGACCGCCGAAATAGGCGGCGGTAATGCCGACGGTGGTGCCGATCAGGAGTGCTAGGACGCCCGCCACCACGCCAACGCCCAGGCTGATGCGGAGCCCATAGACGATGGCACTCAGGAGATCGCGGCCCTGATCGTCGGTGCCGAGCCAGTGCGTGATGCCGGTCGTTCCCACCTCGCCAGGCGGCAGGCGGCTATCCATGAGGTCGAGGGCGCGGAGGTCGTAGGGGTTCTGTGGCGTGAACCACGGGCCGATGAGCGCCGTCATGACGATGAGTATGCAGAGCACCAACCCGACGACTGCGGTTGGGCTTTCCGCATAATCGGAGAGGAAGCGACGGAAGCCGCCCGCTTCGGTGGCGTTGAGGGCTACGCTCATCGCGGCCTCCCCCCGAGGCGGACACGTGGGTCAACCAACGAGTAGGTGAGATCGACCAAGAGGTTGATGACCACGAACATCACCACCGTGAGCATCAGGTAGGCGACGACGACCGGACGATCGAGCACGTTGATCGAATCGATGATGAGCTTGCCCATTCCAGGCCACGAGAACACCGTCTCGGTGACGACCGCGAAGGCGATCACCGAGCCGATCTCCAGGCCCAACACCGTCACGATCGGGATGAGGATGTTGCGAAACGCGTGGACGAAGACGACGCGGTGGCGCGAGAGCCCCTTCGAGCGGGCGTATTTGATGTAGTCCTGCTGGAGGGTCTCGCGCATGCCGGCGCGCGTTAAACGGATCACCAGCGAAATCTTGAAGAGGGCGAGATTCAACGCCGGCAGAAACAGGTGGGTCAGACCGTTCCAGGTGAGGAAACTCAAGGGGACGCCGAACACCACCACCGTCTCGCCGCGGCCTCCCGACGGCAGCCAGCCGAGTTCGACGCTGAACAGCACGATCAGCATCAGACCGACCCAGAATGTCGGCAAGCTGAAGCCCAGTATCGAACCTGTCATAATGACGTTGGCGCCCCAACTGTCCGGCCAGTAGCCCGCGGCCATGCCGAGCGGGATGCCGAAAACCAGGGCGAGTACCATCGAGGCGATCGCCAATTCCAGCGTTGCCGGCATCGCCTGCAAGATCAATTTGAGAGCCGGTTCGTCGTAGATGAACGAGCGGCCGAGGTCGCCCTGCAGCGCCCGCACGACGAACGTGCCATACTGCTCGAGAAATGGGCGATCCAGACCGAGCCGCTCGATCGCCTGCTGCTTGATCTCAGGCGTCGCGTCGGGGTTGATCAGGATGTCGACCGGGTTGCCGATGGCGTAGACGCCGATGAACACGACCAGCGACATCACCACCACGACGATGGCACCTTGGAGCAGTCGGCGCAGCAGGAACAGGGTCAAAGGCGGTTCGCTCGTCGAACGTTCGTGGTTTCGGCGCGATCTTTGCAAGAACGATGCCGAACGTTGTGGGAGTGAACCATGCGACTGCCCGGCAAGACCGTCATCATCACCGGCGCCGCTTCCGGGCTCGGTCGTGCCATGGCGCTGCGCTTCGCCGTCGAAGGGGCGAACGTGGTGGTGGCGGACGTTACCCAGACACCACGCGAGGGCGGGGAACCGACGGTCGACCGCATTCTGCGGTCAGGCGGAAGCGCTCGATACGAGCGCTGCGACGTCACGTCATGGACCGACGTCGACCGGGTGGTGAGCGACACCGTCGATCGCTACGGCCGGCTCGACGTGATGGTCAACAATGCGATGATCACGAGCTACGACCCGAAACCGCTGTTGGAAACGTCCGTCGAGCAATGGGAGCGGACCTTGGCGGTCAACCTCACGGGTGCCTTTCACGGCTGCAAACGAGCGGTGCAGGCGATGCGGGAACAGGAGGTGGAGGGCGAGGCGCGCGGGCGGATCATCAACCTCGCCTCCCAACTCGGCATCGTGGCCGCCCCGGGCAATTGTGCCTACGGCGTGAGCAAGGCGGGTGTGGCCTATCTGACCCGGCAGGTTGCGCGCGACTACGCCAAGGACCGGATCGTCTGCAACGCCATCGCCCCGGGCAAGATCATGACCGGCAAGGGCGGCCACGCGGAACTGCCGCACGTCATCGCCTTCAGCGAGAGCCGGACCCCCTGGCCGCGATTGGGGCTCCCGGACGACATCGCGGCGGCCGCCCTGTTCCTCGCGTCCGACGAGGCCACGTTCATTCAGGGCGAGGTGCTGGCGGTGGATGGCGGTTGGCTCGCAAGCTGAACGAGGTCAGGATCAGCACCATCGCGACGGTCAACAGCACCAGCCCCGCCACCTCGAACGGTCCCACGGGCTCGCCCAGCAAGACGGCGCTGGCCGCGAGGCCCAAACCCGGCACGGCCAAGGTCGCCATCGCGGCCACGTTGGCCGGCACCGCCTGCACCAGGCGAAACCATATGTACTGGCAGAGAATCATCGGAATCAACGCCGAGTAGGCCACCACCAAGCCGGTTCCGAGGTCGACCTCGAGCAGGCTGGCGGGCTCGCCGAGCGCAAAGGCGGCGACGAGCAGTGGGATCCCACCGATCAGGAAATGCCACCCGGTCACGACCAGGATCGGCGTTTGCCACGCTTGCGCCTTGAAAATTACCGTGCCCGCGCCCCACGCAACAGCGGCGGCCAGCATGAACAACGACGCCTCGCGTTGGCCGGCGAGACCGCCGAGGGCTGGTGCCATCAAGACGACGATGCCGCCCAGCCCAACGGCAAGACCGAGAGCACGCCGCCGGCCCACCGTTTCGCCAAGGATCAAGACTGCAAGCAGCGTTGCCCAGATTGGCATGGTGAAGGCGATGAGTGCCGCCCGCCCCGCCTCACCGAGCGCGATCCCGAAACCCGAAAAACCGTTCCACAGCGTCGCCTGCACGAAGGCAAGCAGCAACAGCGCGCGCCGATCGCTGGAATGCGGGATCAACCGCTGGCCCAGCCCTCTGGCGATCAAGAGCGCACCCACGCCGCCGGCGGCGACGGTGAGCAGGCGAAAGGTCCAAGGCTCGACCGTGCCGAGCCCCACTTTCATCGCGGGCCAATTCAGTGCCCAGAACAGGGCGAGCGCGGCGAGCGACACCCCTTGCAGAAGGCTGATGTCTCGGCTCATAGGAATGACATGCGTATCTTGATCATCGACCCCCAGTTCGACGACGAGCCCGACGTCGAGCGTGCCGTCACCGGCCCGGAGGCCGACCTCGTCATTTGGCGCACCGACCGCCAGGGGGCGGTGCCGGATGCGGAACTGGCCGCCTGCGATGCGCTGGTCATCTGCCGCTCACGCACGCGGCTGGATGCCGAGCACGTGGCGCTGATGGGCCGCTGTCGCATCGTCAGCCAATCGGGCGTGGGCTTCAACCATATCGACATCGACTCCTGCGGTGCGGCCGGTATCCCCGTCTGCAACAGCCCCGACTACGGCACCATGGAGGTTGCCGATCACGCCGTCGCCCTGGCCCTGGCGCTCAGTCGCGGCATCGTCGCCTACGATCGCAAGCTGCGCGACCGCCGGATGGGATGGCATGCGCGCGAGCAAGGGACCGTGCGGCGGATTTACGGGCGCCACTTCGGCATCGTCGGCCTCGGCCGGATCGGTCTGGCGGCGGCGCTGCGCGCGCAGGGCTTCGGCCTCCACATCCACTTCGTCGATCCCTATTTGCCACCTGGCATCGAACGGGCGCTGGGCTTCACGCGCCACAGCACCCTGGCTGCACTGCTCGCCACCGTCGACGTCGTCAGCATCCACACGCCGCTCACCGTCGAGACCCGTGAGATGATCGACGCCGCAGCTCTGGCCGCGGCGAAGCCGGGCCTGGTGCTGGTCAACACCGCCCGCGGTCCGATCTGCGATTTGGATGCGCTCTACGACGGCCTGCGCGACGGACGACTCGGTGGAGTCGGGCTCGACGTTTTGCCGGTGGAGCCGATGACCTACGAGCATCCGCTGGTGCAGGCCTGGGCTGCGGACGAGCCCTGGCTCGACGGGCGGATGATCGTGACGCCACACGCCGCGTTTTACAGCCCCGATGGCCTGCTCGACATGCGCCGGATCGCGCTCGAAAACGTCGTCGACTATTTGCGCCACGGCACGCTCCGCACCTGCGTCAATCACGCGGCGATGCGGCGGAATCGCGGGCACTGAGCCAGGCGCGGTAGGCCGCCTGGGTCGCCTCGTCCGGCGGGTAGGTGCCCGCGAGCGGGATGCCGGCGCGCACCCGTTCGAGCACGAAACTCTCGAAGATCTCGCGCTCGGCCGCGATCTCGGCGACCGTCTGGGCCTCGTGGCGCGGGATGCAGACCACGCCGTTTTCGTCGCCGACCAGCACGTCACCCGGAAAGACCGGCACACCGGCGCAGTCGATGGGTACGTTCAGCTCGACGATGTGCCGGTGGGACAGAAAGGTGGTGGCAGCATCGCCGCGCGCGAACACCGGCAGTGGGATCTGCGCTATGGCGGCGCCATCCGACACGCTGCCATCGGTCACGACCCCCGCAACACCGCGCACCATGAAGGCGGTGCTCAAGATGTCGCCGAGCAGTGCGGTATCGGTAACGCCTGCAGCACCGCAAACGAGCACCTCACCGGCGCCGACTTGCTCCATCGCCGCTGGGTGCAAATTGGGCACCGTGCCAGCCTCGATGGCAAGACGCTGGTCCTCGCGCATTGCCACCGTCCGCAGCGTGAAAGCCGTGCCGACCATGGGCAGGGCGAGCGGCCCCTGCGGCTTCACCCCCCTCAGCATCGTGTTGGCGTAACCCTTGCGATAGAGAGTCGAGACGAGGGTCGGGACGGTCGTCCCTCTGAGGCGTTCCAACAGATCGGGGTCGAGCACGGACATGACCATCTCCAGGGCTGATGCAAGTGGCCTTGCACGGAACGTGCCCGATCCTTGGGATGCGGCACGACACAGGGCGCTTTGGCCGCTGGAGCCCGACATGACGTTTCTCAACCACGGCTCGTACGGCGCTTGCCCGCATGCGGTGCTGGCGGCGCAGGACGAATGGCGCCGACGGTTGGAGCGCCAGCCTTGCACGTTCATCAACCGCACGCTGCCCAGGGCGCTGCGAGAGGCCGCCGCCGATCTTGCCGCCTTCTTGCAGGCACGGGCCGAGGACGTCGTCTTCGTCGAGAACACCACCAGCGGCATCAACGCGATTCTGCGCTCGCTGCGTTTCGGGCCGGGCGACGAAGTGGTCGTGACCGATCACGTCTATAATGCGGTGCGCAACACGCTCCGCTTCGTGCTGGAGCCGGTCGATGCCCGCCTCGTCGTCGTACCGATCGGGTTGCCGATGACGTCGCCCGCCGCGGTGGTGGATGCCATCGCCGCCGTGATCACCGACCGTACCCGCCTGGTGCTGGTGGATCACGTTGCCTCGGTCAGCGCAGTTCGGTTTCCGGTTGCGGAGATTGCGGCGGTAGCCCGAGCACGGGGTGTCCCCGTCCTGGTCGACGGCGCGCACGCACCCGGCATGCTCGACCTCGATGTCCCGGCCCTCGGCGTCGATTGGTATGTCGGCAACGTGCACAAATGGCTTTGCGGGCCGAAGGGCTCGGCCTTTCTCTGGGCTCGGGCCGATCGCCAGACCGGTCTCCACCCGACGGTGATCTCCCACGATCTCGGCAAGGGCTTCACCGCCGAGTTCGACAAGATCGGCACACGCGACGCCTCGGCTTGGCTGGCCGTGCCGGCGGCACTCGCCTTTCACCAGCAGCTCGGCGGCACCGTGTTGCGCCAGCGCAACCACGAACTTGCCGTCGCCGCCGGCCGGCGTCTGGCCGAACGGCTCACGACCGAAACCGGGGCAGCCGAGGAGTTGTTCGGCAGTATGGCGACGATCCGCCTGCCGGGTCGCCAACCCGCCGACCGCCCGACCGCCGACGCGCTCAAGGCTTGGCTTTGGGACACGCACCGAATCGAGGCGCACGTGATGCCGTTCGCCGGCGCGTTGTGGGTTCGCATTTCGATCCAGGCGTACAACGACATGGCCGACGTCGATCGCCTGGGCGACGCGCTGACCGCGCGGCTGCTGGCCTAGTTTCCCCACTTTCCCAGCCTCGGAGTCGTCGATGGCCGATCTGCTCGATCGCTTGCGTGCCCTACCGGTGCCGACCCTCTCGGCGTGCCTCTACGCCGAGGGCTACCCCAACGCCTTCATTGCCGGCCTGGCGCCGCTCGACCCGGTGCGGGTCCGGTTTGCAGGACCGGCGCGGACGCTCCGCGCCATTCCGGTGCGGCCGGATCAGTTGCGCGCGGTGCAGGAAGGCCAGGCGCCCAACATGCATCGCCAGGCGCTGGCGGTGCTGCGGCATGGGGACGTTTTGGTCACCGATACGGGTGGTGCCGAGGGCGTCTCCCTGTTTGGCGAGATCATCACGACCTTTCTCCACGGCCGCGGCGTGGCGGCGATCGTCACCGATGCGGGGATTGCCGATGTCGTCGACGTCGGCCCGATCGGCTTGCCGATCTTCGCCCGCGGCTCGGCGCCGGTGCCCGGCCCCGCCCAGGTGCTGGTGAGCGACGTTGACCGCCCGATCGCCTGCCGCGGCGTGCCGGTCTATCCGGGCGACCTCGTGGTCGGTGACGGCAACGGCGTCGTGGTCATCCCCGAACAGTTGGCGGAGACCATCGCCGCCAAGGCCGAAGCCAAGGAGGAGTTGGAGCGGTTCCTCTTGGCGCGGGTCCGCGACGGCGCCCCCCTCGACGGGACCTATCCGCCCGATGCAGCCACGCTCGAAGCCTTCGCGCGGTCCCGTCAGGCAGGCTGAGCGATCCCGAGCACCGCCTCGACCAACGCATCGCCATAGGCCGCGCGGGCCGCCGCCTCGCTGATCGCGCCGATGGCAAGGTCGTGGGCGAGGGTGCTTGCCGGCCGCGCCGAGGGCGGCCCGAGACCGCCCCCGCCGAGGGTGCGCAGGGTGAGCCGGTCGCCCCGCATCAGGGTGAGCGTGGTCTTGGAGGGCAGCGGCTCGGGTGCCGAACCGACCCGCGTCAGGAGCACCTCGGTGGTCCGTCCCGGCAGCCCGCCGTCGAGCCCCGGTGCCGGGAAACGATGGCCATCGGAGCGCAGCGTCACCGTCAGGCCGTCGACCAACGCTTCCAGGCTGCGCTCGATCCCCCGCCCGCCGCGCCACCGGCCGGCACCGCCGCTGTCGGTGACCAGCGCGTGGCGATGGCACCGCAGGGGATAGTGCGCTTCCAAAACCTCGACCGGCAGGTTGGTCGAGTTCACGGTGTGGACGTGGACACCCTCGGCACCATCGGCGCCGTGCATCGCCCCGGCCCCACCGCCGAGCGATTCCGGATAGACGAAGGGGGTGCCGTCGGGCCGGGTGCCGGCGAGCGCCACCAGGGTGGTCGAATCGTTGTGCGAGGCCATGCGGCGGTGCGGCGGCAGGGCCGGCTGCAGGGCCTGAAAGACGCAGCCGGCCAGCCGGTTGCTGGTCACCGCACGGGCCGCCACGGCGGCCGGCGGCCGCGGGTTCACGATGCTGCCGAGCGGCGCTTCCACGGTGAACGCCTGCAGCAAGCCGTCATTGGCCGGAACCGAAGGGTCGAGCAGGGCCTTGACGCAATAGGCGAGCGTCGCCTCCAGTGAGCTGGCGGAGAGGTTGACGGCACCCTGGGCCTCCGGTCCGGAGCCGGTCAGGTCGACGTGCAACGCGCTGCCGCGCACCTGCACCCGCACCGCGAGGCGCACGGGATCGTCGCCGATGCCGTCGTCGTCGAGCCAGCGTTCCGCAGCGTAATCGCCGTCCGGCAGGGCCGCAACCGCCATGGCGATCCGCCGCCGGGTGTAGGCCAAGAGGTCGTCGATGGCGGCCTCGAGGGTGGCGCTGCCGGTGTCGCGGACGATCGCCTGCAGCAGTTCCGCCCCCTTCGCATTGGCCCCGAGCTGTGCCAGCAGGTCGTGGCGGCGGTCGTCGGGCTCGCGCATGTTGAGCACCACGAGGTCGAGCAGGTCCTGGTCGATCCGGCCGGCCCGCGCCAGGCGGATCAGCGGCAACCTTAGCCCCTCGGCGTAGATGCTGGTCGAGCGGCCCGAGACCGAGCCCGGTACCGGCCCGCCGACATCGGCATGATGGGCGATGTTGCCGACGAGATAGGCTGGCCGACCGTCGACGAACACGGGCGACAACACCGAAATGTCCGGCAGGTGGGTGCCACCGGCGGCGTAGGGATCGTTGCAGAGGAAGGCGTCGCCCGGCTGCAGGTCCTCGGGCGGCACCTTGGCGAGCAGCGCGCGCACGCCCCAGAGCAGCGATCCGATGTGGATCGGCATGTGGTCGGCTTGGGCGACCAGGCGGCCGCGCAGATCGAACAGGCCGGTGGAGCAGTCGCGGCGTTCCTTGATGTTGGACGAGACGGCACTCCGCACCAACAATTCGCCCACGTCCTCGCAGAGGGCCCGCAGCCGCTCGCCGGTGACGGCCATCTCGACCGGATCGACCAGGGCCGGAGCGATCGGGAGTTCTTCAACCATCACGCATCTCCTGCACCATCAGGGCACCGTCGGCGGCAACGCGCAGCCGCTGTCCCGGCAGCACCAAGGTGGTCGAGGTGAGCTCCTGGACGATGCACGCGCCCGGCCGCTGCGTACCGGGCACGAGGGCTGCACGATCGAGTACCGCGACCGTTTCGCGGCCACCCGGCAGCCCCACCCGGCGGTGGGGATGCAGCTGTAGGGGCGTGGGCCGCGGGTGCGGGGCGGCCGTGGCGAGGCGGCCCACCGCCCGCACCCGGAGCACCGTCAGCTCGGCGGCACGGCCCTCGACGGTGGTCCCGAGGGCGCGCGCATGGGCAGCAGCCAGGGCGGCCAGCACCTCGGCTGGCGGCGGCAAGCGGCCATCCGCGAAGCCGACGGCGAGGTCGTGGCCCTGCCCGCGAAAGCGCAGTTCCAAGGTGAGCGGAAAGCTGCGCGCGGCGGCCGGCACGCCCTCGCCGGCCAGCCAGGCGTCGGCCGCGTCGCGGAGGCGTTGATGGGCGGCAACGACGCGCGGCCAGGCGTCATCGTCGACGGCGGCCAGGAGCGTCGCACTATGGTCGGCCGCCACCTCACCGCCGAGCAGCGCCGCCGCGCAAAAGATGCCCGGCTCCGGCGGCACCAGGAAACCGGCCATGCGCGCTTCGCGCAGCACCTCGGCCGCCAAGGTCGGCCCGGCACCGCCATAGGCGACGAGCCAGGCGCCCCGCAGGTCGAGGCCACGGCGAACGGCCTGCGCCCGCAGGCAGCGCACCATGGCCGCGACGGCCACGCGCACCACGCCGAGCGCGGCGCGCTGCACGTCGAGACCGAGGGGCCGCGCGATGGCCACCTCGAGGGCGGCCGCCGCCGCCGCGACATCGACCGGAACGCGGCCGCCGAGCAGCCCCGCCGGGTCGAGCCGCCCGAGCACCAGCAACGCGTCCGTCAGGGTCGGCATCGTACCGCCGCGGCCGAAGGCGACCGGCCCCGGATCGGCGCCGGCACTGTCCGGCCCGACCGTGAGCCCGCCGGCTTCGTCCACCCGGGCGAGGCTGCCGCCACCGGCGCCGATCACGTCCATGTCCACCATCGGCGTGCGCAAGGGCAGGCCGTCGATCTCGCGCGCCGGGGTGAACGGCACCTCGCCGCCCCGCAGGACGGCGACGTCGGTGCTGGTGCCGCCGACGTCGAAGGTGGCCACCAGATCGAGCCCGTGGCTGCAGGCGAGACGGGCCGCGGCGGCAACCCCGGCGGCGGGGCCGGAAAGGCAGAGCCGCACCGGCACCGGCGTCACCG
>RECO01000174.1 GCA_007694015.1 Geminicoccaceae bacterium
CGGGCGGGGGTGAGGGATGGCCCGTGCGCTACCTAACCGGGAAACGCTCTAGCGCGTTTCCCGCTATGCTCACCCCGTCCCGCACCCCAGCCCTCGCGCCGCCTCAAGCGAGGGCGCGGATCACCATGTTGAGGCCGAGGAGCAGAAGGGCGACGAAGAAGAGTTTGCGGAAGCGCTGTTCGGAGAGGCGTTGGCGGATGCGGCGGCCGAACTCCATTCCGGCGAGCGCCGGGGCGACGGCGAGGGCGGAGAGCAGCAGCAGGTCCTTGGTCAGGAGTTGGTTGGTGGTGAGGCCGGCGCCGAGGGCGATGGTCAGCGCGAAGAAGATCATGCCGAGGGTTTGGATCAGCTCGTCGCGCTGCAGCCTGAGTGCCTGGAGGTACATGATGCCGGGTATCAAAAAGGCGCCGACCATGCCGGCCATGAGCCCGCCGAGCAGCCCCACCACTGGCGTCAGGACCGGCTCGAAGCGGCCGGGCTCCGGCAGGGGTGGGGCGACCAGGCCGTAGACGGCGTAGAGCGAGAGGGCGATGCCGAGGAGGGCGGACAAAAGCGTCGCATCGGCGCGCGCCAGGACCCAGGTGCCGAGCCAGGTGCCGATCACGGCGAGCAGGAACAGGGGCCACAGCCGCTCCAGGATGGCGCGCATGCGGCCGCCGACCACCGCCTGCCAGGCATTGGTGACCAGGGTCGGCGCGAGCGTGAGGGCGATGGCCGGCGCCAGGCCGACGACCGGGACGAGCAGCGAGAGGGTTACCGTCGGCAAACCCAGGCCGACGGTGCCCTTGACCAGGCCGGCGAGAAAATAGGCCGCGATCACGACCGTGAGGGTCGCGCCGTCGAACATCACCCGGCGGCGGTGCCAACAGGCAACGTACCCACCCTTCGCCGCCCGACGCAGGCGGCGCGATCGTCGTTCCAGAGGCTAGGCACGCCGCGCGTACGGGCGGTTCAGCCCTTCAGCGCGAGGTTGCTGGCCGCCAGCTTGCCGCCGCGTCCCGTGACCAATTCGTAGGTGACCTTCTGGCCTTCCTGCAGCGTATCCAGGCCAGCGCGTTGCACCTCGGTGATGTGGACGAACGCGTCCTTGCTACCGTCGTCAGGCTGGATGAAGCCGTAACCCTTGGTGGTATCGAACCATTTAACGGTACCGCTAGGCATCAGTATTCAACCCTGCTCGATGGCCCCTCGTCGAAGGGCGGACCTGACCCCCTTCGGTCGCTCCGCCCGGTCGGCGTCTCGGCCGCGTGTCGTCCCGCGACGAACGATCGTGCATCCTTTCCGCCACCTCCAACGTTATGGACACGGTTGCAAGGCCGGCGCAAGCGCGGCGTGGCGCGTCACTTGGTGTACTTGCCAAAGCCGCACCGCAGCCGGTGCCCTGCGCGCGGTTGGGCGAAGGATCGAGGAGAACGGGTTGCGACGATCATCCCTCTGCCGACCGAGCGGCCTCGCCGCGCTGGCGCTGACGGCCCTGCTCGCAGCATTGCCGGCGCGGGCCTTGCCGCCGCCCGTCGAGGTGCCGGCCGAAACCGTGCGTTTCGCCTCGACCGACCCGTTCGCCCTCAGGGACGCGATCCGCGGCCGGGCGGCGCCGGCCGAAGCGCTCGGCCGCCTGTTTCTGCCGACCGAGGCGGCCACGGAACCGGTGCCGGCCGTCGTCCTGTTGCACGGTGCGGGCGGCATTCTGCCGTCGCGCGAGCTGACCTATGCCCGGCAGTTCGCAGCGCTGGGCTGGGCGACCTTGGTCGTCGACGTGTTCGGTGCCCGCGTCGAGCCCGGCACCCGCTTCGCCGATCGGCTGCTCAACGTCACCGAGGCCATGTTCCTGGCCGACGCCTATGCCGGCCTGCGGTTTTTGGACGCCCATCCCTCGGTGGACGCGACGCGCGTCGCCCTGGTCGGCTTCTCCTATGGCGGCATGGCTGCGACCTATGCCGTGCACGAGCTGGTGGCGCGCACCTTCGCGCCGGAGGGGCTGCGCTTTCGCGCCCATGCCGCCTTCTACGCGCCCTGCATCGCCCGCTTCGAGGACATGACGACCACCGGTGCGCCCTTCGCCATGCTCTACGGCACGGCCGATGCCATCGTCGATCCGGTGCGGTGCGCCGAGGTTCTGCGCGACGTCGCCGAGGGCGGCAGTTCGGTGCTGTTGGAGGTGCTGGTGGGGGCGGCGCACCAGTGGGACGCGCGCGCCGCCGGCGTCGCCTGGCGGGCACCGCGTGGGCTCGCCGCGTGCGATTTCCGCGTCGGCCGCGACGGGCGGGTGCGCGACAACCGCACGCTGTTGCCGCTCGACGGCTTTCTCGGCCGCACCGCGGCCCTCGCCTGGTGCGCCGACGACGACGGCTACCTCATCCAGGGCGATCCCACCGCCCGCGCGCGCTCCGACGCCGTGCTCGGCGCCTTTTTGGCCGATGCGCTGATGCCGGACACCCGGGTCGATGGCTGAGGGGCCGGCCCGCTGTGCCTGGTGCGGCGACGATCCCGCCTATGTCCGCTACCACGACACCGAGTGGGGCGTGCCGGTGGTCGACGACGACCGTCTATTCGAAAAGCTGGCGCTCGAAGGTTTCCAGGCCGGGCTCTCCTGGCGCACGATCCTCCACAAGCGGCAGCGCTTTCGAGAGGTGTTCGCGGGCTTCTCGATCGCTTCCGTTGCCCGCTTCGCCGCCGCCGATGTCGAGCGCCTGCTGAGCGATCCCGGCATCGTCCGCCACCGCGGCAAGATCGAGGCGACGATCGAAAACGCCCGCTTGGCGGAGCGGCTGCAGGACGAGGCGGGCTCGCTCGCGGCCTTCGTCTGGTCGTTCGAGCCCGATCCTTCGACGCGGCCCGAACGGTTCGACGATGCCACCCTTGCCGCCCTCACCACCTCGCCCGCCGCGGCGGCGCTGAGCCGCACCTTGAAGGCGCGCGGCTGGCGCTTCGTCGGGCCGACCACGGTCTACGCCTTCATGCAGGCGATGGGGTTGGTCAACGACCACCACGAAGCTTGCTGGCGCCGCGCCCCGGTCGCGGCGCTGCGCCGGGATCTGGCGCGACCGGTCCCTACCGGTCCTTGAACGTCGACGGCAGCCGGCGGGTCTCGACCGCGCCCTGGTCGAACAACGCCGTCTGGTTGCCCCAGACGTCCCAGCCCGGTCGCGCTGCCCGGGCGAACAGCTCGAGATAGGGCCCGGCTACCAGGGCCTCGATGCGTTCGGCCACCACGTCCGGCTTGCGGCTGTGCTCGCGCCGGGGGCTGACCACGAGCTTCTTCACCCCGGCCGAGACGCGCTTGGGCTTGCCGCGGGTCGCCAATAGACAGGGCTCGGGGTTGGCGCGGGTCCAAAAGCCCATGCCGGTGAAGAAATCGCGCTCGCCGAACCCGAGCGCACCTTCGGTCCGCTTGTTCAGCTTCGCCCAGTAAAAACCCACGGTCTTGTAGGTGAAGCCCCAGGCGTGCACCACGTCCAGCGCCGCCGGCAGCAGCGGGTCGGTCGCCCACAGGAACAACACGCAATCCGGAGCCGCCCAATCGGCCACCGGCAGCGCCTTGATGCCTTCGAGGTCCAAGGTGTCGTAGTGGGCATCGGCCGTGCGCCCCTTGCCGCGGGCCGAATAGGTGGCGAACGACCAAGGCGGGTCGGCATAGATGACACGGTAGTGACCCGCGCGCGGCGGAGATTGCATCGGCGTTTTCCCGAAAATCCGGTGGCAAGAAGCCGCCATCGACGCTCGTCAATCGACGGTTGCGGCCTTTTCCGTTGATTCTTCGCGTTTCGACAATAGTCTGAAGGCGTATCGGGTTGATCCCCCGCTGCCGCCCCCGGCACGTTCGGATGAACGGCTGGTGACACCGCGTAAGGCGGACAGGGCAATTTCTCAGGGAGAGACGTCAATGAACGAACCGATCAAGCCGGCGGCATCCGCCGCGCCAGCCACCAACAACCGCCGCGGTTTCCTCAAGGTCGGTGCCGCAGCCGCCGTCGGCGGTGCCGCCGTCGGCTTCCCGAACGTCGTCCGCGCGCAGACCACGCGCTTCACCATGCAGATGGGCTGGCCGAGCGGCGACATGTTCGCCGAGTTCGCCAACGACTACGTCAACATGGTCAACGCCATGTCGGGCGGCCGTCTGCAGATCACCATGCTGCCGGCCGGTGCCGTCGTCGGCGCCCTGGAATTGCAGGACGCCATCGTCGGCGGTGCGCTCGATGGTGCCCACGGCGTGACCGCCTATTGGTACGGCAAGGACAAGGCCGCGTCCCTGTTCGGCACCCCGCCCGCCTTCGGCTGGAACGCCAACCAGTTCCTCGGCTGGATGAAGTACGGTGGCGGCCAGGAACTCTACGACGAGCTGGTCCAGGACATCCTCGGCCTCGACCTCGTCGGCTTCCTCACCGGCCCGATGCCGACCCAGGCGCTGGGTTGGTTCCGTCAGCCGATCTCGTCCGCGGAGGATCTGCGGGGGCTGCGCTACCGCACGGTCGGCCTCGCCGCCGACGTGTTCCAGGAGCTCGGCACCGCCGTCACCATCCTCGGCGGTCCCGACATCGTGCCGGCGCTCGATCGCGGCGTCATCGATGCGGCCGAATTCAACAACCCGGCCTCCGACAAGCATCTCGGCTTCCAGGACGTGTCCAAGCACTGGATGCTGCAGAGCTTCCATCAGGACGCCGAGGCGTTCGAGATCAGCTTCAACCGCACCAAGTTCAACGCGTTGAGCGACGATTTGAAGGCCATTCTCCTGCATGCCGGCGAGGCCGCCTCGTCCGACATGTCGTGGAAGGCGATGCAGCGTTATCCGCGCGCCCAGCGCGAGCTGGTCGAGGATCACGGCGTGAACCTCTACATCACGCCCGACGAGATCCTGGAGGCGCAGCTGCGCGCCTGGGACGTGGTGATCGAGCGCAACAGCGCCGAAAACCCGTTCTTCGCCAAGGTCATCGACTCGCAAAAGGCGTGGGTGCGCGACGTGGTCGGCTTCGACGCCATCAACGAGGCGCCGAAGATGAAGGCCTACAACCACTTCTTCGACGGCCCGCCCCTGTCGGTGACGAGCCTCTAAGACGGGTCGACGCGGTGTGCGGCACGGTGGCTTCGGTCACCGTGCCGCTGTCGTGTCGAGACGATGACAAAGACCCCAGCGCCTCGATCCCATAGCCTCCCTTCATGCGGGCAGGGCCATGCAAAAGATCATCATCGCCATCGATCGCCTGAACATGGCGGTCGGCAAGTTGTTCGGATGGGCGGTCGTCATCATGACGCTCGCCATCTGCTACGAAGTCTTCATGCGCTACGTCATGCGCGCGCCGACTGCCTGGGCCTTCGATGCCGGCTACATGCTCTACGGCGCCCTGTTCATCATGGCCGGGGCCTACGCCCTGGCGACCGCGGCGCACGTCCGCGGCGACGTCATCTACCGCCTCTGGCCGCCGCGCGTGCAGGCCGGCATGGATCTTTTCCTCTACCTCCTCTTCTTCTTCCCGGCGATGATCGCCCTGCTCTATGCCGGCTACCACTTCGCCGAGATGTCCTGGCGGATCGGCGAGCGCAGCAGCATGAGCCCGGCGGGTCCGCCCATCTACCACTTCAAAACCCTGATCCCGGTCGCGGCCTTCTTCTTGGTGTTGCAGGGCCTGGCCGAAGTCATGAGCTGCATCATGTGCCTGGTGAACGGCAAATGGCCGCCTCGCCTGGCCGATGTGCGCGAAGTCGACACAGAAGCGGCAAAAGAAATGCTTGGCGAAGCAACTCCTGAGACGGTCACCCGCCGATGAACCCCGAACTCGGCATTACCATGCTGGGCCTGTTGATCGTATTGATCCTGCTCGGCTTTCCTATCGCCTTCACGCTCATCGCGATGGCCGTCGGCTTCGGCTATTACGCCATCGGCCCTGCTATCTTCAATTTGTTGGTGCAGCGCACCTTCGGCGTCATGTCGAACCAGGTGCTGATCGCCGTGCCCCTGTTCCTTTTCATGGGCTACATGGTCGAGCGATCCAACATCCTGGAAAAACTCTTTCGAAGTCTGCAGACGGCGACGAGCGCCATTCCGGGCTCGCTCGCCGTGGCCAGCCTCATCACCTGCGCGCTGTTCGCCACCGCCACCGGCATCGTCGGCGCCGTCGTCACGCTGATGGGCCTTTTGGCCCTGCCCGCCATGCTCAAGGCGGGCTACGACAAACGCATCGCCAGCGGCGTCATCTGTGCGGGCGGCTGCCTCGGCATCCTCATCCCGCCGAGCATCATGCTCATTCTCTACGGTGCCACCTCGGGCGTGTCGGTGGTCCGCCTCTACGCCGCCGCCATCGGCCCCGGGCTGATGCTCGCCGGTCTCTACATCGTCTACATCATCATCCGCGCCTGGCTGAACCCGTCGCTGGCACCCAAACCGCCCCGGCCCGAAGTGCCGCCAAGCTACGGTCAGATCGTGCTCGACCTCGCCACCTCCTTCGTGCCGCTCGCCCTGCTCATCATGGCCGTGCTCGGCGCCATCCTCTTCGGCCTCGCCACACCGCACGAAGCCGCCGCCATGGGGGCTGCCGGCGCCATTCTCCTGGCCATCGCCTACCGCTCGTTCAACTTCACCAAACTCAAGGACTCGGTCCACCTGACGGCCAAGTCGACCGCGATGGTCTGCTGGCTGTTCGTCGGCTCGTGGGCCTTCTCTTCGGTCTTCTCGCTGCTCGGCGGCCACAGCGTGATCGCCGCCTGGTTCGGCGGCTTCGACCTTCAGCCCTGGCAGTTCCTCGTGATCGCGCAGTTGATCATCTTCCTGCTCGGCTGGCCGCTCGAATGGACCGAAATCATCGTCATCTTCGTGCCCATCTTCCTGCCGCTCCTGCCCGTGTTCGGGGTCGATCCGCTGCTGTTCGGCATCCTGATCGCCCTCAACATCCAAACCTCCTTCCTCACACCCCCCATGGCGATGTCCGCCTTCTACTTGAAAGGGGTGGCACCGAAGGACACCGACCTGATCACCATCTTCAAGGGGATCATTCCCTTCTTGGGCCTGGTGTTCGTCGCCATGTTCCTCGTCTACCAATTCCCGCAAATCGCCCTCGGCCTGCCGCGGCTGCTTTACGGCTGACGGAACGGGAAAAGGGCGAAGGGAAGGGAAGGAAGTCAGCAAGGAAGCAAGGGACTAGGGGGCTTTTGGCCCCCTAGGACCCCCCGGCGGCGGCGAAGATCGCCGCCGCTACCTCGATCGCCAGGGCTAGAGCGCTTTCCGTTCAGGTTGATCGGTGCCCGCCCCGCACCCCCGCCCGGCCACCCATGGAATCGTACACTCGTGGGCGGCCGGGCGGGGGTGCGGGACGGTCAAGCATACCGGAAAACGCTCTAGGCGGCTCAAGTGCCGATGCGCAAGGGGTTCACCAAGCCGTCGAGCGCGGCCAAGACCGAGAGCGGCGTCAGCTTGCCGGTGCGGGGGTTGGCCTCGCTCGGCACGCCTTCGATCAGCATGGTGAAGCGGGTGCTGTCGGCATCGACCACGATCTCGTGGGTGTTGCGGCTGACACCGGGGTCGGCCCAAATCTCGAGCTGGGTGCGGTCCGGGCCGATCCCGGCCAGCGCCAGGGCAACCGCCACGTTCAAGTTCGCGGGAAAACCAACCGCGGCGTCGCGCGGCGAGCCCCGGAAGATGCAGGTCGGCTCCTGGATCGAAAGCACGTCGATCGCGTGCTCCTCCAGATACGGCGCGCCGACCAAGCCCTTGGGCGGCTTTCGCGTCTTCATCGTCACGCTGTGGATGGTGCCGAAGGAGGCACCGCGCACGGCATCCAGGCCCAACAACGCCCCGCTCGGCACGTGGATGCGCCCGCCCTTGGCACGGGCAAGCTCGACCAGGTCCATGTTGGTGAGGAGGGCCCCCACCGACAGTGTGAGGAAGGTCCGCCCCGCCTCCAGGGTCGGCACCGCCAAGGCGCGAAACATCGCCGCCGGCAAGCACTCGACCACCACGTCGGCGACGCCGGCGAGCTCCTCGGCCGGCAGCACCGGCAGCGCGATCCCCGCCGCCTGCAAGCGGGCCTCGGCGCGCGGCCGGTCGCTGGCACTCGCGGCCGTCAGCTCCAGCCCCGCCATGCCGGCGGCCAGGCGCTCCACCACCGGAAAGCCGATCGCGCCGAGACCGGCCACCGCCACGCGCAACGTCATCACCTTCTCCCTCAGCTCGAAACCGCCGCCTTCATGGGCGAGGCCGGGGCCGCTTGTCGAGGGTCGGCCAAGCGCGAAGCGGTCGCGTCAACCTGGCCGCTGCCAGAGCCGGTCGGCCATCGAGCCGGCCGCCGCTTCGACGACGCCGCAGGCCTGGAGGATCACATCCTCGCGCCAGCGCTGGCCGATGATCTGCACGCCGATCGGCTGCGTGGCGTTGACATGTGCGGCGGCAATGCCGGCCGGCAGACCCAAAAAGTTCATGGCGAACGACCACGAGCCTGTGCCGAGCGTCTGGCGCACGCCCTCGATGCCGTCAGCGTCGCGGTTGGGGGCAAAGAAGGGAGCCGGCAACAAGGGCGCCAACACCAGCGGGTAACGTTGCAAAAAGGCGTTCCAAGCGCGGGCGTAGTGGCTGCGCTTGGCCATCGCCGCCAACAGCTCGCTACCCAGGAGGGGCGGGAAGAGCTGGTAGTAGCTCTCGAACACGGCCTTGATCACGGGCGAGCCGTATTGGCGGATGGCATCGCCCAGGAGGGCTTCGGTCTCGCCCATCAGGGCGCGAAAGCCGACCTCGCCGACCTCGTGCAGCATCGGCGCGCTCGCCTCCTCGATCGGGTAGCCCGCCGCCGCCAAGGCCGCCGCCGCCGCGTCGAGCGCGGTGCGCACGTCGGCGTGCAGCGGCACGTCGCCCGTGTCGGTGCAGAAGGCGACCGTCGGCCGCTCGGCGAGTGGCGGCTGGTCGAAGGGCTGCGGGACGTGCCAGGGGTCGCGCGGGTCCGGCTCGACCAGGGCGCGCATGCCGAGCGCCACGTCCTGGGCGTCGCGGGCGATCAGGCCCTGCACCGACATCGACTGCGCCAACAGCCCGCGCTCGGCCGGCTGGCTCGGGTTGAACGCCGGCACCCGGCCGAGGCCCGGCTTCACCGTGGCCGCACCGCAGGCATAGGCCGGAAAGCGCAGCGAGCCGCCGATGTCGTTGCCGTGGGCCAAGGCACCGATGCCGGCCATCACGGCCGCGGCCGCCCCACCCGAGGAGCCGCCGGCCGACACATGCGGGCCCCAGGGGTTGTGGGTGCGGCCATGCAGCGGGTTGTCGGTGTCGGCGCGAAAGGAGAACTCGGGCGTGTTGGTGCGGCCGATGATGACGGCACCGGCGCGGCGCAGATGGGCCACGACCGGCGCATCTTCGGCGGCGATCATGCCGGCAAAGGCGGCAACCCCATTCGAGGTCGCATGGCCCCGCTGGTCGACGTTGATCTTGACCGTGACCGGCACGCCATGGAGGAGGCCTAGCACCTCGCCCCGCGCCTGCGCCTCGTCGAGTTCGCCCGCCCGCGCCATCGCTTCGTCAGCGCACGAAATTACCACGGCGTTCAGCGCCGGGTTGACCGCCTCCATGCGGGCGATCGCCGCCGCCGTCACCTCGCGCGCCGAGACCTCACCCGCGCCGACCCGCGCCCGCACCTCGCTCGCCGACCACCGCCAAAGCTCGTCAGCCATGTCTGGCCCTCCGGATCTGTCGCCTATCGCCCTACACGCGATCGGAGCGCCGGGGCAACCTCAGCCCAGCTTGGTCGGCTCGAACATCCGGGCCGGGTGGAGCCAGGTGTCTTGCGCCTGGACCAGCTGCAACTCGCGGGCGCCTGCCGCCTGCGTCGCTTCGACCAGTGCGAACATGCGCGAGACCGCGCGGGCGAGGCCGCCGGCAAGGGCGCTGCCCTGGAGCCGTTCGGCGGTGAGGAGGGCGGTGATGACGTCGCCCGTGCCGTTCAAGCGCACCTCGAGCCGCGGGTGGGTGACGAGCCAAGCCCCCTCGTCGCCGACGGCGAGCACGCCGAGCCGGTCGTCCGGCACACCCGCTTCGAGCGAGGTGACGAACACGGTCCTGGGACCCAGTGCCCGCAACGCCTCGGCTGCGGCGAGGGCCGTGTCGAGGTCGGTCACCTCCAGCCCCGCGAGATAGGCCAGCTCGAACTGGTTGGGCGTGACGAGGTCGGCGCGCGCCAGCGCCTGGTCCTTGAAGAACTCGGGGATGCCGGGGCGCACGAACACGCCGCGATCGACGTCGCCGATGACGGGATCGCAGGCGTAGATCGCGTTCGGGTTCAGCGCCTTCACCTTGGCGACCGTGTCGAGCACCACCTCGCCCAAGGCGGCACCGCCCAGATAGCCGCTGACCACGCCGTCGCAGTGGGCGAGCACGCCGCGCTCCTCGATGCCCCGCACCACGTCGGCGATGTGCTCCGGCGTCTTGATCTCGCCGCGCCAGGCGCCGTAGCCCGTGTGGTTGGAGAACTGCACGGTGTGCACCGCCCACACTTCCAGGCCCAGCCGTTGCAGCGGGAACACTGCGGCACTGTTACCCACATGGCCGTAGGCGACCGAGGACTGGATCGAAAGCACGTTCGGCATCAACTCTTCCTCAGCACGACAACACACAGCGTCATCACCACGCGTGCCGACGGCAACGCCGTCGGTCGGGGGGCGCGGGGGGGCAAAAGCCCCCCGTCCCTTCTTTCCCACGCATGGACGAGGTAAACAGCGGCCGCGACGGCGACAACGAGGAGAGGAACATGGCTGACCCGGCGGGCTTGCGGCGGGACTACCAGCTCGGCGCCCTCAGCGAGGAGGCGATCGGCGACGACCCGTTCCGCCTGTTCGACGACTGGTGGCAGGACGCGCTGCATGGCGGCCTGGTCGAGCCCAATGCGATGACCCTGGCCACGGTCGACGCCGCGGGGCGGCCCTCGGCGCGGGTGGTGCTGCTGAAGGCCTACGACCACCACGGCTTCGTTTGGTACACCAATTACGACAGCCGCAAGGCGCACGACCTGGCGGCCAATCCCCATGCCGCCCTGCTCTTCTGGTTCGACAAGCTGGAGCGGCAGGTGCGCGTCGAGGGGACGGTCGAGAAGGTGTCGCCTGCCGTGGCCGATGCCTATTTCCACAGCCGGCCGCGGGGCAGCCAGATCGGGGCTTGGGCCTCGCCGCAATCGCAGCCGATCGCGGATCGGGCCGCACTCGATGCGCTGCAAGCGGCAACCGAAGCCCGCTTCGGTGACGGCCCGATCCCGCGCCCGCCGCACTGGGGCGGCTTTCGGCTGGAACCGGTGGCGATGGAGTTTTGGCAGGGTGGCCGCTCACGGCTGCACGATCGCTTCCGCTTCGCGCGCGAAAGCGAAGGTTGGCGGCGCCAGCGCCTCGCCCCTTGAGCGACCCCTCGCCGCTGCTGCCACCCGCGTTCGCCCAATGGTTCGCCCAGCGCGGCTGGCAGCTGCGGCGGCATCAGGCCGAGGTGCTGGCGGCGGCCGAGGCTGGGGCTTCGGCCCTGGTCATCGCGCCCACCGGCGGCGGCAAAACGCTCGCAGGGTTTCTGCCGACGCTGGTCCGGTTGCACCAGCGGCCGCGGGAAGGTCTGCACACGCTCTACATCTCGCCCTTGAAGGCGCTGGCCACCGACATCGCGCGCAATCTGGAAGCGCCGGTGGGCGAGATGGGTCTCGACGTCCGCATCGAAACGCGCACCGGCGACACGCCGCAAAACCGCCGCCAACGCCAGCGCCAGCGCCCACCCCACATCCTCTTGACCACCCCCGAAAGCCTGGCGTTGCTCCTGGCCTATCCCGATGCCGCCGCCTTCTTCGCCGGGCTCCAGCGCGTCGTGCTCGACGAGTTGCACGCGCTGGTCCCGAACAAGCGCGGCCAGCTCCTGGGCCTCGGCATCGCCCGGCTCCGGCGCCTCGCCCCCGGCCTGCAGGTGGTCGGGCTCTCGGCCACCGTGGCCGAGCCCGAGCGCCTGTTGGCCTGGCTCTCCACGCCCGAGCAGCCCGCGCGGTTGATCCAGGGCGACGACGGCGCCGAGCCCAGCATCGAGGTGCTCATCGCGGGCGGCCACATGCCGTGGTCGGGGCATTTCGGCGTCTATGCAGCGGACGACCTCTACGCCCGGATCAAACGGCAGCGGCTCACCCTCATCTTCACCAACACCCGCTCGCAGGCCGAAATCATCTTCCAAGCACTCTGGCGCTTGAACGAGGACGCGCTGCCGATCGGCCTGCACCACGGCTCCTTGGAGATCGGCCAGCGGCGCAAGGTCGAGGCGGCGATGGCGGCGGGCAGGCTCAAGGCCGTGGTCTGCACCTCGTCGCTCGACCTCGGCATCGACTGGGGCGACGTCGACCTCGTGGTGCAGGTCGGCGCCCCCAAAGGGGCCTCGCGCCTGTTGCAACGGATCGGCCGCGCCAACCACCGCCTCGACGAGCCCTCGAAAGCGCTCCTCGTGCCCGGCAACCGCTTCGAGGTGTTGGAATGCATGGCGGCGATCGAGGCGATCGCCGCCCACGCCCTCGACGGCGAGGTGCAGCACGAGCGCTGCCTCGACGTGCTCGCCCAACACCTCGTTGGCACCGCCTGCGCCGGCCCGTTCGACGCCGACGACCTCTACGCCGAGGTCAGCACCGCCGGCGGCTATCAGGGCCTCAGCCGGCAGGACTTCGACGACGTGCTGGCGTTCGTTGCCACCGGCGGCTACGCGCTCGCCACCTATGAGCGCTACCGCAAGCTGCAGCAGGGCCCGGACGGGCTCTGGCGCCTCACCGACGGCCGCCTCGCCCGGCAGTGGCGCATGAACGTGGGCGTCATCCAGGATGCGCCGATGCTGAAGGTGCGGCTCGGCCGCCGCGTCGTCGGCGAGGTCGAGGAGATGTTCGCCGCCACCCTGACGCCCGGCGACACGTTCGTTTTCTCCGGCCGCGTCTTGACCTTCGAGGCGATCCGCGAAACCGACATGTTCTGCCGCCTTGCCGACAGCGGCGCGGAGCCCAAGGTCCCGAACTACGGCGGCACGCGGCTGCCCCTCTCGACCCACCTCGCTGCCCGCGTGCGCGGCTGGCTGGCGCATCCTGAGCGCTGGCCGCAACTGCCGGCACCCGTTCGCGAATGGCTCGCCTGCCAGGTCGACCGGTCGGAACTCCCGAACGACGACGAGCTGCTGGTCGAGTGCTTTCCCCGCAACGGCCGCTGGTTCGTCGTGGTCTACGCCTTCGCCGGCTGGAACGCGCACCAGACGCTCGGCATGCTGCTCACCCGCCGTTTGGAGCGCCGGGGTGCCGGCCCCTTGGGCTTCGTTGGCACCGACCACGCCCTTGCCGTCTGGAGCCTGCGCCCGGTCGACGACGTCGCCAGCCTGTTCTCGGTCGACATCCTCGGCGACGACCTCGAAGAATGGATGGCCGAAAGCTCGCTGCTCAAGCGCACCTTTCGCCAAGTGGCGACCATCGCCGGCCTGATCGAGCGCCGCCAGCCCGGCCAGGAGAAGACCGGCCGGCAAATGACCGTCAGCTCCGACCTGATCTACGACGTGCTGCGCAAACACGAGCCCCAGCACGTGCTGCTGCGCGCCACCCGCGCCGACGCGGCCGTCGGCCTTTTGGACATCCGGCGCCTCGCCGACCTCCTCGTCGGCGTCCAGGGCAAAATCCGCGTCCGCCACCTGGCGCGCGTCTCGCCGCTCGCCGTGCCCGTCATGGTCAATATCGGCCGCGAAAACGTCGCCGGCTCGGCCCTCGACGACCTGCTCGACGAGGCGGTGGACGACCTCGTCGCCGAAGCGATGGGCCCGAGGCTCGCCGCGTGACGCTCGACCCGCATCTGGTCCCGCTCCAGCTTGGCGGCGAGACGCTCATGCTCGACGGCCGCGGTGCGGTCTGGTGGCCCGAGCGCTCGACCCTGATCGTCGCCGACCTGCATCTCGCCAAGGCCGAGGCCTTCGCCGCCCAGGGCCGGTTCCTGCCGCCCTACGACAGCCGCGCCACCCTCGCCCGGCTGGTCGAGCTGATCAACGCGCACCGCCCGGACCATGTCGTCAGCCTCGGCGACGGCTTTCACCGCCGGGACGGCTACGACCGCCTCGACGCCGCCGACCGCCAGCAACTCGACGCGCTGGGCCTCGTCACGCGCTGGACCTGGCTCAGCGGCAACCACGACCCCGACGCCCCGAACGGCCACGGCGCCAGCGCCCCCGAACTCCAGCTCGGCCGGCTCCACCTCCGCCACCTGCCAACACCGCACCCCGGCCAGGCCGAGATCGCCGGTCACCTGCACCCCAAAGCCGCCCTTCGCGTCCGCGGCCGCCGCCTCGCCCGGCCGTGCTTCGTCACCGACGGCCAGCGCCTCCTCCTGCCGGCACTCGGCACCTTCACCGGCGGCCTCGACGTCTGGGCCCCCGCCATCGCCGGCCTCTTCGCCGGTCCCTTCGACGTCCTCCTCTGCGGCCGCGACGGTCGCCTCCGCCAGTTGCCGGGGAGCCGGCTGGAGGGGGCAAGGCGGGTGAAGGTAAGGCAAGGGGGGACTTGATGGTCCCCCCTTGGACCCCCCGAAACTGACGGCCAGGGATCGCGGGGCGTGCGCGCACGTCCCGCGATCCCTGGCCGTTCGGGGGTTTCGAAGGGGGCCAAAAGCCCCCTTCGCCTTCCTTCTCTCTCCTTGGGGGCAAAAGCCCCCTTGGCTTTCTTCCCGCCGCGCCGGGCTCTGCCCTCGTGACGGGCGCCGCCTTTCGTCCTATGTCGCTTGGATCAATCAGTGGGAGGGTGCGCGATGAGCAAGTTCGGGACGGGGCAGCCGGTCAAGCGTTTGGAGGATGTGCGCTTCATCACCGGCAAGGGCCGCTACACCGACGACATCAATCTGGCGGACCAGCTCTATGGGGTGGTGGTGCGCTCACCCGTTGCCCATGGTGTGATCAAGTCGATCGACATTGCGGCGGCCCTGGCGGCCGAGGGCGTGCATGGGGTGTTTACCGGGGCGGAGCTGGCCGAGGCCAACGCCAACCGGCTGCCCTGTGTGGTCCCGATGACGAACCGCGACGGCTCCGAGCGCGCCGATCCGGGCCGGCCGGTGCTGGCGGTGGACAAGGTGCGCTTTGCCGGCGAGGGCCTTGCCTTCGTCGTCGCCGAGAGCGTGGCCGCCGCCAAGGACGCAGCCGAGCTGGTCGCCTACGACATCGAGGAGCTGCCGGCGGTGGCCGAGAGCGTGCAGGCCTTGGCGAGCGACGTCGAGGTCCACGAGGGCGTGGCCCAGAACCGGGTCTTCGACTGGCAATATGGTGAGGATGCGGCGGTCGAAGCCGCCTTCGCCCAGGCCGCGCACACGACCGAGCTGGAGCTGATCAACAATCGGCTGGTGGCCAACCCGATGGAGACGCGGTCCATCGTGGCGGCTTGGGACAGAGCCGAGGGTAAGCTGACCGCGCATGTCTGCTCGCAGGGTGTCTGGGGCATCAAGGACGTGCTCGCCAACCACGTCCTCCACGTGGCGCCGGAGAAGGTGCGCGTCTTGACCTCGGATGTCGGCGGCGGCTTCGGCATGAAGATCTTCTTCTACCCCGAATACGCCATGGCCGCCTTCGCCGCCCGCCGGTTGGGCCAGTCGGTGAAGTGGACGGCCGAGCGCGGCGAAGGGTTCCTGAGCGATGCCGGCGGCCGCGATCACGTCACCAAGGCGGAGATGGCCTTCGATCAGGACGGCGTCATCCTCGGCATGCGCGTCCACACCATCGCCAATATGGGCGCGCATCTCTCCCACTTCGCGCCCTTCATCCCGACCGGGGCCGCCTTGAAGGTGCTGACCGGCGTCTACGACGTGAAGTGCGTCACCTACCGGGTCGAGGGCGCCTTTACCAACACCGCCCCGATCGACGCCTATCGCGGCGCCGGCCGGCCGGAATCGATCTACTGCATCGAGCGGCTGATCGAGAAGGCGGCGCGCGAAATGGGCATGGACCGCACCGAACTGCGCCGCAAAAACTTCATCCCGACCGAGGCGATGCCGTTCAAGACCGCCGTCGGCGAGGTCTACGACAGCGGCGCCTTCGCCACCGTCATGGACCGCTGCATGGAGCGGGCCGACTGGGCCGGCTTCGAAGGCCGCCGCCACGGCAAGCCGGGCAAGCGCCGCGGCATCGGCATGTGCTACTATATCGAATCGACCATGGGGAACCCGAACGAGAGCGCCGACGTCCGCTTCGAGGACGACGGCACCGTGTCGGTTGCGGTCGGCACCCAGTCGAACGGCCAGGGTCACGAGACGGCCTATGCGCAGGTGCTGGCCGACAAGCTCGGCATTCCGCTCGAGCAGATCAAGCTGGTGCAAGGCGACAGCGACCGCATCGCTGCGGGCGGCGGCACCGGCGGCTCGCGCTCCTTGACGGCCCAGGGCGTCGCCATCCGCCACGCCTCGGACGCGGTGATCGAAAAGGGCAAGCTCTACGCCGCCCAGGAGTTGGAAGTGGCCAAGGGCGACATCCGCTTCGAGGACGGCACGTTCTCGGTCGTCGGCACCGACCGGTCGATCGGCATTCTGGAGCTGGCGGCCAAGGCCAGGACCATGACGGTCGAGGGCGCCGAGGGCGGGCTCGATGCGGCCGCCACCATCACCCTCGATGCCTGGACCTTCCCCAATGGCTGCCACATCGCCGAGGTGGAGGTCGACGAGGCCACAGGCGTCACCGAGGTCGTCCGCTACACCATCGTCGACGACTTTGGCGTGGTGGTGAACCCGATGCTGGTGGCGGGCCAGGTCCATGGCGGCACCGTCCAGGGCATCGGCCAGGCCCTCTACGAGCACACGGTCTACGACGAAACCGGCCAGCTCACCTCGGGCTCGTTCATGGACTACACCATGCCCCGCGCCGACGACGTGCCGTTGTTCGACTTCTCCACGTTCGACGGTGCGCCCTGCCAGAACAACGAGATGGGCGTGAAGGGCTGCGGCGAGGCCGGCTCGGTCGGCTCCTGCGCCGCCGTCATCAACGCCCTGATCGACGCCCTCGCCGACCAGGGCATCACCGCCATCGACATGCCGGCGACGCCGGAAAAGGTCTGGGCGGTGATGCACGGCGATGCGGTGAAGATCGCGGCGGAGTAGGGGCGGAAAGGAAGCCAGGGGGGATTTGATGATCCCCCCTGGAACCCCCCGAGAAATGGGCGGCGGCAAGGCCGCCGCTTGGGGGTTTTAGGGGGCCAAAAGCCCCCTAATCCTCACCTTTTGCTCTAAAACGCATAACGCAAAATCGCGGCGGGGCTGCCTTGGGCTTGGGACTTGGTCGCGGCGCACGCCGAGCACGTCCACACCATCGCCGGCTGGGCCTCGAGCCTGTTGGCCGTCGCCGGCTGCTCCGGCATCGTCAAGTCGCGCGGATGCCGACCTTGCGCCACGGGCGCCAGGCTGGCTAGTGCCTTTCCCAGTTGGGTAGCGCACAGGCCTGCCCTCACCCCCGCCCGGCATTTCGGGTAGCGCCCTGCTGCGCCATCGCTGATCGAGGAACCCCGCATGAACGACGAGACGCCCTACGAGCCGCCGGAGGTTTGGACCTGGGATGAAGCCAATGGCGGCCGCTTCGCCAACATCAACCGGCCGATCTCCGGCGCCACCCACGACAAGGCGCTGCCGGTCGGCCGCCATCCGCTGCAGCTCTACTCGCAAGGCACGCCCAACGGCGTGAAGGTCACGGTGCTGTTGGAGGAGCTATTGGCGCTCGGCCATCAGGGGGCCGAATACGATGCCTGGCTGATCCGCATCGGCGACGGCGACCAGTTCTCCAGCGGCTTCGTTGCCATCAACCCGAATTCGAAGATCCCGGCCCTGGTCGACCGGAGCGGCCCGGAGCCGGTGGCGGTGTTCGAATCCGGCGCCATCCTGCTCTATCTGGCGGAGAAGTTCGGTGCCTTCGTGCCGAGCGAGGGTGCCGCGCGGGCGGCCTGTTTGTCGTGGCTCTTCTGGCAAATGGGCAGTGCCCCCTATCTCGGCGGCGGCTTCGGCCACTTCTACGCCTATGCACCCTTCAAGATGAAATACCCGATCGACCGCTTCGCCATGGAGACCAAGCGTCAGCTCGACGTGCTGGACAAGCGCCTCGGGGCGAGCCCGTTCGTGGCGGGGCCGGACTACACCATCGCCGACATGGCGATCTGGCCCTGGTACGGCCAGCTGGTGCTCGGCCGGCTCTACGAGGCCGCCACCTTCCTCGACGTTTCGAGCTACCGCCACGTCGTCGCCTGGGCGGAAAAGCTCGATGCGCGGCCGGCCGTGCAGCGCGGGCGGATGGTCAACCGCACCTCGGGCGAGCCTCAGAGCCAACTGCACGAACGCCACGACGCCACCGACTTCGAGACCCGCACCCAAGACAAGCTTGCCCCTCGAAGCTGAGATCTGGAGGCGCGACTTCGCGGCCGATCGAGCTTTGCCGATTACGGCCGGGCGCGGCGGATGATAGGGTGGGGTCGACAAGAAGCCGTCCTTGCCGTGAGGGGAGACGACCATGCGACGATGGACAGTCGGCGCGATCGTGGCGACCCTGCTGCTCGCCGGCTGCGCGGTCGAGCCCTATCAGCCCGACCGCGACACCCGCATCAACCCCGACGGACCCGGCATCTTCAGCGGCCCCACCGGGCGCTTCGAACTCGAAAACGGCCACCTCTTCTCGTTCGAGCGCCAACGCGAGGGCCGCTGATGCGCGAGGTGGCTTGCTTGCCTTCCTTCCGCGCGCGTCCCGCGCCGCCTCTGCCTTCAGCCGGCGCGATCGAGGCGGACGTCGAGAGCGTCTCTGAGTTGGTACCAGGTGCCGACGAAGGGGAGGAACCACGGGCGGCCGTCGTAGAGGGGGGCGGTGGGGAAGATGTCGCGGTCGAAAGCACTCGGTTGGTTGGCGCCCAGGAGCGAGCGGGCCGCCTGGTGGCCGAGCCAGGTGGCCATGGCAACACCTGAGCCCTGGCAGCCGCCGACGTAGACGACGCCGTCATGGCGGGCGATGTGCGGCACCCAGTCGAAGGTGAAGGCGACGTTGCCCTTCCAGGCGTGGGTCAGCTCAACACCGTCGAGTTCGGGCCAGACGCGGGTCATGAAGCGGTAGAGCTTGGCCGCACCCGTCACCTCGCCGCCGTCGACGAAGCTGGCGCGGCCACCGTAGAGCACGCGGCTGCCGTCGGGGCTGATGCGGAAATAGGAGAGCACCCGCTTGGTGTCGGCAAAGACGCGGCCTTCGGGCGAGAGGCGCTGGATCAGGTCCGCCGGCAGGGGCTCGGTGGCGATCATGTAGCTGGCGAGCGGGATCAGGCGGCGGCGGAACCAGGGGCTCAGCTCGCCGGTGTAGCCGTTGGTGGCGACGAAGACGTGCTGTGCCGTGGTTTCGCCGCTTGCGTGCAGCAACCGAAAGCCCATGCCTTCGCGCAGGATCGCGTTCACCGCGCAATGCGGCGTGAGGGTGGCGCCGGCTTGGCGCACCAAATTCCTGAGGGCACGGTGATACATCGCCGGGTGCAGGCAGCCGGCATCGTCAACCGCCATGCCGCCGACGAAGGCATCGGTGCCGATGACGCCCCTGAGTTCGGCCTTCGGCACGATCCGGGCGCGAATGCCGCGGGCGGTGAGGCCCTGCACCTGGGCTTCCTGCGCGCGCAAGGCACTGCGGCAATGGGCACCGACGAAGCGGCCCGAGCGCCGATAGCCGGTCTCCAGCCCCTCCTGCTCGATCATCGTCTCCAGATGGGTGAGGGTTTGCCGGCCCTCCTCCAGCATGGCGGCCGCCACCTCGCCGCCGAAGCGCCGGGCGACCGCCTTCGAGATCTTGAGCCCGCCCGAGACGAGGCCGCCATTGCGGGTGCTCGCACCGATGCCGAGCGGGCCCGCATCGAACAGGGCGACGCTCTGCCCGCCGCGCACCAGTTCCAAGGCGGCGGCGAGCCCGGCATAGCCGCTGCCGACGATGGCCACGTCCACCGAGGCGGGGCTCGCATCGCCCGTGTCCTCGGGTGCGGCCGCCTCCCACCAATAGGGGCGGACCTGGAAGTCGTCGGCGAAGGGGTGGGCCATGGCGCGATCGGACTCGATTTAGCTGGAAGCGGTTGGGGTCAGGCGTTGGCGGGCGGCCCACCAGCGGCGGGCCTGGAGTTGGCCCACACCCAAGAGCACCAGAGCCCCGCCGGCAAGCTGGGTGAGGGTCGGAACGAACCCCAAGAGGCTCGTGATGACCAAGGCGAACAAGGGGGCCACGTTGAAGTAGAGGGCGGAGGTGGCAAGCCCGAGCCGGCCGACCGCACCGTGCCAGAGGATGATGCCGAGGCAGGTCGAACTCAGGATCAGCCACAGCATCAACAGGTTCAGCTCCAAGGGCGGCCAGGCGGCGGGGGGGGCCGTGAGGCCGACGCTCCACAAGGCCAGGAACAGGACGACCAGGCACGGCGTGGCGGCGATCATGGTCCAGGTGGTGAGCCGCACCTCGCCGTAATCCGGCAGCCAGCGGGGGCATTGCAGGCTGTACCAGGCCCAGCAGATGCTGCCGGCGAGAAGGAGCACCTCGCCGCCCCGAAAGGCCATCTCGCCGCCGGCAAAGGCCGGTGCCGCGAGCAACAGCCCGCCCGGAACGACCAGCGCCAGGGAAGTCCCGAGCCCCTGCGGCACGCGTTCCTTGTAGAACAGCACGGCGATGGCGGTGTGGGTGAGGGGCGAGGCGGTCTGCACCACGATCGCGGTGATCGGGTTCGCATGGGCGAGGCCCACGGTGTAGAAGGTGATCAGCCCGCCCATGCCAAAGAGGCCGAGCAGCGCAAGCTTGCCCCACTCGCTGCGCAGGGGCGGCGTGATCCGCCCCGCCCACCAGGCGAGGAACGCCAGCATCAAAGGTGCTGCGATGACGTAGCGCGCCGCCGACAGGGCGAACGGGTCCCACACCTCCAACAGCACGACGAAGCCGGGGATCATCTGCCCCCAGAGGAACATCGTCAGCAAGAGGCGGAGATGGGCGCCGGCGTTCGTGGCCGAGGCCTTGTCGAGCGTCGTGTCGCTCACGCGTCAGAGCCCCTCGGGCGAATGGCGGGGAGCTTGCAGGCTAGCCGACGGGTCCGCCCCCATAGCCCCGCTCTGCCCGCAAGGCAGCCATGCGACAAAGGCGGTAACGCGCAACCTCTTGGTGCGCGCCCTCTGCCACCCCATCTAAAACGCCACGTTCGTGAAGGAGGCCCCATGCACACGTCACGATGCCAGCCATGCCGCGTCTGATGTGGTGGCTCGCCGGTGGCGCCGGCCTGGTCGTACTCGGCGCGTTCGGGGCTTGGGCCTACGTCAAGCTGACCATAGAAACGCCGGCCTATGCGGTGGCCGAGCGCGAGGGCCGCTTCGAGCTGCGCGACTACCCAGCCCTCCGGGTCGCCGAGGTGATCACCCAAGGCCCGCGCGAGCAGGCGGTGCGCGACGGCTTTCGCCCGCTCGCCCGCTACATCTTCGCCCGCGAGCGCGAGGGCGACAAAATCGCCATGACCGCCCCCGTCACCCAGGAGCGCGTCGCCCAAGGGGCGAGCGAATGGCGCGTCCGCTTCGTCATGCCCAGCCAATACGACTTGGACGACCTGCCCCGCCCGGCCTTCAGCGACGTTCGCCTGGTCGAGACCCAGCCGGCACGCATGGCGGCGATCCGATTTTCCGGCCGCTGGCAGGACGCGCGCATGGAACAGCGCGAAGCCGAACTGCGCCGCTGGATCGAGGCGCAGGGCCTGATGACGGTCGGCCCGCCCGTCTACGCCTATTACGACGACCCGTTCACCCCCGGCTTCATGCGCCGCAACGAGGTGCTCATCGAGGTGGCACCGCCCCCGGCCCCAGCACTGGCCGCGCCCGCGTCCTGACGCTGCCGCCGGCAGCGCTCGGAGCAGTAGCGCACCTCGTCCCAGTCGCGCGCCCACTTCTTGCGCCAGCGGAACGGCCGCGCGCAGACGACGCAAATCTTGCTCGGCAAGTCCGCCTTGTCGTTGGCGCGTCGCTTCAAAGGTCGAGCCCCAACTGCCGGCTGTCCGCCGCCTCGTTGGGGCGTCGCCGCGCCGCCGCCCGCAGACCGGCCCGGCGGCTGCCGTGCCGCACCTGCACCTCGTCCGCCGCCTCGCCGTAGCCAGGCCGTCGCCGCACTGCGTAGATCCGGTCCCGCGCCGCCTTGGCGGCCGTCACGTGGTCGACCACGGGCGGCGGGTAGGCCACCGCCTCACCCCGCCAGGGCTCATGCACGAGCGGCGTCGCCAACGCCGCCAGTTCCGGCACCCAGCGTCGGATGAAGCGCCCGTCCGGGTCCAGCTCCTTCGACTGCTTGATCGGGTTGTAGAGCCGGATGGTGTTGATGCCGGTCGTCCCCGACTGCATCTGCATTTGCGACCAGTGGATGCCCGGCTCGTAGTCGGTGAACCAGCGCGCCAGGATGGGCCCGGTCGCCCGCCAATCCAGCCACAAGTGATAGCTCGCAAACGACACCAGCATCGCCCGCACCCGAAAATTGATCCACCCCGTTGCCGCCAGGGCGCGCAGGCACGCATCGACGAACGGATAGCCCGTCCGCCCCTCAGCGAAGGCGGCGAGCTTCACCGGATCGTCGTCACGGTCCAAGGCGTCGTAGGCCGGGTGAAAATGCCGCCGCTCGATCGCCGGCTCGCTCTCCAGCTTCTGCATGAAATGGCAGTGCCAGTGCAGCCGTGCGCGAAAGGCGACGAGGCTCGCCCGCTGCACAGGATCGTGGCGCCCAAGCGCCAGCTCGGCGAATGCTTGCCGATTCACCTCGCGCAGCGACACCGTACCCCAGGCGAGGTGCGGCGACAGCCGGGAGCACGCGTCATAGGCCGCAACCGGCGTCGCCATCGCCCGGCGATAGTCGCGCCCCCGCGGCCCGAAAAAACTCGCCAACAGGTCCAGCCCCGCCCGGCGCCCACCCGGCTGCCCCGCCAACGCATCGTTGCCGCCTGCCAACTCCAGCCCTACCGCCGGCAGCGCCGGCCGCAGCCGCGAAGGTGCCGGCACTTCCGGCCCCCGCATCAGCTTTTCCCACTCTGCCGCCCAACCCTCGCGGCGCCGCAGCCCCCGGATCACCCCATGCTGGCGGTATTCGTGCCAAACCACCCCGCGCTCGCGCAACAACGCCGCCACCGCCCGGTCCCGCGCGAAGGTCCAGGCATTCCCCGTCTCCTGGTGGCTGTGCACCGCCACCACCGGCAACCGCCCCAACAACTCCGCCAACACCTCCACCACAGCCCCCCGCCGCACGACCAGCCCCGCCCCGCGCTCCGCCAAGGCCGCATCCAACTCCAAAAGGCTCTGGCGCACGAACGCCCACTGCCGCTTCGAGCTGTCGGGCAAGCGCCAATAATCCGGCTCGACCACGTAGAGCGGCACCACCCGCCCCACGGCCGCCGCCGCCGCCAGGGGCGCATGGTCGTGCACCCTGAGGTCACGCTTGAACCAGACGATATGAACGGGATCGCGCATGCGAGCGGAGATAGGCGTGGGTTCGACGGCGGAAAGGCAAGGGGGGATTTGATGATCCCCCCTTGAACCCCCCGGGAACTGGCGGAAACGAAGCAGCGGACGTGCGCTTACGTCCGCTGCTTCGTTTCCGCTGGGGGTTTCGAAGGGGGCCAAAAGCCCCCTTCATCCTTCCTTTCCTCCCAACCTCAGCGATCGATCAGCGTCACGAAGCGGTCGAGGCTTTGGTGCCAGAGGATTAGCCAGTGTTGGAATTGGGCTTCGGGCATCCCGCCTTCGGCGTTGATGGCGAGTTCCAGCCAGGGGTCGCCGTCGTCGTCGAGATAGGCTTGGCCGAAGCGCTGCGTGGCGTTCCATTGGTTGACGCTGGCGAGCGTGCCGCGGCCGCCGGTGTCGAAGCCGGCGGCAAAGCTGAGGCTGCGGCAGCGGCGTGGCTCGCTCGTCGTTTCGCAGCCGAAAAAGTAGATGCGGAAGAAGGCGCGTTCGGTTCGGCTTTCGATCATCGGGTCGCCGAAGGGGTCGGTGTCGAGTGCCGTGCCGTAGCCTTGGCGTTCCAGCCAGCCCTGCACGGTCGGCCCGGTCACGAGGCGCTGGAAAGGCTCCTCGGCCACAGCCGGTGCCGCCGCCAGGAGCGCTGCGGCGAGGACCGTCCAGGACCACCTCCGGCGTTGGTCGAAAGGGGGTTCCCGCTCCCGGTCGCTGACAGCTCGCACGGCTCAGCCTAAAGGTGCTCGAACGAAGCCCTCGGATAGGGCGAAGAGGCGTGTCGCGCACGGTCGACGTTGGTTGACCCAAGCATTGAGATTGGGCGCGGCTTTGGAGGATCGACGATGACGGTGCGGGTGGCGGTGGTGGGCGGCGGGCATTTCGGGCGCTACCACGCGCAGAAATATGCCGCCTTGCCGGGTGCCGATCTGGTGGCCGTGGTCGACACCAACCCCGCCGCCGCCGCCCGCGTCGCCCAGGAGGTGCAGTCCTTCGCCGTTGCCCGGCTCGACGACGTCATCGACCGGATCGATGCCGCGAGCGTCGCCGTGCCGACGCGCTACCACCACGCCGTCGCCAGCCGCCTGTTGGAGGCCGGCAAGCACGTCCTCATCGAAAAGCCGCTCGCCGCCACGCGCGAGGAGGGCGAAGCCCTGATCGCGCTCGCCAAGGCCAAGGGCTGCATCCTCCAAGTCGGCCATCTGGAGCGCTTCAACGCCGCCATTCTGGCGCTGCAGGACGTCATCGCCGAACCGCTCTTCATCGAGAGCCACCGGCTCGGCGGCTTCAACCCCGGCCGCGGCACCGACGTGTCGATCGTGCTCGACCTGATGATCCACGACATCGACCTCATCCAGGAGTTCGTCGGCAAACCCCTGGCGAAGGTCGACGCCGTCGGCGTCGCCGTCTTGACCGAACAGGACGACATCGCCAACGCGCGGCTCGAATTCGAGGGCGGCTGCACCGTCAACGTCACCGCCAGCCGCGTCAGCATGACCCCGCAACGCCGCATGCGCATCTTCCAGCACGACGCCTACATCGCCATCGACTTCCAAACCCGCGAAGCCACCATCGCCCGCCGCGGCCTCGGCAAACCCTTGCCCATGCTGCCGGGCATCGGCGTCGAAGAACGCCAGTTCGAACCCAACGACGCCCTGATGCTCGAAATCCAAAGCTTCCTCGACGCCATCGCCGGCAAAGCCGCCGTCACCGTCTCCGGCGAAGCCGGCCTCCTCGCCCTCGACACCGCCCTGCGCATCACCGAAGCCCTGCGCCGCCCGGGCGCGGCCGGGTGAAGGAAGAAGAAGGAAGAACGAGGAAGGCGAAGGGGGCTTTTGGCCCCCTTCAAAACCCCCGAGCGGCAACGGATCAGCGGACGTGCGCGCACGTCCGCTGATCCGTTGCCGCCATTTCACGGGGGGTCCAAGGGGGGACCATCAAGTCCCCCCTTGCCTTCACCTTTCCCACCTCACCAACTCCCCCGGTGTCGTCACTTGCGCCAGTTCGGGGAGGCGGTTGCGGAGCCAGGTGCGTTGGCGTTTGGCGTAGCGGCGGACTTTGACGATGAGGGCTTCGGTGGCGGCGTCGAGGCTGGTGGTGCCGTCGAGGTAGCGGCCGAGTTCGACCACGCCGTCGGCTTTGGCGAGCGGGGAAGCGGCAGAGGTGGGGCGGGCGCGCCAGGCGGCGAGTTCGGCGAGGACGCCGGCGTCGAGCATGGCTTCGGTGCGCTGGCGGATGCGGGGCCAGATGTGGTCGCGCGGGGGGACCAGGGCGATGCCGCCGCGGAAGGGCGGAAGGTTCGGCGGAAGGGACGGGCTCGCTTGCCAAGCGAGGATCGAGCGGCCGGTGAGGGTGAGGACTTCCCAGGCGCGCAGGCGGCGCTGCGGGTCGGCGGGCAGGCCGCGCGCGGCGAGTTGGGGGTCGAGGGCCTGGAGTTCGGCGGCGAAGGCGGCAGGCCCCAGTTCGGCCAAGCGGGCTTGGCTTCGGGCGCGGAGTTCGGGCGGGGTGGGGGGTGTGGTGGGGGCACCGCGGAGGAGGGCTTCGAGATAGAAGCCCGTGCCGCCCGTCACGATGGCGAGGCGCGGCTGCACCTCCTGGATGGTCGCCACGGCGCGCTCCAGCCAGGCGGCGACCGAGTTCGGGGCGAGATCGTCGAGGATGCCGTAGAGCCGATGCTCGGCGCGGGCCAAATCGGACGCACTGGGCTGCGCCGTCAGGATCGGCAGGCTCCGATAGAGCTGGACACTGTCGGCATTGACGACGACACCGCCCGTGGCCTCGGCCAGCGCGAGTGCTAGGGCCGATTTGCCACTCGCGGTGGAGCCGCCAATCAGGCAGAAGCCATCCTTGGCCTTCGTCCATTCACGTCCGATGGTAGTCGTTATGTCCACCGTGGTTTGTCTGATTGCCAATCCGGCCACGCTGCCGCTCACGCCCGCGATCGTCGAGCGCGCGCGCCGCGCCCTGCCCGAGAACGATATCGAGTGGTTGGCCCCGGAGGAAGCGGTGGAGATCGGGCCGTTGGAGCTGGAGCCGGCCACGGCGCAGCGCCTCGTCCGCGACGCCCTCGACGCAATCCCGGTCGACGTCTGCGGGCTGACCTTCGAGGGCCGGCGCAAGTCCCTGCTCGTGGCCGACATGGACAGCACCATCATCACCGTCGAATGCATCGACGAACTGGCCGACCTGCGCGGCATCAAGCAGGAAATCGCGGCCATCACCCGCAAGACCATGAACGGCGAGCTGGATTTCGAAACCTCGTTGCAGCACCGCGTGGCGCTGTTGGAGGGGCTGCCGGTGGTCGAGCTGGAGCGGGTCGCCGAAAACCGCACGCCCTTGGCGCGCGGTGCGCGCACGCTGGTGGCGACCATGCGCAAGTTCGGCGCGCTGACGGCGCTGGTTTCGGGCGGCTTCACCTTCTTCACCAGCCGGGTGCGTGCGCGGGCCGGCTTCGACCTCGACGAGGGCAACGTCCTGGAGGTGCAAGGCGGAAGGCTCACCGGCAAGGTGCTGCCGCCGATCCTGGGGCAGACCGCCAAACTCGAAACGCTGCGCCGGCTCGTCAGGGAGCAGGACCTGTTGGCCGAGGACGTGGTGGCGGTGGGCGACGGCGCCAACGACATCGACATGCTGCAGGCCGCGGGCCTCGGTGTGGCCTTCCACGCCCACCAAAAGGTCCGCGCCGCCGTCCCGGTCCGCCTCGACGTCGCCGACCTCACCGGCGTGCTCTACCTCCAAGGCTACCGCCGCGACGAATTCGACCAGGGCTGAGGCGGGGCGGGCGCTGAAATCCGGTGGGATTTTACGCCTAGGTCATGTAGAGTCGGGTTGATCGAGCGGGGGACGGCACAAGCGTCGAAAAACGCGCCAGTCAAAACGAACCCAGAACGCGGTTTTCGTCTTTGATTTCAAGGGCTTGAGGGCGTTTTTCGGGTTCTGGCTGCCGCCTTTGGTCGAAGGCTTGCGCGGGCTCGAGTGGCCGTTGCTGCGCGGCCGGGGCGCTTGGTGCTCGCATGGCGGCGGCGATCCGTGTTATGTGACGCCCTTGGGCTAAGGGGACCGCAGCTGCGGCCGGCTTGAAAGCTGCCGGGCGGGACGCCACGTTTCCGTCATGTTGCGACTCCCGTCGCACCCGGAAGTGAGGACCCATGCCGCATTCCCCCGAGACCACCATCTTTCCCGTCCTGCCGCTGCGCGACATCGTGGTGTTCCCCCACATGATCGTGCCGCTGTTCGTCGGGCGGGAAAAGTCGATCGCGGCGCTCGAAGAAGTGATGAAGGAGGACAAGCAAATCCTCCTCGTCGCCCAGAAAAATGCGTCCCAGGACGACCCCGGCCCCGACGACATCTATCGCGTCGGCACGGTCAGCTCGGTGTTGCAGCTCTTGAAGCTGCCCGACGGCACGGTCAAGGTGCTGGTCGAGGGCCAGGCGCGCGCGCAGATCAAGGCGTTCGTGGACAATCCGAAATTCTTCCAGGTCGCCGGCGAGGTGCTGCCCGAGGTCGAGGCCGACCCGCGCGAGCTGGACGCTATGGCCCGCGCCGTGGTCACCAATTTCGAGCAGTACGTGAAGCTCAACAAGAAGGTGCCGCCGGAGGTTCTGGTCTCGCTCGGCCAGATCGAGGACCCTTCCAAGCTCGCCGACACGGTGGCGGCGCATCTGAGCCTCAAGATCTCGGACAAGCAGGAACTGTTGGAAACGCCGTCCCTGTCGGAGCGCCTGGAGCGGCTCTACGGCTACATGGAAGGCGAGATCAGCGTCCTGCAGGTGGAAAAGCGCATCCGCTCGCGGGTGAAGCGTCAGATGGAGAAGACGCAGCGCGAGTACTACCTGAACGAGCAGATGAAGGCGATCCAGAAGGAGCTGGGCGAGCTCGACGAAGGCAAGGACGAGGTGTCCGAGCTGGAAGAGCGGATCCGCAAGACCAAGCTCTCGAAGGAGGCCCGCGACAAGGCGCTGGCCGAGCTCAAGAAGCTGCGCACGATGAGCCCGATGTCGGCGGAAGCCACGGTGGTGCGCAACTACCTCGACTGGATGCTGTCGATCCCGTGGAAGAAGCCGTCGCGGATCAAAAAGGACCTGAAGGCTGCCGAAGCCATTCTCGACGCCGATCACTATGGGCTCGAGAAGGTGAAGGAGCGCATCGTCGAGTATCTGGCGGTGCAGCAGCGCGTGCAGAAGATGAAAGGGCCGATCCTCTGCCTCGTCGGGCCGCCCGGCGTGGGCAAGACCTCGCTCGGCAAGTCGCTCGCCAAGGCCACCGGCCGGCAATTCGTCCGTGTCTCCTTGGGCGGCGTGCGTGACGAGGCCGAAATCCGCGGCCACCGGCGCACCTATATCGGCTCCATGCCCGGCAAGATCATCCAGTCCATGAAGAAGGCGAAGGCCTCCAACCCGCTCTTCATGATGGACGAGATCGACAAGATGGGCTCGGACTTCCGCGGCGATCCGGCCTCGGCGCTGTTGGAGGTGTTGGACCCCGAGCAGAACCACGCCTTCAACGATCATTATCTGGAGGTCGACTACGACCTCTCGGACGTGATGTTCGTCTGCACGGCCAACACGCTCCGCATGCCGCAGCCGCTGTTGGACCGCATGGAGATCATCCGCATCCCCGGCTACACCGAGGACGAAAAGCTGGAGATCGCCAAGCGTCATCTCATCCCGAAGCAGCGCCGCGACCACGGCCTGAAGGAGGGCGAGTTCGACCTCAAGGACGACGCCGTGACCGGGCTGATCCGCCACTACACCCGCGAGGCGGGGGTGCGGAACCTGGAGCGCGAGGTCGCCAACCTGGCCCGCAAGGCGACCAAGACGATCCTCGTCGACGGCAAGGAAACCATCAAGATCACGGCCAAGAACCTCGACAAGTTCGCGGGCGTGCCGCGCTACCGCTATGGCGAGGCCGAGACCGAGGACATGGTGGGCGTGTCGACCGGCTTGGCCTGGACCGAGGTCGGCGGCGAACTCCTGACCATCGAATCGGTCATGCTGCCCGGCAAGGGCCGCATCACCATGACCGGCAAGCTCGGCGACGTGATGCAGGAATCGGTGCAGGCGGCGAAGTCCTACGTCCGCTCGAAGGCGGTGAGCCTCGGCATCAAGCCGCCGACCTTCGACCGCACCGACATCCACGTCCACGTGCCCGAGGGTGCCACGCCCAAGGACGGTCCCTCGGCCGGCGTTGCCATGGCAACCTCGATCGTCTCGGTGCTCACCAAGATCCCGGTGCGCCGCGACGTGGCGATGACCGGCGAAATCACCCTGCGCGGGCGGGTGCTCGCCATCGGCGGGTTGAAGGAAAAGCTGCTCGCGGCGCTGCGCGGCAACATCAAGACGGTGTTGATCCCGAAGGAGAACGAGAAGGACCTCGCCGACATCCCGGCCAACGTGAAGAAGGGCCTGCGCATCGTGCCCGTCTCCAGCATCGACGAGGTGCTGACCGAGGCGTTGGTGCGGGCCCCCGAGGCGATCGAATGGGTCGACGTCGAGCCCGAAGCCATCACCGCCGGCGACGGCAAGAAGGACCCGCAGCCGGCCCTGCCGAACTAGCCGGGAAGCAGGCAAGCCAAGGGGGCTTTTGGCCCCCTTGGAAACCCCCGAGCGAAACGGTGCGTGGGACGTGCTTGCACGTCCAACGAATCGTTTCGCTACTTGCCAAGTGCTAGCGGCAACGCCGCTGGCCGGGGGGGGGCTAGGGGGCCAAAAGCCCCCTAGATGCTTTTTTCCTGCGTTCGGCGCGGTTTTCTTGGGAAAACCGGGCCGGAGGCGATTGACGGTTCGAAAATCCTAGCGTTAGGGTTTTGGCGGAAACAGTGGGTTTCCGCCATATGGTCAACGCTCGGGGAGCTCTACGTGAACAAGAACGATCTCGTAGCCAAGGTGGCCGGTCACAGCGGGCTGTCCAAGCAGGATGCGACGAAGGCGGTCGATGCCGTGCTCGATTGCATCACCGACGCCCTCAAGGGCGGTGACGAGGTGCGCCTGGTCGGTTTCGGCACCTTTGCCGTGTCGGCCCGCGAAGCCACCACCGGCCGCAATCCGCGCACCGGCGAAAGCATCGACATCCCGGCCTCGAAAACGCCCAAGTTCCGTGCCGGCAAGCAGCTGAAGGACGCGCTCAACAGCTGAGCGGCTGGGGTCCTGGGCGTGGTGCGGGCGGAAGGGTTCGAACCTCCGACACCGGCGGTGTAAACGCCGTGCTCTTCCGCTGAGCTACGCCCGCGCGGGTTCTGCCTACCCCCGAATGCCGTCTCGCTCAAGCGCGTGCGATGGGGCGCTTGACAGGGGTCACGCGGACCCTTAGACCCACCGCCACTTCCCCAGGGGGTGTAGCTCAGTCGGTTAGAGCGCTGGCCTGTCACGCCAGAGGCCGCGGGTTCGAGTCCCGTCACTCCCGCCATTCTCCCGATCCATCGCGGGTTCAGCGGCGCGGTTCGTAGCGCGGCACTTCGGCTGGAGCGGGCCTGACGCCGCGCAGGCGCCCATCCGGGTCACGGACGGCGGCCCCACCGCTGGCATCGGGCCGCACCGAGCCCTCTGCGGCGCCATCGCTGCCCCGCCGGACACCCCGGTCGTCGAAGCCGCTGGCGCGGCCGTCCGTGTCACGGGTGACCGGCCGCTCGGCCGGCGCCGTTACCGAGGGGAGGGGGGCCGGTCGCTCGACCCGCTCGGCGGCGAGCGCCGGCCAGGCGCTCAAGGCGAGGATCCCGACCCAGGTATTCCCCCATGGTCGCATCGCCATCTCCTTCGAATGCTTCCACATACAGCCTCGAGCGAGGGGTGGAGCGTGGTCAGGGCGTTCGCGGCACGGAAAGGCAGCTGCGTCGCCATGCAGGCTTCATGTGTGCCGTGACTTCTGCTCGAACAACCGCACCAACGGGGCTCGATCGGCCAAGGGTGGACCATGCTGGAAGCGTATTTCCCCATTCTGATCTTTCTCGGCATCGCCATCGGCCTTGCCTGCATCATCATGATCTCGACCCTGATCGTGGCCCGCCAGCACCCGGACAGCGCCAAGCTGTCCGCCTACGAGTGCGGCTTCGAGGCCTTCGAGGATGCGCGGGGGCGGTTCGATGTGCGCTTTTATCTGGTAGCGATCCTGTTTATTATCTTCGACCTGGAGATCGCGTTCTTGTTCCCCTGGGCGGTATCGCTGGGTGAAATCGGCCTCTACGGTTGGCTCTCGATGATGCTGTTTTTGGGGATTTTGACCGTGGGCTTCATCTACGAGTGGAAGAAGGGGGCGCTGGAATGGGAATGAGCACGCCAACGACCGCTTTGGCCCGCGACGGCAAGGCGCCGAACCGGCTGTTCGACGACGTCAACGACGGCCTCAAGGACAAGGGTTTCTTCGTCACCAACCTGACCGACCTGGTGAACTGGGCGCGCGCGTCGTCGATGTGGCCCATGACCTTCGGCTTGGCCTGTTGCGCGGTCGAGATGATGCACGCGGCAGCGAGCCGCTACGACCTCGATCGGTTGGGGCTCGTCTTCCGGCCGAGCCCGCGCCAGTCCGACGTGATGATCGTCGCCGGCACGCTCTGCAACAAAATGGCCCCGGCCTTCCGCAAGGTCTACGACCAGATGGCCGAGCCGCGCTACGTGCTGTCGATGGGCTCCTGCGCCAATGGCGGCGGCTATTATCACTTTTCCTATTCGGTGGTGCGCGGCTGCGACCGCATCGTGCCGGTCGACGTCTACGTGCCGGGCTGCCCGCCCACGGCGGAGGCGTTGGTCTACGGCATCATGCAGTTGCAGAAGAAAATCCGCACGACCGGCACGATCGATCGCTGAGGCGCCATGCAGACCCCCATGCAGATCCGTTGGACCGTCGACACCGAAGCCCTGCAGGATCTGGCGGAGGCCCTGACGCAGCATTTCCCCGACGACGTCGTTGCTACCCACCTGGCCTATGGCGAGCTGACGGTGGAGATCCAGCGCGAGGGGCTCCGCCGCATCCTGCAATGGCTGCGGGACGAGCCGTCGGCCTTGTTTCAGGAGCTGGTCGATCTCTGCGGCGTCGATTGGCCGATGCGCGAGCGCCGGTTCGACGTCGTCTATCACCTGCTCAGCCTGAAGCACAATCTGCGCGTCCGCTTGAAGCTGATGACCGACGAGGACACGCCCGTGCCGTCGGTGCAGCGGATTTTCCCCACCGCCGGCTGGTTCGAGCGCGAAACCTGGGACATGTACGGCATCCTGTTTGCCGACCATGACGACCTGCGGCGCCTCCTCACCGACTACGGCTTCGAGGGGCACCCCTTGCGCAAGGACTTCCCGCTGACGGGCCATGTCGAGGTCCGTTACGACGAGCAGCAAAAGCGCGTCGTCTACGAACCCGTGCAGCTCCAGCAGGACTGGCGCAGCTTCGACTTCTTGAGCCCGTGGGAGGGCGGTGCACCGCTGCCGGGCGACGAAAAGGTCGACAAGGCCTCCTGAAACACCGGTCGCGCTCGAGGCGAGGAACGAGGACACGATGCCCACCGACGTGGAAATGCGCACCTTCACCATGAATTTCGGGCCGCAGCACCCGGCGGCGCACGGGGTGCTGCGCTTGGTCCTGGAACTCGACGGCGAGGTGGTGGAGCGGGCCGACCCGCATATCGGCCTGTTGCACCGCGGCACCGAAAAGCTGATCGAATACCGCCCCTACATCCAGTCGATCCCCTATTTCGACCGTCTCGACTACACCTCCATGCTCCTGCAGGAGCACAGCTACGTGCTCGCCATGGAGAACCTGATCGGGTGCGAGGTGCCGGAGCGCGCACTTTGGATCCGCACCCTGTTCGACGAGATCACGCGGATCGGCAATCACCTCTTGAACATCACCACCATGGCGCTCGACTGCGGGGCGATGACGCCCCTGCTCTGGGGCTTCGAGCACCGTGAAAAGACGATGGAGTTCTACGAGCGTGTCTCCGGTGCGCGGATGCACGCCAACTACTACCGGCCGGGCGGCGTCAACCGCGACCTGCCGGAAGGCCTGGCCGACGACATCCGGGCCTGGACCACGGACTTCCTCCAATTCGTCGACGACATGGAGGCGCTGCTCACCGAAAACCGGATCTTCAAGCAGCGCACCGTCGACATCGGCATCGTCAGCCTGGAGGACGCGCTGGCCTGGGGCTTTTCGGGGCCGATGCTGCGCGGCTCGGGGGCGGCCTGGGACCTCAGAAAGGCGCAGCCCTACGCCATGTACGAGTTCGTCGATTTCGACGTACCGGTCGGCGAGAACGGCGACTGCTTCGACCGCTACATCTGCCGTGTCGAGGAAATGCGGCAGTCGGTGCGGATCATCCTGCAGTGCCTCGACAAGATGCAGCCGGGGCCGGTGCGGACAGCCGACAAGAAGGTCACGCCGCCGCCGCGCGCCGAGATGAAGCGCTCGATGGAAGCGCTCATCCACCATTTCAAGCTCTACACCGAGGGCGTGCACGTGCCGGAAGGCGAGACCTACGCCGCGGTGGAGAGCGGCAAGGGCGAGTTCGGCGTCTATCTGGTCTCCGACGGCACCAACAAGCCCTATCGCTGCAAGATCCGTTCGCCCGGCTACGTCCACCTGCAAGCGCTCGACTTCATGGGCAAAGGCCATCAGCTGGCCGACATCGTCGCCATCATCGGCTCGCTCGACATCGTCTTTGGGGAGATCGACCGGTGAGCATCGCGCCCGACGTCACGGAGTTCGCGTTCGACGCCGCCCACGCCGCCTTGGCGGAACAGGCGCTGGCCAAGTTTCCGCCGGAGCGCAGGCAGAGTGCCGTTTTGCCGCTGTTGCACCTGGCGCAGGCGCAGCACGGCGGCTGGCTGCCGAAGGCGGCGCTCGACTACGTCGCCGACTATCTCTCCATGCCGCGGATCCGCGTCTACGAAGTCGCCTCGTTCTACGACATGTTCAACACCGAGCCGACCGCACCCTGCCAGATCCGCGTCTGCACGACGACGCCCTGCTGGCTGATGGGCTCGGACGCGATCGTCGAGGCCTGCGAGCGGGCCTTGGGCTGCAGGGTGGGCGAGAACAGCCCCGACGGGCGGTTCTATCTGCGCGAGTTCGAGTGCCTGGGGGCTTGCGTCAACGCGCCGATGCTGTGGATCGACGACGACTATTACGAGGACCTGACGCCGGAAAAGACCACCGCCCTCGTCGAGGCCTTGCAGCGGGGCGAGAAGCCGACGCCGGGGCCGCAGGATGCGCGCAAGGTGTCGATGCCGGCGGGCGGCAAGACGACGTTGCTGGAGGTCTGAGGTGCTGCACGACAAGGACCGCATCTTCACCGACATCTACGGCGAGAAGGGCCCGGGCCTGGAGCAGGCCAAGGCCCGTGGCGACTATGACGGCTTGAAGGACCTGATCCTCCTGGGCCGGGCGGAGATCGTCGACCGGGTGAAGAAATCGGGGCTGCGCGGCCGCGGCGGGGCGGGTTTCCCCACCGGTCTCAAATGGTCGTTCATGCCGAAGGAGACCGACGGCGGTCCGGTCTATCTCGTGGTCAATGCCGACGAGAGCGAGCCCGGCACCTGCAAGGACCGCGAGATCATGCGCCACGAGCCGCACAAGCTCGTGGAGGGCTGCATTCTCGCGGCCGTCGGCATGGGCTGCACCGCCGGCTACATCTACATCCGCGGCGAGTACGTCCGCGAGGCCGAAGCTCTGGAGCGGGCGCTGGCCGAGGCCTACGACGCGGGGCTGTTGGGCCGGGACATCCTCGGCACGGGGCTCGACTTCGAGCTCTATCTCCATCGCGGTGCGGGCGCCTACATCTGCGGCGAGGAGACCGGGCTGATCGAGAGCCTGGAGGGCAAGAAGGGCCAGCCGCGCCTGAAGCCGCCCTTCCCGGCGATGGTCGGGCTCTACGGCCGGCCGACCACCGTCAACAACGTCGAGACCATCGCCGTCGTGCCGACCATTCTCCGGCGCGGGGCCGAGTGGTTCGCCGGCTTGGGCCGCGAGAACAACACCGGTACCAAGCTTTTCTGCATCTCCGGCCACGTCAACCACCCCTGCACCGTCGAGGAGGAGATGAGCATTCCCTTGCGGGAACTCATCGACAAGCATTGCGGCGGGGTGCGCGGCGGCTGGGACAATCTGAAGGCGGTGATCCCCGGCGGCTCGTCGGTGCCGCTCTTGCCGAAGGACATCTGCGACACGATCCGCATGGACTTCGACGACCTGCGCAACGTGCAGTCGGGGCTCGGCACCGCGGCCGTGATCGTGATGGATCAGTCGACCGACGTCATCAAGGCGATCGCGCGGCTTTCGAAGTTCTACATGCACGAGAGCTGCGGCCAGTGCACGCCCTGCCGCGAGGGGACCGGCTGGCTCTGGCGGGTGATGACGCGACTGGTCGAAGGTCGGGCGCGCGTCGAGGAGATCGACATGCTCTACGACGTCACCAAGGAGATCGAAGGACACACCATCTGCGCCTTGGGCGACGCGGCTGCCTGGCCGGTGCAGGGCCTCATTCGGCATTTCCGGCCGGAGATCGAGGCGCGCATTCGGGCGGCCGCCGGCAAGACCGACCAGATGGCCGCGAGCTGAACCCGGAAGGCGGGGAGACGACATGCCGAAGCTGACCATCAACGGCCAGGAGGTCGAGGTTCCGGCCGGGGCCACGGTGTTCCAGGCCTGCGAGCTGGCCGGGTTCGAGGTGCCGCATTTTTGTTTCCACCCGCGCCTGAACATCGCCGGCAATTGCCGCATGTGCCTGGTCGAGATCGAAAAGGCGCCGAAGCCGGTGGCGAGCTGCGCCATGCCCGCCGCCGAGGGCATGGTGGTCCACACCAACACGCCGACGGTGAAAAAGGCGCAGAAGGGCGTGTTGGAGCTTCTGCTCATCAACCACCCGCTCGATTGCCCCATCTGCGACCAGGGCGGCGAATGCGATCTGCAGGACCTGACCCTGCTCTACGGCCCGGACAGCTCGCGCTTCGCCGAGAACAAGCGCCCGGTCGCCGACAAATATCTGGGCCCGCTCATCTCGACGCACATGACCCGGTGCATCCACTGCACCCGCTGCGTGCGCTTCATCAACGAGATCGCCGGCATCGAGGAGCTGGGCGCCACCGGCCGCGGCGAGCACATGGAGATCGGCACCTGGGTCGAGGCGGCGATCACCTCGGAGCTGTCCGGCAACATCATCGACCTTTGCCCGGTCGGCGCCCTCAACAGCAAGCCCTACGAGTACACGGCGCGGACCTGGGAATTGCGCAAGCACGAGGGCATCGACGTCATGGACGCGGTGGGTTCGAGCATCCGCATCGACACCCGCGGCAACGAGGTCATGCGCATCCTGCCGCGGCTGCACGAGGATGTGAACGAGGAGTGGATCGCCGACAAGACCCGCTTCGCCTATGACGGCCTGAAGCGGCGGCGGCTCGACAAGCCGTGGGTAAAGAAGGACGGCAAGCTGCAGCCGGCGACGTGGCCCGAAGCGTTCGACGCGATCCGCGCCGGCCTCGACGGTCTTAAGGGCAAGCAGATCGCCGGCATCGTCGGTGACCAGGTCGACCTCGAAGCCATGGTTGCCTTCAAGGACCTGATGGCAGCATTCGAGAGCCCGCACGTCGATTGCCGCCAGGATGGCGCCAAGCTGGCACAGCCGCGGGCTTCATATCTCTTCAACACCACCATCGCCGGCATCGAGCAGGCCGACGCGATCTTGTTGATCGGCACCTTCCCGCGCCACGAAGCGCCGCTGGTGAATGCCCGCATCCGCAAGCGTTATCGGATGGGCGGTTTGCAGGTGGGGCGCATCGGCTGCCCGGGTGACCTCACCTACCCGGTCACCGACCTCGGCGCCGGGCCGCCAACGCTGGCCGAATTGGCTGCCGGCAAGCACGATTTCGGGGCGGTGCTGGAGGCCGCCGAACGGCCGATGCTGATCCTCGGCACAGGCGCGCTCGCGCGCGACGACGGCGGCAGGATCCTGGGCCTCGCCCGCCAGGTGGCGGAGCGCTACGGGATGGTGCAGGAGGCGTGGAACGGCTTCAACGTGCTGCACCGGGCAGCCAGCCGGGTCGGCGGGCTCGACTTGGGCCTCGTGCCGGGCAAGGGCGGCAAGGACGTCGCCTCCATCCTGCAGGCGGCGGCCAAGGGCCAGGTCAAGGCGGTCTATCTGCTCGGTGCCGACGAGATCGAGACAGAAGCCCTCGCGGACGCCTTCGTCATCTACCAGGGCAGTCATGGCGACCGTGGCGCGCACGTTGCCGACGTCATCCTGCCCGGTGCCGCCTACACCGAGAAGCCCGCGACCTGGGTCAACACCGAAGGACGGCCGCAGCGCTCGCCGGCGGCGGCCTTCCCACCGGGCGACGCCAAGGAGGATTGGAAGATCCTGCGCGCCCTGTCCGCCGCACTCGGCCACACCCTGGCTTACGACACGCTTGCCCAGGTGCGCGCCCGGATCAAGGAAGTGGCCCCGCACCTGGCCCTGATGGACCGCATCGAGCCGGCGCCGTGGGCGGCCTTCGGCGCTAGCGGGGCGGCCGACGAAACGCCCTTCACCGCGCCCATCACCGACTACTACCGCACCTGCCCGATCAGCCGGGCGTCGGCGACCATGGCCGCCTGCGTCGAGGAAATCGTCGGCCAGGCCGAAAAGGCGACCGGCACCCATGGTTGAGAACGTCGTCACCCTCGCCATCATCGTCGCCCAGATCATGGCGATCGTCGGCCCGCTCCTGCTCGCCGTCGCCTACACGACCTGGGCCGAGCGCAAGGTGATCGGCGCCATGCAGCTGCGCCAGGGGCCGATGACGGTCGGGCCCTGGGGGTTGCTGCAGCCGATTGCCGACGGGGCCAAGCTGTTCCTCAAGGAAACGGTGATCCCGAGCGGTGCCAACAAGGTGGTGTTCATCGCAGCGCCGATGATCACCTTCGTGCTCGCGCTGATCGGCTGGGCGGTGATCCCCTTCGCCGAGGGTTGGGTGATCGCCGACATCAACGTCGGCATCCTCTACCTGCTCGCGGTCAGCTCGCTCGGCGTCTACGGCGTGGTCATGGCCGGCTGGGCGTCGAACTCGCGCTACGCCTTTCTGGGTGCGATGCGCTCGTCGGCGCAGATGATCTCCTACGAGATCGCCATCGGCCTGATCATCATCAACGTGCTGATCACGGCGGGCTCGTTGAACCTCACCGAGATCGTCCTGGCGCAGCAATCGGTGTGGTACATCATCCCGCACTTCCCGATGTTCATCGTTTTCATCGCCGCCATCCTCGCCGAGACCAACCGCCATCCCTTCGACCTGCCCGAGGACGAAAGCTCCCTGGTGACGGGCTACAACGTCGAATACAGCTCGATGGCGTTCGCCCTCTTCTTCCTCGGCGAATACGCCAACATGATCTTGATGAGCGCCATCGCCGTCATCCTGTTCCTGGGCGGCTGGCTGCCACCGATCGACATAGCGCCCTTCAACTGGATACCGGGACCGATCTGGTTCATCCTCAAGATCTGTGCCGTGTTGTTCATCTTCTTCTGGGCCCGGGCGACCCTGCCGCGCTATCGCTACGACCAGTTGATGCGCCTCGGGTGGAAGGTTTTCTTGCCCTTCTCGCTGCTGTGGGTGGTCCTCACCTCGGGTGTGCTGCTCGCCTTCGACATGCTCTGATGACGTCGTCACACCACCAACTGATGCGCTAGGGGACACGACATGGCCACGACCATCGACCGTGCCGCGAAAACCTTCCTGCTGCAGGAGCTGGTGAGCGGCTTCTGGCTGACCTTCCGCTACATGTTCAAGAAAAAGTACACCTTGAACTATCCCTACGAGAAGGGTCCCCTCAGCCCGCGTTTTCGGGGGGAACACGCGCTTCGGCGCTATCCGAACGGTGAAGAACGGTGCATCGCCTGCAAGCTGTGCGAAGCGATCTGTCCGGCGCAAGCCATCACGATCGAGAGCGAGCCGCGCCCGGACGGCAGCCGGCGGACGACGCGCTACGACATCGACATGACCAAGTGCATCTATTGCGGCTTCTGCGAGGAGGCGTGCCCGGTGGACGCCATCGTCGAGGGGCCGAACTTCGAATTCGCCGCCTACACCCGCGAGGAGCTGTTCTACGACAAGGAGAAGCTGCTTGCGAACGGCGAGCGTTGGGAGACGGAGATCGCGGCCAATCTGGCCGCCGACGCCCCTTATCGCTGATCCCTGACGCCCGCTTGACCTTGCGCCCCGAGGCGGGTGCTGGAGCCTTCGCACGATGACCGTCGCCCTCGCCGTGTTCTACCTGCTCGCCGGGATCACCATCGCCTCCGGCGTCATGGTCATCTCTGCCCGCAATCCGGTTCATTCCGTCCTGTTCATGATCCTCGCCTTCTTCAACAGTGCGGGCCTGTTCGTGCTGGCCGGGGCCGAGTTCCTGGCGATGGTCTTGATCGTCGTCTACGTCGGTGCCGTCGCCGTGCTGTTCTTGTTCGTCGTCATGATGCTCGACATCGACGTGGTGGCGATGCGCCAGGGCTTCATGAAGTATCTGCCGGTGGGTGCCCTGGTCGGGCTGGTTTTGTTGATCGAGCTCTTCCTGGTGTTCGGCACCCTCCGCATCGCCGACGCGCCGATCGCTGCCAGCGTGCCGACGCCCGAAGGCGTGACCAACACCGAAGCCTTGGGGGCAGTGCTCTACACCGAGTACTTCTTCGCCTTCCAACTGGCGGGCATCATCCTCCTCGTTGCCATCATCGGCGCCATCACCCTGACCTTGCGCGACCGCGGGCCGATCAAGCGGCAGAACATCAGCGAACAGGTGCATCGCGACCGCACCAAGTCGGTGCGGATGCGCCGCGTCGAGCCCGGTCGGGGGCTCTGAGATGCCGGTACCCGTCGAACATTTCCTGGTCGTGGCCGCGGTGCTGTTCACGCTCGGCATCTTCGGCATCTTTTTGAACCGCAAGAACATCATCGTCATTCTGATGTCGATCGAACTGATCCTGTTGGCGGTGAACATCAACCTCATCGCCTTCTCGGCGCATCTCGGTGACCTGGTCGGTCAGGTGTTCGCCATGTTCATCCTCACCGTCGCCGCCGCCGAAGCGGCGATCGGGCTCGCCATCGTGGTGGTGGTGTACCGCGCCCGCCGCTCGATCGCGGTCGAGGACATCAACCTGATGAAGGGCTAGGCGGCATGTACACGGCCATCGTCTTTCTGCCGCTGTTGGGGGCCATCGTCGCCGGCCTGTTCGGCCGCATCATCGGCGACCGCGCGGCGCAGATCGTCACCTGCTCGCTGCTCTGCATCTCGGCGCTCCTGTCCGGCATCGCGCTCTTGACCGTGCCCTTCGGCGAGCCGTTCAAGGTGCCGCTCGCCACCTGGATCGTCTCCGGCTCGTTCGAGGTCGACTGGGCGCTTCGGATCGACGCGCTGACCGTCGTCATGCTGGTGGTCGTGACCTGGGTGTCGGCGCTCGTCCACATCTACTCCATCGGCTACATGAGCCACGACGCGTCGATCGCGCGGTTCATGAGCTATCTGTCGCTCTTCACCTTCGCCATGCTGATGCTGGTGACGGCCGACAACTTCCTCCAGCTGTTCTTTGGCTGGGAGGGCGTCGGCGTCGCCTCATATCTCCTGATCGGCTTCTGGTACGAGAAAGCGAGCGCCAACAACGCGGCGATGAAGGCGTTCATCGTCAACCGTGTCGGCGACTTCGCGCTGATCCTCGGCATTGCCGCCATCTTCCTCGTCTTCGACAGCGTCGACTTCGACACGGTGTTCGCGGCAGCCCCCGCCTTCGCCGAGCATCAGATCGCGCTGTTCGGGGTGACCTGGTCGACGCTCGACCTGATCTGTATCCTCCTGTTCATCGGTGCCATGGGCAAGTCCGCCCAGCTTGGCCTGCACACCTGGCTGCCGGACGCGATGGAGGGCCCGACGCCGGTCTCGGCCTTGATCCACGCCGCCACCATGGTGACCGCCGGCGTCTTCCTCATCGCCCGCGTCTCGCCGATCATCGAATATGCGCCCGTAGCCCTCGCCGTGATCGTCCTGATCGGCGCCACGACCGCGTTCTTCGCCGCGACCGTGGCGCTCACCCAGAACGACATCAAACGGGTGATCGCCTATTCGACCTGCTCGCAGCTCGGCTACATGTTCTTCGCCCTCGGCGTCGGCGCCTATGCGGCCGCCATCTTCCACCTGTTCACCCACGCCTTCTTCAAGGCCCTTTTGTTCCTCGCCGCCGGCTCGGTGATCCACGGCATGTCGAACGAACAGGACATGCGGCGGATGGGCGGCATCTGGCGGCACATGAAGTTCACCTACGCCATGATGTGGATCGGCTCGCTGGCCCTCGTGGGCGTGCCCTTCTTCGCCGGCTTCTACTCCAAGGACCTGATCCTGGAGGCGGCCTTCGCCGCCGGGGGTGTCGGGTTCTACGCCTTCGCGCTCGGCATCGCCGCCGCGGTGATGACCGCGTTCTACTCCGGCCGGCTCCTGTTCATGACCTTCCACGGCAAGCCGCGGGCCTCCGAGGAGGTCATGCACCACGTCCACGAAAGCCCGCTCGTCATGACCATTCCGCTCGGTCTGTTGGCGGTGGGGGCCGTGTTCGCCGGCTATCTGGGCTTGCCGATGGTGGCCGACGACCACGCGTTCTGGGGCGGGTCGATCTACCTCGCCGAAATGGAGCGCAACATCATCTACCTCGCCCACTACGTGCCGACCTGGGTGGTCATCGCCCCGATCGTCGCCGGCTTCGTCGGCCTGGGCCTCGCCTATGTCATCTACATCCAGCGCACCGAGCTCGCCGATCGCCTCGCCGAGCGGTTCCGCCCGCTCTACCAGTTCTCGTTGAACAAGTGGTACTTCGACGAGCTGTACGACGCCCTGTTCGTGCGGCCGGCGCGCCAGGCGGGCACGTTCCTCTGGCGCCGGGTCGATGCCGGGATCATCGACGACTACGGCCCGAACGGGGTGGCCGCGACCGCCCTCGAAGGCACCAAGCGCGTGGTCAAGCTGCAGACCGGCTACATCTACCACTACGCCTTCGTCATGCTGATCGGTGTGGCCGCCCTGGTCAGCTGGTTTCTCTTCGTGGCGCGGGGCTGAGCCGATGAGCGACTGGCCGCTTCTTTCGCTCGTCATCTTCCTGCCCCTGGTCGGCGTCCTCTTCATCCTGGCGATCCGCAACGAGGACGAAGAGGTGGTGGCGCAGAACGCCAAGGCCGTGGCGCTTTGGACCTCGTCGATCACCTTCCTCTTGAGCCTGTTGATCTGGTTCCAGTTCGACCCGAACCAGGCGGGCTTCCAACTGGTCGAAAAAGCACCTTGGCTGCCCGGCTTCGACATCAACTACCATGTTGGCGTCGACGGCATTTCCCTTTGGTTCGTGCTGCTCTCGACCTTGCTTACGGTCGTCGTCATCCTCGGCTCGTGGCATTCGGTGACCACGCGCGTCAAGGAATACATGATCTCGTTCCTGGTCATGGAAACCTTGATGGTCGGCGTATTCTGCGCGCTCGACGTCGTCCTCTTCTATATCTTCTTCGAAGGCATCCTGATCCCGATGTTCCTGATCATCGGGATCTGGGGCGGGCCAAATCGTATCTATGCGGCGTTCAAGTTCTTCCTGTACACGCTGGTCGGCTCGGTGCTGTTCCTGGTTGCCATCATCTACATGTACCTGGTGGCCGGTACGACCGACATCCCGACGCTGATGCGCACCGAGTTCACGGCCGAAGCGCAGTGGTGGCTGTTCCTCGCACTCTTTGCCTCCTTCGCCGTCAAGGTGCCGATGTGGCCGTTCCACACCTGGCTGCCGGACGCCCATGTCGAGGCACCGACGGCCGGCTCCGTGCTGCTCGCGGGCGTGTTGTTGAAGCTCGGCGGCTACGGTTTCCTGCGCTTCTCCCTGCCGATGCTGCCGATCGCGTCCGCCGAGTTCGCCCCCTTCATCTACGCGCTCTCGGTCATTGCGGTGGTCTACACGTCGCTGGTCGCCCTGATGCAGGACGACATGAAGAAGCTCATCGCCTACTCGTCGGTAGCGCACATGGGCATCGTCACCATCGGCGTGTTCACCTTCAACGAGCAGGGCATCCAGGGCGGCATCCTGCAGATGCTGAGCCACGGCATCGTCTCGGGGGCGCTCTTTCTCTGCGTCGGCGTCATCTACGACCGCATCCACAGCCGTGAAATCCGGCGCTATGGCGGGCTCGCCGAGCGCATGCCGATCTACGCCACCGTGTTCATGCTGTTCATGCTGGCCTCGGTCGGCCTGCCCGGCACCAGCGGTTTCGTCGGCGAGGTCCTGGTCATCGTCGGCGTCTTCCAGGTCAATGCCTGGGTGGCGGCCCTCGCCGCGACCGGCATGATCCTCGGCGCCTGCTACATGCTTTGGCTCTATCGCCGCGTCGTCTTCGGCCCGCTGGTGCGCGAGGACCTCTTGTCGATCAAGGACATGCGGCGCCACGAAGCCGTAGCCTTCGCGCCCTTGATCATTTTGGTCATCGTCATGGGCGTCTATCCCAACTTCTTCCTCGAGCCGATGGCGGCGAGCGTCGATGCGCTCCTGTTGCAGCTCGAGCCCGTGACCACCCTGGCTGCCGACTGACGGCCGCGCGGAGCACCTCGTCCGATGTCCACGAGCTACCTCTTTCCAGCCGCGCCCGAACTGCTCTTGATCCTGAGCGGGCTGGTTTTGCTCCTGGTCGGCTCGTTCAAGGATCACGCGGCCGGCGCGCGTCTCGTCTCGACCTTGGCCCTGGTGACGCTGGCCGTGGCCTTCTTCGCGACGATCATCGTGACACCCGGCGCCGCCATCTACGCGTTCCGCGAGCACTTCGTGCTCGACGCCTTCGCGGGCTTCATGAAGGGCGTGGTGTTTTTGGGCGCCCTCGGCACCCTCCTCATCGCCCAGCCCTATCTCCGCCAGGAGAAGCTGGAGCGGTTCGAATACGCCCTGCTCGTGCTGTTCTCGACCGCCGGCATGGGTCTCCTGTTGTCGGCCAACAGCTTCCTTGCCCTCTACGTCGCCCTCGAACTCATGACGCTGCCGCTCTACGTCATGGCCGCCTTCAAGCGCGACACCTTCAAGTCGACGGAAGCGGGGCTCAAATACTTCGTCCTCGGGGCACTCGCCTCGGGCATGCTGCTCTACGGCATCTCGCTGGTCTACGGCTTCACCGGCACCATCAGTTTCACCGCCCTGCAGGACATCTACGCCGCGGGCGACGTTCGCCTGCCGATCGGGGCGCTGGTGGGCCTCGTCTTCATCGCCGCCGGCCTCGCCTTCAAGCTCGGTGCGGTGCCCTTCCACATGTGGACGCCCGACGTCTACGAGGGGGCGCCCACCGCCGTGACGGCGTTCTTCGCCGCCGCCCCCAAGATCGCCGCCATGGGCCTCACCGTGCGCGTGTTCGCCGAGCCCTTCGGTGCGTTCGTCGCCGACTGGCAGCAGATCGTCATCGCCGTTGCCGTCGGTTCGATGGCGCTCGGCGCCTTCGGTGCCATCGGCCAAACCAACATCAAGCGGTTGATGGCCTATTCGGGCATCGGCCATGTCGGCTACGCCCTGGTCGGCTTGGCGGCCGGCACCGAGCGCGGCGTCTATGGTGTCCTCGTCTACATGACGCTCTACCTCTTCATGACCGTCGGTACCTTCGCCGTCATCTTGACGCTGCGGCGGCGCGGTCAGGAACTGGAGCGCGTGCAGGACTTCGCCGGGCTCTCGAAGGAACAGCCGCTTCTGGCGCTGGCGGCCGCCATCTTCATGTTCTCGCTCGCCGGCATCCCGCCGCTCGCCGGCTTCTTCGGCAAGCTCTACGTCTTCCTCGCCGCGGTCGACGCCGGTCTCATCGCGCTGGCCGTATTCGGCGTGTTGATGAGCGTGGTCGGCGCCTACTATTATCTGCGCATCGTCAAGCTCATGTACTTCGATGCGCCGCCCGAGCCGTTCGACAAGACGATCGAACCCGAGTTGCAGGCGGTGCTGGTCGTGACCACGGCGGTGACCGCGCTGTTCATCGTCTTCCCGGGCCCGATCCTCGGCACCGCGCAGGTGGCCGCCAGCGCGCTGTTTCCATGACCGCGGTCACTTGAGCGGCGCCTGGCCCGACACGGCGGCGGGCTTTCGCATCGAGGTCCACGAGGTCGTGGGCTCGACCCAGGATCTCGCCCGTGCGCGCCTCGGCCGCGGCGAGGACGTGGTCGTGGTGGGCCTAGAGCAGACCGCCGGCCGCGGCCGGCTCGACCGGGTTTGGACCTCGCCGCCCGGTAATCTCTACGCCTCCACCCTGTTGCGGGTCACCCTCCTGCCGCGTCTGCTGCCGGCGTCGTCCTTGGTCGTCGCCGTGGCGTTGGCCGAAGCGCTGGAGGCGCTGGGCGCTGCGCCGCGCGTGAAATGGCCGAACGACCTGTTGCTCGGCGGGCTAAAGGTCGCGGGCATCCTGTTGGAGCACCAAAACGGCCATCTCGTCATCGGCACCGGCATCAACGTCAAGGCGACGCCGCAAGGGCAGCCGGCGGCGACCACGCTCGCAGCGGTCGGGATCAGCCCCACTTTGCCGCAGCTCCTGGAAGCCTATCTGCTGCGCCTGCGGGCGCGTTTCACCGAGTTCGAACAGCACGGCTTTTTCGCCATCCGCCAAGCCTGGCTGGAGCGGGCCGAAGCGCTCGGCCAGCCCTTGCGCGTGCGGCTGGCGGATGGCCTCCTGGAGGGGCGTCACGGCGGCATCGACGATTATGGTGCCTTGCGCGTCGAGGTGGCCGACGGCGTCGTCCTGGTGGCGGTGGGGGACGTGGAACTGGTGCGGACGCAGGAGGGAGCTTGATGCTGCTCGCGATCGACGTCGGCAATACGAACACCGTGTTCGCGCTCTACGAGGGCGAACGGCGCCTGGAAAGTTGGCGGCTGGCCACGGTGCGCGATCGCACCGCCGACGAGTACGCGCTGGCCCTGGTCCAACTGATGGAGATGGCGGGCTTCGTGCCCCGGCGCATCGAGCAGGCCATCGCCTCGTCGGTGGTGCCGCAGGCCAACATGGCGTTGCGCTGGATGTGCCGCGACCGCCTGCGCTGCCCGATCGCCTTCGTCGGCCAGGAAATCGAGGTCCCGATCAAGGTGCTCCTGGCCAACCCGCACGAGGTCGGCGCCGACCGCCTGGTCAACGCCTACGCCGCGCACCGCCGCCATGGCGGTGACCTGATCGTCATCGACTTCGGCACCGCCACCACCTTCGACGTGGTCGATGCCTCGGGCGGCTATCACGGCGGCATCATCGCCCCCGGCGTCAACCTGTCGCTCGAGGCCTTGAACCGGGCGGCCGCCAAGCTGCCGCGCATCGGCATCGAGAAGACCGCTAAAGTAATCGGCGATAGTACCGTTTCGGCGATGCAATCTGGGGTGTTTTGGGGCTATGTTGCGCTGATCGAAGGTTTGGTGGCGCGCATTCGCGCCGAATTCGGCCGGCCCATGGGCGTCATCGCCACCGGCGGTCTGGCGCCCCTGTTCGGCGGTGCCACCCAGGCCATCGATCAGATCGACCGCGACTTGACCATGATCGGCCTCGTCGACCTTTTTCGGGCAGGCGTTGCCCGTGTGGAGACTCCAGGATGACCGACCACCCGCTGTATTTCGTGCCCTTGGGCGGGGCGGGCGAAATCGGCATGAACGTCTACCTCTACGGCCAGGACCAACGCTGGCTGATGGTCGATCTCGGCATCACCTTCGCCGACGACCGCCTGCCGGGCGTCGAGATCATCCTCCCCGACATCGGTTTCATCGAGCAGGAAAAGGGCAAGCTCGACGGCCTGGTCCTGACCCACGCCCACGAGGACCACATCGGTGCCGTGCCCTATCTCTGGGACCGGCTGCGCTGCCCGATCTGGTGCGCGCCCTTCACCGCCGCCGTGCTCAAGCGCAAGCTCGACGAGAGCCCGATCAAGGCGCGCATCCCGATGCACGTCGTGCAGCCGGGCGAGCCCTTCAAGGTCGGCGCCTTCGACTGCCGCTTCATCCACATGACGCACTCGATCCCCGAAGCGTCGATGCTCTTGCTCGACACCCCTTATGGCCGCGTCCTGCACACCGGCGACTGGAAGCTCGACCCGGCACCGCAGCTGGGCGACGTCGGCGAGATCGACGCGCTGCAGGAACTCGGCAAGACCGGCGGCGTGTTGGCGATGGTGGCCGACAGCACCAACATCACCAACCCCGGCACCTCCGGCTCCGAGGCGGAGGTGCTGGATTCGCTGACCAAAGTCATCGCCGACCAGCCGCATCGGGTCGTCCTCACCACCTTCGCCTCGAACGTCGCCAGGCTGCAAACGGCGATGAACGCGGCCACCAAGGCCGGCCGCCGCGTCGCCCTGATCGGCCGCTCCATGCGCCGCATGGTCGCCGCCGCCAAGGACTGCGGCTATCTGCAGACCATGCCGGCGCTGATCGACGAGCGGGACGTGATGAACCTGCCGCGGCGCGAGGTGCTGCTCCTTTGCACCGGCAGCCAGGCCGAGCCGCGCGCTGCCCTTGCCCGCATCGCCGGCGGCGGCCACCCGCGCATCAGTCTCGACCCGGGCGATTCCGCGATCTTTTCCTCGAAGATCATCCCCGGCAACGAGCGCATCATCTACGATCTGCACAACAACCTGGTGAAGCAGGGCGTCACGGTGATCACCGAGGACGACCACTTCGTCCACGTCTCGGGCCACCCCTCGCGCGACGAGGTGGCGCAGCTCTTTCGCTGGGTGAAGCCCGACACGGTGGTTCCGGTGCACGGTGAGCTGCGTCACCTGAAGGAACACGTCGCCTTTGCCCTCGACCACGGCGCCAAGCACGCCGTGCTCGCCACCAACGGCGACGTCGTCCAGCTGGCGCCCGGCGAGCCGCAGGTGGTGGGCGAGGTTCCCGTCGGCCGCCACGCCTTCGAAGACGGCCACTTTCTCGCGGTCGACGCCGACCGCTACCGCCAAAGGCGCAAGCTCGCCAACAACGGCACGCTCTTCGTGAGCCTCGTGCTCGACAGCTACGGCAGTGTCCTCGCGTCGCCCAAGGTCAGCTCGGTCGGCAGCGTCGAACTGGACGACGATTCCAAAGCGCTGCAACACTTGGCCGACACCCTGGTCGACGAGATGGAGCAGCTCGCCGACCGCGACATCGAGGACGACCAGCGGGTGGAGGAACGCGTGCGCCAAACCGTCCGCCGCCACCTCCAGCTCAGCCGCGACCGCCGCCCGGTGATCCAGGTCCAGATCGTCCGCCTCTCGCCGGAAATGCTGGCGCAGTTGGAAGACGCGGCCAGCTGAGGCCGAACGAGAGGGAAGGGGGGGCTTGATGCTCCCCCTGTCCCGGGGGCTCGGGGTACGATGCGAGTCCCCGCTCCCGTTGGTTGCGGTGTATTTTCCTAATTCGTGCTACACTGCACGGCGAACCGCGTGCGGGCAGCCCAGGTCGTCGTCGTGGCAGTCGAGCGCGCGCAAAGAAACCATTTTACAAAACGAACTGTCCAAGGTCGCTTTCTTTTTTTTCCAATGCGTTAGCCTGGTGATAACCCGGATTATGACAAATCGAAAAACGCAACTGCTGACGGCCTTGGCCGTCAGCCGGGGGTGCGGGGGGCCAAAACCCCCCCCCCCCCCCCCCCAGTCGGGGGCCCGTACGTCAAAGTGCCGTTATTATAAATACCAGCGCCCACCACCACCAACCCCAACACCATCTCCGGGGTCATCTCCACGCC
>RECO01000011.1 GCA_007694015.1 Geminicoccaceae bacterium
GCCGTCGGCATGATGATTCCGGGGCTGCCCTTCATGGGCCTCGGCCGCAACGCCGACATCGCCTGGGGTGGGACCAACGCCCGCGCCCTGTCCTCCGACGTCGTCAACGTCGCCGGCAATGGCGAGATCGAGGCCGAGCGGGTGACCTTGCGCACCCGCTGGTGGTTCGACCAGGAACTGACCCGGCGCCGTTCGCCCGAGGGGCCGATTTTGTCGGACAGCCGCTTCATCGCCGGCCGTGCGGGCGAGGTCTTGGCCCTGCGTTGGGTCGGCCACGAGCCGACCGACGAGATCACCGCGTTTTTGGAGGCGATGCGGGCGAGCGACGTCGAAAGCTTCCGTCAGGCCTTCGCCAGCTACGGCGTCAGTGCCCAGAACATGCTGGTGGCCGACCGCCATGGCCGCATCGCCAAGGTGATGGCGGCGCAGTTGCCGCAGCGCGGACCCAGACCTGCCGACGACTTCGTCCTGCAGAACCGGAGTGCGTGGAACGGGTTCGACAGCGCCTTGACCATGGGCTGGGTGGTCGATCCGGCGAGCGGCTTCATCGCCTCGGGCAACGACCGGCCCGATTATATCGGCCGTCCGGCCGGCTATTTCTTCAGCCCGCGGGACCGGGTGCTGCGCATGGCGACGCTGGTGGAGGAACGGGGCACCCTCGGGGTCGAGGACCTGTTCGCCATCCAGCAGGACGTCGTCTCCGAACCCGCCGCCGTGCTCGCCGCCGGCCTGGTCGAGCGGGCCGATGCCTTGCATTTGCTGCACCCGCTGTTGGCGGAGCTGCGTCTTTGGGATGGTGCTTATGCCATCGAAGCGCGCGGGCCCGTGGTGTTCGAGACCATTCTCTATCACCTGACGCGCGAGCTCTACGCCAACAGCCGGGGCGAGGTGAGCCGCGAGCTGACCTCCTGGGCCAATCTGCAGCTGTTCCTGTTGGCCGATCTCGACGCGCACACGCCGCAAAGGCGGCTGGAGATTTTGCAGGCGGCCTTGGCCAACGCCGCGGGCGATGCCGCGCGCTACGCCAATTGGGGGGAGATGCATCGTATCCGCGTCGGCCATGTGCTGGGCAACCTGCCGGTGATCGGCGGCTTCTTCCGCATTGCCGACCTGCCGTCGGCGGGCTCCAGGGAAACGCTGATGAAACGGAGCCACAACCTGGAGCGCGGCCGCCATCGCGCCACCTTCGGTGCGCAGTCGCGCCACGTCTCCGACTTGGCCGACGTCGATGCCAATTGGTTCGTCCTGTTCGGGGGGCAGGACGGCTGGCTCGGCTCGACCAACTTCGCGGACCAGGTCGACCTTTGGAAAAGCGGCAACTACCTGCAGCTGCCGCTGAGCCCCGCCGCCGTCGAGCGGGCCTTTCCGATCGTGATGCGAACCACCACATCGGGTGGATGACCCGACTGCTCGACCCGACCGCTCTGGTTCGCCCCTTGGCCAAGGCGCGGATGCGCCGGCTTTGGGCGAAGGACGCCGTCGAAGCGCAACGCCGCACCCTGCTCCAGCTGGTGGCGAAGGCCAAGGCCACGCGCTTCGGCCAGGACCATGGCTTCGCCAGCATCACCAGCGTCGAGGCCTATCAACAGGCGGTGCCGCTGCGCGCCTATGACGACTTCTGGCAGAGCTATTGGAAGGCCGCGTTCCCGGTGCTGGAGGACGTCAGCTGGCCCGGCCGCATCCCCTATTTCTGCAAGACCTCCGGCACCACCTCGGGCAAGACCAAGCACATTCCGCTGACGCGGGAGACGCTCCGGCAAAACCAGCGGGCGGCCCTGGACATGGTGGCCGCACACCTGACCCATCACCCCAAGAGCCGCTTCTTCGGCGGCCGCTCCTTCGTGCTCGGCGGCTCTGCCGCCCTGGAGGAGCTGGCGCCGGGCGTCTGGTCGGGTGACCTCTCCGGCATCGTCGCCAAGACCCAACGGCCGTGGATGCTGCCCTTCACCTTTCCGCCGGTCGAGTTGGCCCTCGAAGCCGACTGGGACAAGAAGCTGGAACGCATGGTCCAGGCCTTGCCCGGCCAGACCATCACCTGCCTTTCGGGCGTGCCCTCTTGGGTCTTGATCCTGTTCGACCGGCTGGATGAGGTCTACGACCGCTGGCCCTTGACCGAACTCGAACTCTACGTCCACGGCGGTGTGCCCTTTGACCCCTACAAGAAGCGCTTCGCTGGCTATCTGGAGCGCTCGGGCGCCACGACGCGCGAGGTCTACCCGGCGAGCGAAGCCTTTCTCGCCTTCGCCGACCGCGGCGACGGCGAGGGCCTGCTCCTCAGCTTCGACACCGGCATCTTCTACGAATTCGTGCCGATGACCGAGTTCGGCAGCGAGAACGCCAGCCGCCACTGGCTCGCCAATATCGAGCCCGACATCGACTACGCCGTCGTGCTCACCGGTCCCTCCGGGATCTGGAGCTACGTGCTGGGCGACACCGTGCAGTTTACCGAAACCAAGCCGCCCCGCCTCCTCGTCACCGGCCGCACCGCCTACCAGCTCTCCGCCTTCGGCGAACACCTGATCGCGTCCGAACTCGACGACGCCATCATCGGCGCCGTGGAGCAGGCGGGGGCCTCGCTTTCGGAGTACGTCATCGGCCCGGTGCTGCCCGAGGGCAAAGGCGCCGTCGGCCACCACATGGTCTTCATCGAGCCCGCCAATGGCGAGGCGCTCGATGCCCAAGAACTGGCCCGCGCCATCGACCGGCGGCTGCACGAGTTGAACGACGACTACGTCACCCATCGCGAGGGCGACGTCGGCATGGGGCCGCCCGAAGTCGTGCTGCTGCCGCCAGGCGCTACGGCCGAATGGATGCGCGAGGAGGGCCGGCTCGGCGGCCAGAACAAGGTGCCGCGGGTCATCGCCGACGCGGAACGGTTCGCCAAGGCGCGGCAAGGGTTGCAAG
>RECO01000281.1 GCA_007694015.1 Geminicoccaceae bacterium
CAAGAGGTCGTTGTTGAGCTTGAAGCGGGTGATCTCGTCGAGGGCGGCGAAGGGCTCGTCCATCAACAGCACCTTGGGCTGGGTGACCAGCGCGCGGGCGATCGAGACGCGCATCTTCATGCCGCCCGAAAGCTCCCGCGGATAGGCCTTGGCGAACTCCCTGAGGCCGACGAGATCCAGCGCTTCGAACACCATCGCCTGCACTTGGCGCTTGGACAGGCGCTGCAGGCGCAGCGGCAGGTAGACGTTGTCGAACACCGTCGCCCAAGGCATCAGCGTCGGCTCCTGGAAGACGAAGCCGATGTCGCCGACCTTGACCCCGCCGGCCCAGGTCAAGCGCCCCGCACTGACCCCGGAAAGCCGGGCGATGATGCGCAAAGCCGTGCTCTTGCCGCAGCCGGAGGGGCCGAGCAGGCTCACGAACTCGTGCTCGCCGACCACGAGGTCCAGGTCTTCGAGCGCCACCGTACCGTTCGGGAAGGTCTTGTTGACGCCGTTGAGCGCCACCAAGGGCGCCTTCGGCCCTGCCGCCTGCACCATGCCGTCCATGCTAGGCCAACCCCGCCATCACTGCCCGAGCAGTTCCGCCTTGAGGTCCAGCCCCACCCCCCGATTGACGAAATCGAGGGTGTAGGCGCTGCGGAAATCGAGGTCGGCCGGATAGACGCCCCACTCGACCGCCTGCTGGAAGAAGCTCTCCCAGCGCTCGTCGGTCATGGCACCGATGCCCAGTTCCAAGGCATCGCCGCTGTCGACGATGCCGTATTCGAGCATCTTGGCGCGGCTGAAGGCGAGTTGCTCGTCGGTCATGTCGGGGTTGTCGGCCTTGATCAGCTCGTTGGCGGGCGTCGGATCGCCGTAGAGGTAGCTGACCCAGCCCAGGATCGAGGCATCGACGAAGCGCTGCACCAGGTCCGGGTCGCGGTCGATGGTCGCCTGCATCACGTCGATGGTGGTGGAATAGGTGTCGTAGCCGGCATCGGCCATCATCAACACGACGGGCTCGAAGCCGCCCTCGCGCTGGATCGCGAAGGGCTCGGACGTGACGAAGCCCTGCTGCACCTTGTTCGGGTCGGCGATGAAGGGGGCGGGGTTGAAGGTGTAGGGCTGGATCTGGGCTTCGTCCAAACCGAACACGCTCTCCAGCCACAGCCAGAAGGTGGCGCGCCCGCCCGCGCCCAAAAGCAGCGTGCGGCCGTGCAGGTCCTCGAAGCTCTCGATCCCCACCCCCGGATGCGCCAGCAACACCTGCGGCTCCTTTTGGAAGATCGCCGCCACGGTCACCGCCGGAATGCGGTTGTAGACGTAGTTGAACGAGGTGAACTTGCTGCCGCCCATGTTGAAATCGACGCGGCCGGCCGCAAGCAATTGGCCGTGGTTGATCTGCGGCCCGCCTTGGCGAATGACCACGTCGAGGCCGAACTCCTCGTAGATGCCGGTGGCCAGCGCCTGATAATAACCACCATGCTCGGCTTGCGCCTTCCAGTTGGTGCCGAAGGTCACCCGATCGAGGGCGAACGCCGGGCCGGCCAACCCCAAACCCACGGCCAAGACCGCCACGCAGATCCGCATCACTCGCCCTTTCGCTCGTTTGGCTCGCCCCAAAACAGCAAGCGCCATGCCAGCGCCGCGCCAGGGCTCTCTACCACGTCTACGCTTGGCAAGCCCGGCCCCCGACGTCAGGTTGACATGATGTCACGAGCACTTTGGTGGGTCGGCTCCGCCAGCCCCGCTGCCGCAGTCGCCGCCCTGAAGATGAAGAAGAGGAAGAGGAAGAGGAAGAGGAAGCAAGAGAAGCAGAAAAATAGAGAAGGGATTAGGGGGCTTTTGGCCCCCTAGGACCCCCGGCTGACGGCCAGGGCCGTCAGCACGTCATGGACGGGTGCTCAGGGGGCGTTCAGGCCGAGGCGCGGAGAGGTGCAGGGCGGAGAGTTCGAGGAAAGGGAGATGACGATGCGGGTCCTGGCTTGGGTCGTGGCGGCGGGGCTGGTGAGCTTGCCGGCGATGGCAAGCGAGCCTTTGGTGACCAGGCTCGCCTTGAGCGAAACGGCGAGCGTCGAGGTGGTCGACGATCGCTTCGTCGCGGTGCTCGCGGGACAGGCCGAAGACACCGAGGCGCGTGCAGCCCAGGCCGCCCTCAACGCCCTGATGCGCCAAGCCCTCGACACCGTGGGCGCGGCGGAGGGCTTGCGCATCACCACCGAGGGCTATCGGGTCTTCGGCCGCGAGCGCGACGACCAGCCGACGCTTTGGGTCGCCCGCCAGGCCCTGCGGCTGGAAACGGCCGATCGGGAGGCCCTGCTCGACCACGTCGCCAGCCTCCAGGCACTCGGGTTGATGGTCCAACAATTGGGCTCGGAACTCTCCCAGGAGGCGCGCGACGGGGCCCGCGATGCGCTCATCGCCGAGGCCGTGACCGCGGTGCGCCGGCAGGCGGCGGCGGTGGCGGCAACGCTCGACACGAACGTGCGCGGCATTGCCGAACTCCAGATCGACGGCGCCCGGCCGATGCCGATGCCGCGGGCGATGATGATGGACGCGGCAGCAGCAGCACCGGTGATGACCGAGGGCCAGACGACCGTAGCCGTGACCGTCAGCGCCACGGTGCTGCTGGCCCCGCAATAGCGCCGCGCAGCTTCACCCGAAGGTCGCATCAGGCCTTCGGAAAAACCATGGGCAATCCGCCGCCATCGGGAGCGGCAACAGGCGACCACGTTACCGCAACGCGCCATCACCGCCGGGCTGGAAAGTGGCAGAGCCAAGCCCTTCAACGGTTGCGCCCCCACGCAAAGCCAACGGCAACACGCAGCGCCGCAAAGCGCGAACCAGCTTGCAAAGTCGCCCTCGTCCAACACCTCCGCCAATTCGCCAGCATCGAAGTCGACCGCGACC
>RECO01000153.1 GCA_007694015.1 Geminicoccaceae bacterium
GATCGCCCTGGCCTGCAGACGTTGGCGCAGCTCGGCAAGCGTCAGGTCGGGCTCGGCGGCCAGCAGCTCTCGCACGGTCGCTTCGTGCGGTGCGAGGGTCGACGTCTTGTGCCCGCCGAATTTCGCCGGCTCGACGGTGCCCGCCTCGCGCCACTGGGTCAGCAGCTTCGAGACGAAGCTGACGCTGACCGCGAAACGCTCGGCGACTTGCGCGTACTTCAAGCCGTCCAAGATGCCTTGGAGCACCCGCTCACGAAGATCGATCGAATAAGGCTTCGGCATGCATGGCTGGCCTCCTCATCCAGCCATCATCGTGAATCACATCTACCAACGATTGTGAATCCCAAATCGATTCTATCTTTTCGGGAAATGCTCTAGGACCCCCGGGCAGAGGCTGACGCCACTGCAATGTCGAAAAGTAGCGAAAACGATCTCGGGCCGTGCCTGTACGGCCCGAGATCGTTTTCGCTGGGGGTTTCCAAGGGGCCAAAAGCCCCCTTGCCTTCCCTTCCCGTCAGGCCGGGACCACGCCCGTGAGATGGGCGATGTTCTTGAAGAAGATGCGGACGTGGGCGAGCGGTTTGGCTTTGACGAGTTCTTTGTTCATGTAGGCGTCGAAGGTCAGTTCTTGCACGTCCTTGTCGCGGCAGATGGCGACGAAGCGCTCGCGGCGTTCGTCGGTGGTGTACCAGTAGCGCTGCATCATGCCCAGGATCCAAAAAACGTTGCCGTGGGCGCGCATGAAGCGCTTGCGGGCCAGGGCCAGGGCGCGGGTGTCGCCTTTTTCGCAGAAGGCGTCGACCGCTTCGGCGGCGAGCCGGCCGCCGAGCATGGCGTAGAAGATGCCCTCGCCCGAGGCTGGGGCGACCACGCCTGCGGCATCGCCCGCGAGGACCACGTCCTTGCCGTTGTCCCAACGCGTCAGGGGTTGCAGCGGGATGGGCGCCCCTTCGTGGCGGAGCGTTTTGACCTGGTCGAGGCCGGCGGCTTCGCGCAAGGCCGCGGTCGAGCCGCGCAGGGAGAAGCCCTTGTGGGCGCTGCCGGTGCCGATGCTGACGGTGCGGCCATGGGGGAACACCCAGCCGTAGAAGTCGGGCGAGACCGAGCCGCGGTAGTAGACGTCGCACCGGCTCGGGTCGTAGTCGACGCTGCCGGCCGCGGGCGCTTCGGCAATCTCGTGATAGGCGAAGACGTAGGGGATGGTGTCGGCGCCGGGTACCTCCTGGCGGCCGACCGCGGATTTGGCGCCGTCGGCGCCGATGACCGTGCGGGTGCGGACGGTTTCGATCGCATCCTTGGCGTGGCCCGGCCCCGGGCGGTAGTGGACGATCACGGTGCCGTCGGGCTCGCGGGTGAGACGTTCGAAGGTGCCGGTGCGGCGGACGGCTCCCGACGCCGCCGCGCGCTCACGCAACCACTCGTCGAAGTGCTCGCGGTCCACCATGCCTACGAAGCCGCCCTCGATCGGGATGTCGACCGATTTCGCCTTGGGCGAGATGATGCGGGCGGTCTTGATCTTGGCGACCAGCATCTGATCCGGAATCGCGAATTCCTGGATGGCGCGCGGCGGGATGGCGCCGCCGCAGGGTTTGATGCGGCCGGCCCGGTCGAGCAGCAACACGTGCCGCCCATTGAGCGCCAATTCGCACGCCGCCGTGGCACCCGCCGGGCCGCCGCCCACCACCACCGCGTCGAACCTGTCGGTGTCGGTCCGGATCATCGTTCATCCTCCTCTAGCGCTGGCACCGGCGAACGCGGGGCTGGCGTTGGAATTTGGGCCTTGGGCCTCCAGTGAGCGGCCGACGCGCACGGCCAAGGCGGCGGCGGCCACGAACAACAAAGCTTCGCCCATGAACACGACGGCGAAAGCCGGGGCGGGTGCGCCCATGAACAGACGACCGAGGTCGACGGCCGCCGCCCCCAAGAGCCCGCCGAAGCCCATCGCCATCGCCTGAGCGGCGCCCCAAAGGCCCATGCGCACACCCTCGCGCGAGCGTCGGCCGACGTCGACGAGGCCCATCATCGAGCCGATCGCCGCCACGGCGAACACGCCATTGGCGAAGCCCAAGAAGAACACGTTGAGCCGGATCGGCCAGCCGGGGCCGACCCCGGCACCGACGGCCAAGCCGGCGAGGGCGGCAGCCGAGGCGAGACAGCCGGCGACGGCCCAAGCGCGCAGCATCCGACGCCGGCCTTCGCCCGCCAGAGTCGCGAGCACGCCGACACCGATCATCCCGACGAGCACGCCCCCATATTGCAGGCTGGCGAGCCGGGTCGACTGGCCGGGCGTGAAGCCGAAAACGAGACCCGCGAAGGGCTCGAGGATGAGGTGCTGGCCAGCATAGCCGAGCATGGCGACGAAGACGAAGAGCGTGAACAGCCGGGCGCGGGGCTCGGACCACACCTCGCGCAGGGCTTGCAGGAAGCCGGGCTTCGGCGTGGCGGCCGCAGTGGGTGCGACGGCAGGCCGTGCCCCCTCGATCCCGAGGACGGCGACGCTGGTCAAGAGCACGGCGAAGATCGAGACGCCGCCGCTGACCGCAACGAGGCGGCTCGGCGAGAACGGATCGAGCAAGGCCCCCGCCACGCTCGCCGTCACGACGAAGCCCGAGATCATCAAGACCCAGCAGATGGTCGCCGCCGCCGGGCGGCGCTCTGGCGCGGTCCGGGCGGCGATCAGCACCAGGAGATTGGTGCCGGCCGCACCGGCGCCGACGCCGACGAGGAAGTAGCCGAGCACGGCCAAGGCGATGCCGGGGGCGGTGGCGGTGCCCATGACGGCGGTGCCGATGGCGGCGAGCCAGCCCCCGCCGGCGAGCACGGTCATGCCGCCGATGATCCAAGGGGTCCGCCTGCCGCCCATGTCGGAGCCGTAGCCCCAGCGCGGTCGCAACAGCTGCACGGCGTGGTGCAGGCCCGCCAACAGCCCCGGCAGCGTCGCCGGCAGCATCCACTCCACCACCATCACCCGGTTCAAGGTGGCGGTGGTGAGGATGATGACAGCGCCGAGCGCCATCTGCACGAGCCCGAGCCGGACGATGCCACCCCAACCCAAAGGTGGTGGCAGCGCCCCCATCAAAGCCCCTCGGCCTGCAACAAGGCGCGCAGGGCGAAGGCCGAGACCATCATGCCCGAGACGTAGAGGACGATGCCGGTGCCGTTGTACCAAGGCGCCAAGCGCTTCGGATCGCTAAGAAGCCTCGCCATCAAGAGCCCCTGGGCGGCGAGCAGGCCAAGGACGGCGGCAGCGTAGGCGTGGAGCCCAAAGCCGGCCAACAGCGCGATGACGACGACCTGGGGCACGGCCATGACCCAGCAGGCCAGACGGGCCGCGCGTTCCTCGCCCAGCTGCACCGGCAGGGAGCCGACGCCCATGCGCCGGTCGCCTTCGACGGACTTGAAGTCGTTCAGCGTCATGATGCCGTGGGCACCGGCGCTGTAGAGCAAGGCGACGACGACGATGCGGGGATCGGGAAAAGCGGCTGCCATGATCGCGGCGGCGGTGAACCAGGGCACGCCCTCGTAACAGATGGCGACTGCACTGTTGCCCCACCAACCATTGGCCTTGAGGCGGAAGGGAGGCGCGCTGTAGGCCCAGGCGAGCGCCAAGGCGACGACGGCCGCACCGAAGCCCCAAGGCCCCAGCGTGGTTGCGACCAGGAGCGAGAGCACCGTCCAGACGAGGGCGATGTAGAGGCCCCAACGCCCCGGGATCCGGCCCGACGGGATCGGGCGGTGCGGCTCGTTGATCGCATCGACGTGGCGGTCGTACCAGTCGTTCACCGCCTGGCTGGTGGCGCAGACCATCGGCCCCGCCAGGACGATGCCGAAGACGAGCACGGTCCAGCGGTCGGCCACCGGCACGCCTGCGGACACCACGCCGCAGGCGAAGGCCCACATCGGCGGAAACCACGTGATCGGCTTCAAGAGCTCCAGGACCGCGCGCGGCTCGGGGGTGGCGTGCAGCGCTGCCTCAGCCCGCATCGTCACCATCCTCGACCCCAGGGGTCATCAGCCCGTAGCGCCTGAGCTTGACGTAGAGGCTTTGCCGGCTGAGGCCGAGCATTTCGGCGGCCGACGCCCGGTTGTCGTTGGTCATCTCGAGCGCCGCCTCGATATAGAGTCGCTCGATCATGTCGGTCGTCTCACGCACGAGGTCCTTCAACGAGACGCGTCCCACAAGTTCCGTCAGCTGCTCGACCGAGCGCGGCAGCTCGCGCCCCGGACGCGGCTCGGCGCTGAGCCGGCGGCCGACATTGCGGATCGCAAAGCCGAAGCACGGCGGCCCGGTCTCCACCAGCGACACCGCCGAGACCTCGACCTCGCTGGTGCTGCCGTATTCGCCGTTCAGCTGGGTGGCGAACAGGCGCACCACACCACGCTCGCGCAGATTGGCAATCAGGACGTTGAGGTCGACCCCGCGGCGCCCGAGCCAGCGATCGAGCGGCTCACCGCGGGCCTGCTCTTCGGTGGCGAGCTGGGCGAGGTCGAGGAAGGCCGCATTGGCGGCGAGGATACGACCATCGGTCGAGGTGACGACGAAGCCGTCCGGCCCGAGCTCGACGATCTCCAACAGCCGCGACTTGGTCGTCGGCAGGGCCGCGGCGCCGCGTCCGCCCTCGATCGGTGCCAAGCGGACCAGGAAGAGAGAGGCGTTTTCCTGGCGAAAGAGCGCCGCCGAGAGGCTGCAGGGGGGCCGCCCGTCGGCCCAGGCGATGCGGGTCTCGTCGCTGCGCCCGGTCGCCCGCACCCCGGCCAACAGCGCCTGCGCCGCACGCTGGCTTTCGCCGTCGAAGCCTTCGGGGAAGGTGCGGCCCAGGAGGGCGGAGGACGAATCGCGGAGCAGCCGTGCCGCCGCGGGATTGGCCTCGACCACTTTCTGCGTCGCCGCATCGACGATCAAGAGCGCCTCGGCCGACATCTGGAACAACAGCCGATAGCGCGTTTCGACGTGACGCAGCCGCGCATAATCGCGCTCCATCGCCTGCTGTGCATCGACCAGGCGCTGTTGCAGCGACGCAATCGCCTGCAAATTGCGGCCGATCGCGACAATGCGCCCGGCCCCGCCCAGATCCAACGCCACGTAGAGCATCGGCAAATCGGCGCCGCGGGTGGAGGGGTGGTTCAACTGCCGCCAACGCGGCTCCGCCTTGGCCGCGGCCTCGCGCATCAAGGCCTCCAATTTGGGCCGGCTTTCGACGGTGACCGTTTCCGCCCAGGGCCGGCCCCGCCAGCTCTTGCAGGCGGCAAGCGCCGGCTCCTCGGTGTCGAAGGCCAGATCGAGGATCACGCCCTCGCCATCGACCACCAGGGCGACGTCACCCGCAGCGGCGATGATGGCAGCCGCGGTCTCGGCATCGAGATCGCCGAGCGACGCTTGCGGGGCTCTGAGTTGCTTCACGGGAACGACGACCCTCCATCCGGCACGACCCCCAAACGACGACGGCTCTCCTCTCCGTTGTTGGACCCGTAGCGTTAAGGTCGCGACGACAGGGCGACGAAGCGCTGGGCCTGACGGACCGCTTCCGGGCCGTCGCGGGCGGTGGCATCGCCGCCGACGTCACGCAGCGTTTCGGGGTGGGCCAAGAACAAGGGGCCGCCGACCAGCACCCGCACCTGCGGGTTGGCGGAGCGTCGGCGCACCTCGCGGATGAGGTCACGCAACGCCTCCAGATGGCGCGCCGCACCGAGGGAAAAACCGACCACGTCGAAGCGTTGCGCTGCGGCCAGTTGCAGGCACTGCTCGACCGGCAACACGCTGCCGCCCATGACCAGCCAGCCAGCCCGGCGAAAGGCCGCCGCGACGTTGTAGAGCCCGAAGCTGTGCTGCTCACCGGGTGTCGGTAGCAAAAGTGCCCGGGGCGTCGCACCGAAGATGGCTCGGGTTTCCAGCCTGGTATCGAGCTGACGGGCGAGGCGCTGGAGCCGCCAGACGCCGATGGTCACCTGGGTGAAGTCCACCCGGTCGGCGGTCCAAAGCTCGCCCAGGTTGCGGGCCGCCGGTTCCAGCACGTCGTGGCAGACGGCCTCGGCGCCCTGGGCATGGCACAGCCGTTCGACGAATTGCGCGGCCTCGGCCTCGCTCGGGGCGAGCACCAGCCGCGCCAGTTCGCCCGCCTGATCGACCAGGGGTGCGAGCACGTGGTGGACGGCGGCGTGGCCGTTCATATGGGGTTTGGGGACCCGGGCCTCGGGCACGCGCGGTTCCGGGATACGGGCTTCGGGGCTCGGGCGGTGGCGCTGGACCAGTGCCGGAATGACGGCACGGCGCAACGCCTCGGTCAACGGCGCCAATTCCACGGCCGGCGGCGGCCGCACCCGCCCGGGGGGACCGTAGTCCCGGCCTGGGGGCGACGTCCGGACGGAACCTTGGAACGCCGTCGAGGCCCACGCCTCGGCAGCGCCGGGCCCTGACCTGTCTCGCTCGCCGGCCATGGTCGTGCGTCTCTCCCGGTGCGAAAGCGAAACCTGCGCGCGGGGGCGGCGATACTCAATCGAGCCATTCGCACAGCGTCCGCGCAGCAATCGTGCCTTGACGCCCGCTCCGGGACAGCGGGGGTTCCTCGACGGGGGGTTTGGCGTCAAGGCGAGGCGCAAGGCTTCGATCCGATACGACGTTGACCGACACGCCTGGAGCGCACTCCAGCGCGCATCCCTGGCTAACGCCGCGAGGGGTTGTTTGTCAAGAATGCTTGACGTAAACTCAACCTTACAATCAACCCGTGCCCTTCGCTCGCCGCCGTGCAAGCGGGTTTCGACCGGCTCCGACCTTCCGCCAAGCGACTGTCAAGACGTATTGACGTTTAGTGAAATTGACAGGGATCGCCTCGGGTCATAGCCTTCGAAACAAGGGAGCCGTTGCGACGAAGGGGAGGAACGTCTTGCATCACCGCGGCCACCGCGTGAATCCAGCCCGACCTCTCTACACGCCCGAAGAACGGCGGCGGCGTGACACGTCGCCTTGGACCCTCGTCCAAGGCGTGCTTGCCCCCCTGCAGTTCGTCGTTTTCCTGGTCAGCCTGGTCCTGGTGATCCGCTATCTCGCCACCGGCGAGGGCTTGGTTGCCGCGCACGTCTCGATCGTGATCAAGACCTTGGTCCTCTATTTGATCATGGTCACCGGCTCGATCTGGGAGAAGGCGGTGTTCGGCCACTGGCTGTTCGTGCCCGCGTTCTTCTGGGAAGACGTGTTCTCGATGCTGGTCCTGGCCCTGCACACGGCCTACCTGCTCGCCCTCTGGTTCGGCTGGCTCGCCTCCTACGAATTGATGCTGCTGGCTTTGGCCGCCTACGCCGCCTACGTCATCAACGCCGGCCAGTTCCTCTTGAAGCTGCGTGCCGCGCGCTTGGCCGAGCCGGCGCCGGTCCAGGTTCGCCCATGAGCGGCGCCACCGCCCGCACCGTCACCGAGACCGGCTGCCACGATTTGCCGGTGCTCTACGAACGCGGTCAGCACGAGGTGTTCTGCGGCCTTACCAGCATCGTCTGGCTGCACCGCAAGATCCAAGACGCGTTCTTCCTGGTCGTCGGCTCCAGGACCTGCGCCCACCTCATCCAGTCCGCCGCGGGCGTGATGATCTTCGCCGAGCCGCGCTTCGCCACGGCGATCATGGAGGAGCGCGACCTCGCCGGCCTCGCCGACATGAACGACGAGTTGGACCGCGTCGTCGGCCGGCTCGTGGAACGCCGCCCCGACATCAAGCTCCTGTTTCTGGTCGGCTCCTGCCCGTCCGAGGTGATCAAGCTCGACCTCGGCCGCGCCGCCGAGCGCCTGTCTCGGGCGTTCGCGCCGAGCGTGCGCGTCCTGCACTATTCCGGCAGCGGCATCGAGACGACCTTCACCCAAGGCGAAGACGGCTGCCTCGCCGCGCTCGTGGCGACGATGTCAAGCGCCGCCGCCGAGGCCGCCCCCTCGCTTTTGGTCGTGGGCGCCTTGGCCGACGTGGTGGAGGACCAGTTCCGCCGGCTGTTCGACGCGTTGGGCATCGAGCGGGTCGGCTTCCTGCCGCCGCGCCGCGCCGACCAGTTGGCCGGCATAGGCCCCAAGACGCGCTATCTCCTCGCCCAGCCCTTCCTCGCCGACACGGCAAAGGCGCTGGAACGCCGCGGGGCGCGCCCGATCGAGGCGCCTTTCCCGCTCGGCGCCGAGGGCACGACGGCGTGGCTGGAGGCGGCCGCGGCCGCGTTCGGCGTGCCGGCCGAACGGGTCGACAGCGTGACCGAGGCCGGCCGCGAGCGCGCCGCGCGGGCGGTCGAACGCCACCGCCCTGCCCTCGGCGGCAAGCGCATCTTCTTCTTCCCCGATTCGCAGCTGGAGATCCCGCTGGCGCGCTTTTTGGTGCGCGAGTTGGGGATGGAGGCGGTCGAGGTCGGCACGCCCTACCTGCACCGCGCACAGCTGGAGCGCGAACTGGCGCTGCTGCCGCCGGGTACCGCCTTGAGCGAAGGCCAGGACGTCGAGCGCCAGCTCGACCGCTGCCAAGCGGCAAAGCCCGACATCGTGGTCTGCGGCCTCGGCCTCGCCAACCCGCTGGAGGCGGCCGGCATGACCACCAAGTGGTCGATCGAGCTCCTGTTCACGCCGATCCAGGGCTACGACCAGGCAGGGGACCTGGCCGAGCTATTCGCCCGGCCGCTCGATCGCCGCACGCGGTTGGAGGTCTAGGCCATGCAGCTCACGGTCTGGACCTACGAAGGCCCGCCCCATGTCGGGGCCATGCGCGTCGCCACCGGCATGCAGGGGCTGCACTACGTGCTGCATGCGCCGCAGGGCGACACCTATGCCGACCTCCTCTTCACCATGATCGAGCGGCGCGACCACCGCCCGCCCGTGACCTACACGACCTTCCAGGCGCGCGACCTCGGCAAGGACACGGCCGAGCTGTTCAAGGACGCGACCCGCGCCGCCTTCGAGCGCTTCCAGCCGGAGGCGATGATCGTCGGCGCTTCCTGCACGGCCGAGCTGATCCAGGACGATCCGGGCGGGCTCGCCCGGGCGCTGCAGCTGCCGATCCCGGTCGTGCCCTTGGAGCTGCCCTCCTACCAGAAGAAGGAAAACTGGGGGGCGGCCGAAACCTTCTACCAGCTCGTGCGGGCGTTTGCGGGCCCCCTTGCTCCTCCCCCCGGCTCGCCCGCGCGCGCGCCGAACCCGGAACCGTCGGTCAATCTCCTCGGGCCGACGGCGCTGGGCTTTCGCCATCGCGACGACGTGCGCGAGATCGAGGGCCTCTTGCGCGAACTCGGTGTGCGCGTGAACGTTACCGCACCGATGGGGGCGAGGCCCCGCGACCTGCAGCGCCTGCCCGAGGCCGACGCCAACGTCGTGCTCTACCCCGAGATCGCCGACGTCGCCGCGCGCTGGCTGGAGCGGACCTTCAAGCAGCAGACCATCCGCACCGTGCCGATCGGCGTCGGTGCCACCCAGGACTTCGTGCGCGAGGTGGCGGCCCTGTTCGGCCTCGACCCGGCACCGGTCTTGGCAACGGCCCGCTCGCGCCTGCCTTGGTACTCGCGCTCGGTCGATTCCACCTACCTCACCGGCAAGCGCGTGTTCGTCTTCGGCGACGCCACCCACGCCATCGCCGCTGCCCGGGTGGCGGCAAAGGAGCTGGGCTTCACGGTGGTGGGGCTCGGCACCTATGGCCGCGAATTCGCCCGCGACGTGCGGGCCGCCGCCGCGGCCCTTGGCCTCGAGGCGCTGATCAGCGACGACTATCTGGAGGTCGAGCAGGCGATCGCCGCGGCGCATCCGGACCTCGTCCTCGGCACGCAGATGGAGCGCCACATCGCCAAGCGGCTCGGCGTGCCCTGTGCGGTAATCTCGGCACCGGTCCACGTCCAGGACTTCCCCGCCCGCTACGCCCCGCACATGGGCTTCGAGGGTGCGAACGTCTTGTTCGACACCTTCGTCCATCCGCTGATGATGGGGCTGGAAGAACATCTCCTGCAGATGTTCCGTGAGGACTTCGAGTTCCATCACGAGGCAGCCCCCTCGCATCTGGGCCCCGCCGCCAAGGCCGCCGCCGCCCCCCCCGACCCGGCCCCGGAGGTCGCCGTGGTCGATACCGTGGTCTGGACCGCCGAAGCCGAGCGCGAGCTGAAGAAAATTCCGTTCTTCGTCCGCCACCGCGCCCGCAACAACACCGAACGTTTTGCCAAAGAACGCGGCGTTGGCCGCATCACCGTCGAGACGCTTTATGATGCCAAGTCGCACTTCGGCCGCTGAGGCCACCGAGATGCGCGTCGTGCTGATCACGCTGGACAGCCATCTGGCCGGTGCAGCGGAACGGACGCGCAAAGCGCTGGCGGCCGACGTTCCTGGCCTGCGCCTCACGCTGCATGCCGCGGCCGACTGGAGCGACGATCCGGCCGCGTTGGACCGTTGCCGCGCCGACATCGAGCAGGGCGACATCGTCTTCGTCTCGATGCTGTTCATGGAAGACCACATCCAGGCGGTGCTGCCGTGGCTGCAGGCGCGGCGCGACCATTGCGATGCGATGGTGGTGTGCATCTCCGCCGGCGAAGTGATCAAGCTGACCCGCATGGGTCGCTTTCACATGAACAAATCCGACAGTGGCCCCTTGGCCTTGTTGAAGCGGCTGCGCGGCAGCAAGAAGCCCGGCACCAGTTCCGGCGCCAACCAGATGGCGATGCTGAAGCGGCTGCCGAAAATCCTCCGCTTCATTCCCGGCACGGCCCAGGACGTGCGCGCCTACTTCCTCACGATGCAGTATTTCCTGTCGGGCTCCGACGACAACATCGAGAATCTCGTCCGCTTCCTGGTCAATCGCTACGCCGACGGGGAGCGCAAGCCGCTCAAGGGCAAGGTGCGCTACGCGCTGCCGGCGGAATATCCGGAGATCGGCGTCTATCATCCGCGGCTCAAGGGCCGGATCACCGACCGCGTCGACCACCTGCCCAAGCCGGCCGGCTCGCGCTGCACCGGCACCGTCGGCCTGTTGGTGATGCGCTCCTACGTGCTCGCCGGCGACAGCGGCCACTACGACGGCGTCATCGCCGCCCTGGAGCGCCGTGGGCTGCGCGTGATCCCGGCCTTCGCCAGCGGGCTCGATGCAAGGCCCGCGATCGAGCAGTTCTTCGTCGCCGACGGCCGCTGCACGGTCGATGCGATCTTGTCGCTCACCGGCTTTTCGCTGGTCGGCGGGCCCGCCTTCAACGACGCCCGCGCCGCCGAGGAGATCCTGGCGAAGCTGGACGTGCCCTATCTCGCGGCCCAGGCGGTTGAGTTCCAAAACCTCGAACAGTGGCACGCCAACGAGCGCGGCCTGTTGCCGGTCGAGGCAACCATGATGGTCGCCATTCCGGAGTTGGACGGCGCCACCGGCCCGCTCGTCTACGGCGGCCGTTCGACCATCAGCGTCGGCGAGCATGCCCGCGAGATGCAGGCCGACCCCGAGCGCGCCGACATGCTGGCGGCGCGGATCGCCAAGCTGGTGGCCCTCAGGCGGACGGCGCGCGCCGAGCGCCGCCTCGCCATCACGCTGTTCAACTTCCCGCCCAATGGTGGCGCCATCGGCACGGCAGCACACCTATCGGTCTTCGCCTCGCTGCAGCACACGCTCGAAGCCTTGGCGGCCGAGGGCTACACGGTGGACGTGCCCACGGACGTCGACGCACTCCGTTGCCGCATTCTGGAGGGCAATGCGCGGCAATTCGGCGCCGATGCCAACGTCCATACCCGTATCCCGGTCGACCAGCACGTCAAGCACGAGCGCTTCCTCAAGGAGATCGAGGCGCAGTGGGGCCCGGCTCCCGGCAAGCACCAGACCGACGGTGCGACCATCCACGTCATGGGCGCCCAGTTCGGCAACGTCTTCGTCGGCGTGCAGCCCGCCTTCGGCTACGAGGGCGATCCGATGCGGCTCTTGTTCGAGCGCAGCTTCGCCCCTACCCATGCTTTCGCCGCCTACTACCGCTACATCCGCGAGGACTTCAAAGCCCATGCCGTGCTGCACTTCGGCATGCACGGGGCGCTCGAGTTCATGCCGGGCAAGCAGGTCGGGCTTTCGGCCGAGTGCTGGCCCGACCGCCTGATCGGCGATCTACCGAACATTTACCTCTATGCCGCGAACAACCCGTCCGAGGGCACGCTGGCGAAGCGGCGGGGTGCCGCCACCACCGTCACCTACCTGACGCCGCCCGTGACCCACGCCGGGCTCTATCGCGGCCTGCTCGACATCAAGGCCTCGCTGGACCGCTGGCGCCAACTGCCGCCTGAACAGGTGATCGAGCGGGGCGAACTGGCCGCGCTGTTGCAGAGCCAAGCGGTCGCCTTGGACCTCGCGGCCGCCGCGCCCGTCTGGGGGGCCGAAGCCGCGCCCGAGGTGGCGAAGCTCGCCGAGGCCGTGGTCGAACTCGAATACACGCTGATCCCCCACGGCCTGCACGTCGTCGGTGAGGCGCCGAGCCCCGAAGAGCGGGTCGATCTGCTCCTCGCCATGGCCGAGGCGTCGCACGGCCTGCAACCGACCCGCATTGCGATCGAAAAGCTGGTCGCCGGCGCCCCCGTCGAGGAAGCCAAGGCGCACGACGGCACCGAGGCGACGCTCGAGCTGTTCCGCGAGCTCGCGGCTACGGCCAAGCTCCTCGCCGAAGACCATGAATTGGAGGGCCTGCTGCACGCACTGGACGGCGGCTTCGTTCGGCCGGTTCCCGGTGGCGATCTCCTGCGCAACCCCAACATCCTGCCGACGGGCCGCAACCTGCACGGCTTCGATCCCTTCCGCATCCCGAGCGCCTTCGCGCTCGCCGACGGCAAGCGCCAAGCCGCAAGGCTTCTGGCGCGGCACGAGGCCGAGGGCAACGGGTTGCCGGAGACCGTGGCGATCGTGCTTTGGGGCACCGACAACCTGAAGAGCGAGGGCGGACCGATCGCCCAGGCGTTGGCGCTCGTCGGGGCGAGGCCGCGCTACGACAGCTATGGCCGGCTTTGCGGTGCGGAGCTGATCCCGCTGGCGGAGCTGGGGCGGCCCCGGATCGACGTGCTCGCCACCCTCTCCGGCATCTTCCGTGACCTGCTCCCGCTGCAGACGAAGCTCCTGGCCGAGGCAACCTGGCTCGCGGCAAGCGCCGACGAGCCGGTCGAGCAGAACTTCGTCAGGCAGCACGCCCTGCACTACCAGACGGTCCATGGCTGCGACCTGGAGACCGCGGCGTTGCGCGTCTTCTCCAACGCGGACGGCTCCTACGGCTCCAACGTCAACCAGCTGATCGACAGTGGCGCCTGGGAAGACGAAGAGGAACTCGCGGCAACCTATACCAAACGCAAGTGCTTCGCTTATGGCCGCAGCGGCAAACCCGTGCGCCAGGCGGACCTCTTGAAAAGCGTGCTCGGCGACGTCCAGCTGGCCTACCAAAACCTCGAATCGGTCGAGGTCGGGGTCACCACGGTCGACCACTATTTCGACACCCTCGGCGGCATCGGCCGGGCGGTGCGCTCGGCCCGCGGCCAATCGGTGCCGGTCTACATCGGCGACCAGACCCGCGGCGAAGGCCTCGTGCGCACGCTCGGCGAGCAGGTGGCGCTCGAGACCCGAACCCGGATGCTGAACCCGAAGTGGTACGAATCGATGCTGAAGCACGGCTATGAGGGCGTGCGCCAGATCGAGGCGGCCGTCACCAACACCATGGGTTGGTCGGCGACCACCGGCGAGGTAGCGCCTTGGGTCTATCAACAACTCACCCAAACCTACGTCCTCGACCCGGAAATGCGCGAGCGCCTCGCCACCTTGAATCCCAAGGCCTCGGCCAAGGTCGCGCACCGCCTCCTGGAGGCGCACGAGCGCCACTACTGGGAGCCGGACGACGAGGTTCTCGAAGCATTGCGGCGGGCCGGCGAAGAGCTGGAAGACCGCGTCGAAGGTATCACGGAGGGAGTGGCGGCGTGACCATCGTACTGGACCGGACACCGAAGCGACCCGATGGCGAGGGCAGCGTGCAAGTGCACCTCGACCCGAACGCCAAGATCGAGGGCGCCAAGGTCTTCGCGGTCTACGGGAAGGGCGGGATCGGCAAGAGCACGACCTCGTCCAACCTGTCGGTCGCCTTTTCGAAGCTCGGCAAACGCGTGCTCCAGATCGGCTGCGATCCCAAGCACGACAGCACCTTCACCCTCACCAAATGCCTGATGCCGACGGTGATCGACGTCTTGGAGCAGGTGAACTTCCACTCGGAAGAACTGCGCGTCGAGGACTTCGTCTACGAGGGCTACAACGGCGTGATGTGCGTCGAGGCGGGGGGCCCCCCGGCCGGCACCGGCTGCGGCGGCTACGTCGTCGGCCAAACGGTGAAGCTCTTGAAGGAGCATCACCTGCTCGACGACACCGACGTGGTCATCTTCGACGTCTTGGGTGACGTCGTCTGCGGCGGCTTCGCGGCACCCTTGCAGCACGCCGACCGGGCGGTGATCGTCACCGCCAACGACTTCGATTCGATCTACGCCATGAACCGCATCGTCGCGGCCATTCTGGCGAAATCGAAGAATTACGCGGTGCGCCTTGGTGGGGTCGTCTGCAATCGCAGCCGTGGCACCGACCAGGTCGAGAAGTTCAACAGCGCCGTCGGCCTCGAGCTGATGGCGCACTTCCAGGATCTCGACGTCATTCGCCGCTCGCGGTTGAAGAAGGCGACCCTGTTCGAGATGGAGGACAGTCCGGAACTGGCCGCCGTCCAGGCCGAGTACATGCACCTCGCCGAGGCGCTGTGGCAGGGCACCGACCAGGAACCGAAGGTCGCGCAGCCGATGCGCGACCGCGACATCTTCGAGCTGTTGGGGTTCGATTGATGCCCAGCGGCACGTACCAGACCCGGCGGAGCGAGATCCTGACCTACTTCGACCGCACCGCGGCCGAGGCATGGTCGAAGCTGACCTCCGATGCGCCGGTCAGCGGTATCCGCGCCACGGTACGGGCCGGACGCGACCGGATGCGGGCGACGCTGCTCGGCTGGTTGCCGGAGGACCTCTCCGGGCGGCGCCTGCTGGACGCCGGCTGCGGCACAGGCATGCTCGCCATCGAGGCCGCGAGGCGCGGCGCCGACGTGGTCGCCATCGACCTCGCGCCCACCCTGGTCGATCTCGCCCGTGAGCGCGCGGCGGCCCAAACGCTGCCCGGCCGCATCACGTTCCAATCGGGCGACATGCTCGACCCTGCGCTCGGCCGCTTCGACCACGTCGTCGCCATGGACTCCTTGATCCACTACCGCCTCGACGACGCGGTGCGGGTGGTGGCGGGCCTCGCCGCCCGGGCCGACCACTCGCTCGTCTTCACCTTCGCCCCGCGCACGGCGGCCCTCGCGGCGATGCACGTCGTCGGCCGCTTCTTCCCGCGCGGCGACCGCGCCCCCGCCATCGAGCCGGTGGCGGAAGCCACCCTCCGACGCCGGCTCGTCGACGAGCCGGCGCTCGCCGCTTGGCAGCCGGCGCGGACAGAGCGGATCGTCAGCGGCTTCTACACCTCCCAAGCCCAGGAGGTGGTGCCACGATGACCCAGCCGACGCGTCAGCACCCGTTTTGGACCCGCATCGTACCGAAGCTCTTACCCTTCGCCGATGCGGCCACGCACGACCTGCCGCTGCCGCGCCTGTTGCGCCTGTCCTTGTTCCAAATCTCGGTCGGCCTCGCCGCCGCGTTGCTCACGGGCACGCTCAACCGGGTGATGATCGTCGAGATGGGGGTGCCGGCCTCGCTGGTCGCCCTCATGGTCTCGCTGCCGCTGGTCTTCGCCCCGCTCCGGGCCCTGATCGGCTTTCGCTCGGACACGCACCGCTCCAAGCTGGGCTGGCGCCGTGTGCCCTATATCTGGATGGGCACGCTGTTGCAGTTCGGCGGCCTCGCCATCATGCCGTTCGCCCTGATCGTGCTCTCGGGCGACACGCACGGGCCGGCCATCTTCGGCCATCTCGGTGCCGGCCTTGCCTTCCTGCTCGTCGGCGCCGGCCTGCACACCACGCAGACGGCGGGCCTGGCGCTCGCCACCGACCTCGCCCCCGAACAGGCCCGCCCCCGCGTCGTGGCGCTGCTCTACGTCGTCCTTCTGGTCGGCATGTTCGGCAGTGCGATGGCGCTCGGCTGGCTCCTGGCCGACTTCAGCCAGCTCCGCCTGATCGAGGTGATCCAGGGGGCGGCCGTCATCACGCTGATCTTGAACCTGATCGCACTCTGGAAGCAGGAAGCGCGCGACCCACGTGTCACCGCCGACGACCGGCCGCGGCCGACCTTCGCCCAGGCTTGGGCGCAGATCAGCCAGCATGGCCGCACGGCCCGCCTGCTGGTCGCCATCGGCCTGGGCACCGCCGCGTTTTCGATGCAGGACATCCTGCTCGAGCCCTATGGTGGCGAAATCCTCGGGCTCTCGGTCGGCGCGACGAGCCAGTTGACCGCCATCCTGGCGGCCGGCTCGCTGCTCGGTTTCGCCATCGCCGCGCGCGCCCTGACCCAGCGGTGGAACGCCTATCGGCTCGCCGCGGTCGGCGCCCTGATCGGGCTCGCCGCCTTTTCGGCCGTCATTTTTGCAGCACCGCTGCAATCACCGGAGCTGTTCCGCGTCGGCACGGGCCTGATCGGGCTCGGCGCCGGCCTCTTCGCCGTGTCGACCCTGACCGCCGCCATGGCGTTGGCGCGGGCGGGGGACAGCGGCATCGCACTCGGCGCCTGGGGGGCGGTGCAGGCGACCGCCGCCGGGCTTGCCATCGCCGCGGGTGGGGCGATCCGCGACGTCGTCTCGGTGTTCGCCGAACGGGGCTCGCTGGGGGAAGCCTTGATGGACCCGGCCACGGGCTATGCCGTGGTCTACCACATCGAGATCGCCTTGCTGTTCTTGACCCTGGTTGCCATCGGACCGCTCGTGCGCCCCGCGAGTGCTCTTGAAACGCAGCCGAACACGGGTTTCGGCCTGGGACAATTCCCGGCCTGAGCCCACTGCTGGAGGAGATCGACCATGCCCATCGGCGCCGTCACGGAACACATCAACGTCGCGCTGATTGCACTCTACCTCTTTTGGGCGTTCTTCGCGGGGCTCGTCTACTGGCTGCGCCGCGAGGACCAACGGGAAGGCTACCTGCTCGAAAAGGCCAACGAGCGGGGCGACCCCTTGGAGATCCTGGTCCCGGCCGTGCCCGCCCAAAAGCCCTACTACCTGCATGACGGCACGGTCGCCATGAAGCCCGACGGCATCGCCGACACGCGCGAATTGAAGCTGCGCCATGTCGAGGATTGGGAAGGGGCACCGGCGGAGCCGACCGGCAACCCGATGCTCGACGGTGTCGGCCCGGCCTCCTACGCGATGCGCAGGGACGAGCCGGAGATCGACCACAGCGGCAACCCGAAGATCGCGCCCATGCGGGTGCTGGCGGACTTCTCGATCGCCAAGGAGGACACCGACCCCCGCGGCCTGCCGGTCTATGCCCGCGACGGTGCGGTCGGCACCCTCAAGGAGGCCTGGGTCGATCGCGCCGAGGCCTTGATCCGCTACTACGAGGTCGCGCTCGACGACCAATCCAAGTCCGTCCTGGTCCCCGCCGTCTTCGTCGACGTCAACACCTGGCAAGGCAAAGCCAAGGTGAAAATCGTTACCAAGGCCGAATTTGCCCTCGTCCCGACCACGAAGCACCCCGACATCGTCACCAAGTTGGAGGAGGACAAGATCAGCGCGTACTATGCCGGTGCCGACGTCTATGGTGGCGCGCGCGCACAGCCGGCGATGGCTTCCTGATGGAAGAGTACGACTTCGAACCGATCCCTGGTCTGCCGGCAACTCTGCCGGCTGACGAGCGGATCCTGTGGCAGGGAGCGCCGGAATGGCGCGCCCTCGCCCGCCGCGCCCTGCACGTCTGGAAGGTCACGCTCTATTGCGCGATCATCCTGGCCTGGAACGGCACCGCCGCCGTCATGGGTGGTGCCACCATCGGCGAGGCCATCATCCACACCTTGTGGATCTCGCCCTTGCCGCTCCTGGCCATCGGCATCCTGTTGCTCCTGGGCTGGCTCTATGCCCGCACGACCATCTACACGCTGACCAACAAGCGTCTGGTCGTCCGCTCCGGCGTGGCCCTGCCGATCACCGTGAACATCCCGTTCCGCCTGGTCGAATCGGCCGGCGTGCGGACCTATCGCGACGGCACCGGCGACATCAACTTCGTGTTGAACCACGAGGATCGCGCCGCTTACGTCCAGCTCTGGCCGAACGTGCGTCCCTGGCACTTCAACCATCCGCAACCGATGCTGCGGACCGTCGACGACCCGCAGGCGGTCGCCGAGATCGTCAGCCGAGCCTTGCAGGACTTCGCCTACGGGACCGAAGCCGCCCAGCCGCGTGTGCAGCGCGAAGCCGGCTCGGGCCGCGCCCGCACCATGGGCACGACCCCGGCCCCGGTTGCCGGACATTGAGCGGCGGCGCGCCCGCGCTCGCGGCGCGCCGGCTGGCTCGAACAGGAGGGAGAGAGCCGATGTCCCAACATCCGCCAAGCCGCCGCCCCTGGCGCGGTGAGGTCATTGCCACGCTCTTGTTGATCGGCTGCGTCGCGGTTGGCTTCGGGGTCGGTCAATTGCCGAAGGTGGAGCTCACCGACACCACCGCCCGGCCGCTGATGATGCGCGACCTGCACTTCGAAGACCGCGCCGACGGCGGCATCACCGTGCGCGAGTTCGGCAACGACCGCATCGTCCAGGAGATCGATCCCGGCGACGGCACCTTCGTCCGCGGCGTGCTGCGCGCCGTGGCCCGCGAGCGGAAGCGGACCGAGCTCGGCAGCGAGGCGCCCTTCCGCATGATCGGCTGGAGCGATGGCCGGGTGTCGCTCGAAGACCTGGTCACCGGTCACCGCGCCGAGCTGATCGGCGCCTTCGGCCGCGACAACACGGCGGCGATCGTGGCCCTGCTCTACGCCGAGGCGGCCGAGCAATGAGCGGGCTGGCGCAACGCCCGGCGCTGTTCACCAAGCGCCGCTTCGAGGTGCCTTGCACCCTCGAGGTCGAACACAGCCACGACAGCCTGCACGCCCACGTCGAACTGGACGGCGACGTCGTCGTCCATCCGGGGGACGAGGTCATCGTCCACGGGCCCGAGTTGAACGTTCCCTTCGGCACGCGCGTCGTCGAACGGCGAACGGCCACGGTCGTCCGCGCCAGCCAGTTGGAGCGGCGCTGGACGGAACTGACCGGCGATCTGGAATTCATGGAACTGCTCGAGTTCAGCTTCAGCTCGGGCAAGAAGCTTTGAGGGTGGGAAAGACGGGATGAGTGAGGTCAACTGGCTGCAGCGGCGGCCCAATGCGGCAACGCAGAAAGCCCAGGAGAACACCCTCCTGAGCCCACGGTTCTACACGACCGACTTCGCCGAACTGGATCGCCTCGACGTGAGCGCGATCCAAGGCGAGTGGGACGATCTCCTGGACGAGATGAAGCGCGACCCGAACAAGGGCCACTTCGTCCGCACCGCCGAGTTCGACGCGGTCGATCCGGATGCGCTGCCGGAACCCTTGAAGAAGGAGTTCCTCGACTTTCTCATCAGTTCCGTCACGGCCGAGTTTTCGGGCTGCGTGCTCTATGCCGAGATCAAGAAGCGGATCGAGAATGAGCCCCTGCGCCGCCTCTTCACCTATATGAGCCGCGACGAAGCCCGCCATGCCGGCTTCATCAACGAGGTCTTGAAGGACTACGGCGTCGGCGTCGATCTTGGCTTCCTAACCAAATCGAAGAAGTACACGTTCTTCCGCCCCAAGTTCATTTTCTACGCCACCTATCTCTCGGAGAAGATCGGCTACGCCCGCTACATCACGATCTATCGCCATTTGGAGCGGCACCCGGAGCGCCGGATCCACCCGATCTTCAAGTGGTTCGAGCAGTGGTGCAACGACGAGTTCCGCCACGGCGAGGCGTTTGCGCTGTTGATGCGCGCCAACCCGCACATGCTGACGGGCTGGAACAAGCTGTGGATCCGCTTCTTCGTGCTTGCCGTGTTCGCCACCATGTACGTGCGCGACCACGCGAGGCCCGAGTTCCACAAGGCCCTCGGCATCGATCCGACCGAATACGACTACCGCGTGTTCGAGATCACCTCCGAGATCACCCGGCAGGTCTTCCCGATCACGCTCGATCTCGAAAGCCCAGCCTTCCGGCGCGGCCTCGAACAGCTCCGCCGGATCAACGAGGGCATCACCGCCGCCGACGCTGCTGGCGGGCTCGCCGGGCGCGCCCGCAAGGCGCTGCTCATGGCCCGCGCCAGTGCCGTGTTCCTGCGCCTCTACGTCATGCGGCCCAAGCAACACGCGCTGCCGGCGCAAATCCGCCTGTCACCGGTCTGGTAGGCTGAACGGGAAACCATGCTCGAATACGCCGCCCCCATCCTCTACGCCGCCTTCGTCTGGTGGTTCAGCACGGGCCTGATCCTGTTGATGATCGGCTTGCCCCGGCGAACCCATGGCTGGAGCCTGGCCGGAACGACGGTGTGCGGCGTCTTCGGCCTGGCGGCTCTGTTCCTCTCGGCGCACGACACGAGCGTGCTTGGCGTCTACGTCGCCTTCACCGCCGCCATCCTGGTCTGGGGCTGGCACGAGGTCGCGTTCTTGACCGGCTACGTGACCGGCAGCCGGCGCGCTCCGGCGACGCCGGGTGCGGTCGGTTGGCCGCGTTTTCGCGAAGCGCTCTCGACCATCCTCCACCACGAACTCGCCATCCTGGCCACCGCGCTTGCCCTCCTCGTCGTCACCTGGGGCGCGCCCAACCAGGTCGGCCTCTGGACCTTCCTCGTCCTCTGGATCATGCGGGTCAGTGCCAAGCTCAACGTCTTTTGGGGTGTGCCGAACATCAACGAAGAGTTCCTGCCGCGCCAATTGACCTTCTTGACCAGCTATTTCCGCAAAGGGCCGACCAACGGGTTCTTTCCCTTTGCGGTGAGCTTCTCGACGATCGCCGCCGGGGCCTTGTTGGTGCACGCGGTGGTGCTCCAACCCGGCCCGACCATGACGGCTGGCCTCCTTCTGGTCGGCAGCCTCCTGGCGCTCGCCATCGTCGAACACTGGTTCATGGTGCTGCCTTTGCGCGACGCGGCGCTCTGGCGTTGGGCCTTGCGCGCCGGCCCCATCAGCGAACTCGACGCCAGCCAGGAGCGGACCGAAGAGACCCGCCAGTCCTGGCGGCTGCCGCTGCTCGGCGCTTACGATCCGGCCCATCTCGAGCATCTCCTCCAAGACCTGGCGCACGGCAGCTGCGGTCGGATCGTCGAGCTGCGCGGCGTCGCCCGGGCGTGCCAGGGCTGGGTCCGCTTCGATCTCGTCGGCGGCAAAGCCCGCCTCGTGACCTGCCAACCGGCAGCCGGCGACGAGTTGGCGGTCGTCGCCGAGGGCTGGTCGCTCGACGGCCTCGGGCTCGAAGCCGCCTTCGATGCCTGCCTCGCCCCCCGGGCGGCCTGACGATGGTCCGGTCGATCCCCACCACCGTCCCACCCGTGCTCGCTCTAACTGGGAGCCTGACATGAACTACGAGACGTTTTTCCGGACCCAGCTCGACGAGCTGCACCAGGAAGGCCGCTATCGGGTGTTCGCCGAGCTGCTGCGCAAGGCCGGCGCCTTTCCCAAAGCCGCGCATTTTGGTGAGGACGAGGTCCGCGACGTCACCGTTTGGTGCTCCAACGACTATCTCGGCATGGGCCAGCACCCGGCCGTGATCGCGGCCATGCACGAAGCGATCGACCGCTGCGGCGCCGGTGCTGGCGGCACCCGCAACATCTCCGGCACCAACCACTATCACGTCCAGTTGGAGAAGGAGCTGGCGACGCTCCACGGCAAGGAAGCCGCCCTCCTCTTCACCTCGGGCTACGTCTCGAACTGGGCGGCTCTGGGCACCCTCGCCTCGCGCATCCCGGGCTGCGTCGTCTTCTCGGACGAGTTGAACCATGCCTCGATGATCGAGGGCGTCCGCCAAAGCCGCGCGGAAAAGCGCATCTTCAAGCACAACGACCCCGCCGACCTCGACCGCCAGCTCAGCCAATTGCCCTTGGCGACGCCGAAGCTGGTGGCGTTCGAATCGGTCTATTCGATGGACGGCGACATCGCCCCCATCGCCGAGTTCTGCGACGTCGCCGAAGCCCATGGCGCGATGACCTATCTCGACGAGGTGCACGCGGTCGGCCTCTATGGTCCCACCGGCGCCGGCGTGGCCGAGCGCGAAGGCGTGGCGCACCGGCTGACGGTGATCGAGGGCACGCTCGGCAAGGCCTTCGGCGTGCTGGGTGGCTACATCGCCGCCTCGACCGCGCTCTGCGACTTCGTCCGCTCCTATGCCTCGGGCTTCATCTTCACGACGGCCTTGCCGCCCGCGGTTGCCGCCGGTGCCATCGCCAGCATCAGCCATCTGAAGACCAGTTCGATCGAGCGCGAACGCCAGCGCGAGCGCGTCCGCCGCGTCCGTGAACGGCTCGATGCGGCCGGCATTCCGCATCTGCCGAACCCGAGCCACATCGTGCCCGTAATGGTCGGCGACCCGGTCCGCTGCAAGCAAATCAGCGACACGCTGATGGACCGCTTCGGCATCTACGTGCAGCCGATCAACTATCCGACCGTGCCGCGGGGCACCGAGCGGCTCCGCTTCACGCCCTCGCCGCTCCATTCCGATGCCGACATCGATCGCTTGATCGCCGCACTGGTCGCGGTTTGGGCAGAAGTTGGGCTGCGTCAAGCGGCTTGAGCGATGCCTCGTTACTTCGGACAACGGACTTTCGTCTCGCCAATGGGGCAGCCTTTCTAGTCGGCAATTGACCTGCATCATGGGGGAGCCTTCGCGCCATGAGTATCGTCCACACAGAAGGCGCAACAGCAGTCGGGGGGAACGCCATGCGCGTGTTGATGATCCAGCCGAATTACCACTGCGGGGGCGCCGAAATCGCCGGCAACTGGCCTCCGGGCTGGGTCGCCTATATCGGGGGGGCGTTGAAGACGGCGGGTATCAACAATATTCGCTTCGTCGACGCGATGACCAACGACATCCCGAACGACAAGCTGGCCGAAATCATCCGGGCCAACCAGCCGGACGTGGTGCTGGCGACGGCCATCACGCCCATGATCTACAAGGCGCAGGAGACCTTGGAGATCGTCCGGCGGGAAATGCCGAACGCGGTCACCGTGCTCGGCGGCATCCACCCCACCTTCATGTACTCGCAGGTGCTGAGCGAAGCGCCCTGGATCGACTACATCGTCCGTGGCGAAGGCGAGGAGATCGTCGTCAACCTGTTGCAGGCCATCGAACGCGGCACGCACCAGGACGAACGCCGCGACATCAAGGGCCTCGCCTTCCTCGAGGGCGACCAACTGGTGGCCACGCCGGCACATCCGGTGATCAAGGACTTGGACGCTCTGACGCCCGACTGGTCGCTGTTGGAGTGGGACAAGTACATCTACATCCCGCTCAACGTCCGCGTCGCCGTGCCGAACTTCGCCCGCGGCTGCCCCTTCACCTGCCGCTTCTGCTCGCAGTGGAAGTTCTGGCGGCGCTATCGCACCCGCGATCCGAAGAAGTTCGTCGACGAAATCGAAACCCTGGTGCGCGACCACCAAGTCGGCTTCTTCATCCTCGCCGACGAGGAACCGACCATCAATAAGAAGAAGTTCATCGCGCTGTGCGAAGAACTGATCGCGCGCAACCTGCCGGTGACCTGGGGCATCAACACGCGGGTGACGGACATCCTGCGCGACCGCGACCTGCTGCCCTTCTACCGCAAGGCCGGTCTCGTGCACGTCTCGCTCGGCACGGAAGCTGCGGCGCAGATGAACCTCGATCGCTTCCGCAAGGAAACGACGATCGAGCAGAACAAGCTCGCCATCAAGCTGCTCAAAGACGCCGGCATGGTGGCCGAGGCCCAGTTCATCATGGGCATGGAGAACGAAACGCCCGAGACCATCGAGGAGACCTACCGGCTGGCGCAGGACTGGCAGCCGGACATGGCCAACTGGAACATGTACACGCCGTGGCCGTTCGCCGAGCTGTTCGAGGAACTGGGCGACAAGGTCGAGGTGCGCGACTACGCCAAGTACAACTTCGTCACCCCGATCATCCAGCCCGAGGGCATGACCCGCGAGCAGGTGTTGAAGGGCGTGTTGAAGAACTACGCCCGCTTCTACATGCGCAAGAGCGTCTTCTCCTATCCGTGGATCAAGGATCGCTACAAGCGCAAATACATGCTGGGCTGCCTCAAGGCCTTCGCCATGACGACGTGGACGAAGAAGTTCTACGACCTCGAGCGGCTGAAGGTGAACGGCATGAACGCCGACGTCGATCTGGGCTTCGACGAAAGCAAGGTGCTCACCGCCGAGCAGATCGCCGAGCTCAAGGCGAGCCGGCCGGAGCTTGCCGCCGACATCGACTTCAAGGGCATCGAGGACAAGGGCCCGATCATGGCCTGCGGCCGGCCGAACACGCCGGTCAAGCCAAGAGCGGTGCGCAAGGTCGACGACGCGGCCTCGCTCAAGGCGCGCGAGGCCCAGGCCAAGAACGCCGCAGTCGCCAAAGCAGCCGCCGTCGGTTCGGACTGAGCGGCGACCCCTGGCGATGACCGGGTCCGAGCGGGCGGGGTCCAATGGCCCCGCCCGTCCCGTTTCAGCCGATGCCGACGACCCGATCGGCCGCATCGGCCCCAATGCCATCACCCGCCTGGTCGAAGCGATCGGCGACCGTGAAGGTGCTGATCGGGCGACGGCCGTCCTGCGCGACGCCGGCCTCGACGCCTATATCGAGGCCCTGCCGCAACGGATGGTCGACGAAGCCCACGTCGCCGCCCTCTACCGCGCGGCGGTGGCAGCCCTGGGCGAGCCGCTCGCGGTCGAACTCGCCGCCGAAGCCGGCAAGCGCACCGGCGACTATCTCCTCGCGCATCGCATCCCCAAACCCGCCCAGGCCCTCCTCCGCGTGCTGCCCCCGAGCCTCGCCAGCTTCGTGCTCCTGAAAGCGATCGGCCGCCACGCCTGGACCTTCACCGGCAGCGGCCGCCTCGTCGTCGGCAAGGGCCATCCGCTCCCCGTCGACATCGTCGGCGGCGCCATCGCCGCCGCCGGCCCCGCCGCTGGCCCCCTCGCCCGCTTCTATGCCGCGACCTTCCAAAGACTGTACCGGGAACTCGTCAGCCCGCGCAGCACGGTCGAGGAGCACTTGGCGGACGTGGAGGGAACGCCAGCCTGCCGTCTGCGGCTGGCATGGCGGTGAGAACGAAAACGGGGGGCTTTTGGCCCCCCCGCGCCCCCCGACGCCACGGCTACCGCCGCCGCGACTTGGTGAAGGAAAACGTCCGCAAGTCCGACGGCATCGCCGTCGGTCGGGGGTGCAGGGGGCCAAAAGCCCCCTGCTGCCTTGGTGTTCCCGACCTCAACTCGCCACCGCCCGGTCGGGGAACAGCGTTCCCAGTCCTTCGGCACTCGCGGAGCACACGCCGCGGTCGGTGATCAAGCCGGTGACCAGGTTCGCCGGGGTGACGTCGAAGGCATAGTTCGCCGCATCGCTGCCCTCGGGCGTGAGGCGCACTTCCACCACCTCGCCCGCGGCGTCGAGGCCCTGGATGTGGGTCACTTCACGCGCGTCGCGTTCCTCGATCGGGATCTCCCTCACCCCGTCCCGGACCGTCCAGTCGATCGTGGTGTGCGGCAGCGCCACGTAGAAGGGAACACCGTTCGCCTTGGCGGCCAGCGCCTTCAGATAGGTGCCGATCTTGTTGCAGACGTCGCCTTGGGCGGTCGTCCGGTCGGTCCCGACGATGCAGAGATCGACCAGCCCATGCTGCATCAAATGGCCGCCGACATTGTCGGCGATGACCCGGTGCGGCACGCCATGGCGGCCGAGTTCCCAGGCGGTGAGCGCCGCCCCTTGGTTGCGCGGCCGCGTCTCGTCGACCCAGACCTCGACCGAGAGCCCCGCATCGTGCGCCATGTAGATCGGTGCGAGTGCCGTCCCCCAATCGACCGTAGCCAGCCAACCGGCGTTGCAATGGGTGAGCACGCGCAAGGGTCCCTGCCCTTTCCGCTCGAACACCTCGCGGAAGACGGCAAGGCCGTGCTCACCGATACGGCGGCAGACCTCGACGTCCTCGTCGGCAATCTCGCCGGCACGGCGCCAGGCCGCATCGGCGCGCGCGGCCACCGGCAAGGGTCGCAAGAGCGCGCGCAGGTCGTCGAGCGCCCAGCGCAGGTTGACCGCCGTGGGACGGGTGCCGAACAACCGTTCATAGGCTGCCGCCAGCGCCGCGTCGCTGGCATCCGCGCGCATCGCCAAGGCCATGCCATAAGCCGCGGTCGCACCGATCAGCGGCGCCCCCCTGACCACCATGCGCTCGATGGCGCGGGCAGCGTCCTCCACGTCGTGCAGCGTCAGCACCTCGAAGCGGTGCGGCAGCCGGGTCTGGTCGATGACCTCGACGGCCCTGCCGTCGGCGCTCGGCCAGATGGTGCGGTAGGCCTTCCCGTCGATCTTCATGGCAGCACCTGCTGCCTCAGGTTGCGGGCGAGATCCAGGACCGGCGCCATCCCGTCGAACCGTTGCCGCTCGACGATGAGGCTGCGCCCCATGGCGAGGGCACGGCGCTCGGAGACCGCCCGCACGTCCGGATCGGCAATGCACTCCAGGTCTTCGACGTGGGCGAGGCCCAGGATGCGGCGCACCATCTTCGCACCGGCATAGCCCACACTGTCGGTGAAGAGCTCGCGCATGGTGGCTTGGCGCTTGGCCTCCAGGGCGGCCGAGCCCGCGGCGTCGAGGAACAGCTCACCCGTAAAGGCATCGCCCTGGGCATGCGCCCGCCACAGCGCCAAAAAGCGGCGCTCGAAGCTGGTCCAGACGGCATCGGCGGTCTGCAACAGCCAAGCCTCGTAGGCCGCGCGTTCGTCCTCGTCCCCCGGATGACCGGCCTTGGCGAAATAGGCGAGGAAGAAATTGGCGAGCACCGCACCCACGTCGAAGCCCATTGGCCCGACGAAGGCGAATTCGGGGTCGATCACGCGGGTGTCCGCCTCGGTCACCATCACCGAGCCCGTGTGCAGGTCGCCGTGCAGGAGCGCTTGGCCGCGGCTCAGAAAGCCCCACTTCAGCTCCTGAATGGCGACCTTGAGCGGGGCATCGGCGCGGAACGCGGTGGCAACGTCGTCGAGCTGCGGGCTGGTCCAGCGGTTCAGCTCGGCGATGCGGTAGGGATCGGTAAAGATCAGCTCCTCGGTGATCCGGCAAAGCTCGATGTTGTGCGAGAACTCGCCCTGCAGCGCCCGCTTCTCCGCCGCCTTCATGCCGAGGTCCGAGGTGAAGAACAGATTGCGCGCCATGAAGGCGGCCAGATGCTCCGCCACCATGGGATAGCGCCGCCCCTGGATCAGCCCCTTGCGCAGGATGATGTGCGGGCTCAGCCACTCCATCACCACGGCCGCCTGTTCGGCGTCGAAATGGTACAACGCCGGCACCAGCTCCGGCACGAAACGCCCGTGCGTGACCAGCGCCCGATACTCGTACCAGGACCGATCCAACGGCAAGGGCCAGCTCTCCCCCACCAGCCGCACATAAGGCAGTGCTTGCTTCACCACGAGCCCGCCCCCAGGCCCTTCGACGATGAAAACCAGATTGAGGTTGCCGTCGCCCACCTCGCGCACCCGCCAATCCCGAGGCTCCCCCCCAAGACGGGCCGCCGCGCCAGCGGTCTTGGCCAGCCACGCCGGCAAGGTTGCGGGCGTCAAAGGTGTATAGCCCGGCCCGCCCGTGTGTCGGTTGCTCGTCGTGCTCGCCATCGCCATCCCCGCTGCTCGTTTCTTGGCCCCCTTGTCGACCGAAAGAGACCACCCCAGCAATTGACCGTTCGACGGGTCCACGCAAGGTCCAGGCAAAGGTGAAGCCAAGGGGGCTTTTGGCCCCCCAGGAAAGCCAAGACCAAGGGGGCTTTTGGCCCCCTTGGAAACCCCCGGCGAAAATGATGGCGGGACGTGCACGCACGTCCCGCCATCGTTTTCGCAACTGGGCAAACTGCCAGCGGCAAGGCCGCTGCACCCCCTCGAATTGGCCGGCGGCAAGGCCGCTGGCTGGGGGGTCCTAGGGGGCCAAAAGCCCCCTAGACACTTCCTTTCTTCCAGACCGTCAAGAAGCCGGCAGGTCGCTCACGTCGAGGCGGCGGTCCGAGCGGAGCAGGGCCAGCATTTCGTCGGGTGGCAGGGGGCCGCTGAACAGGAAGCCCTGCAGTTCCTGGCAGCGGAAGCGTTTGATCATCGCCAATTGTTCGCGGGTCTCGACGCCTTCGGCGACCACGCTGATCTTGAGCATTTCCGCGAGTGCGACGATGGCCTGGGCAATCGCGGCGTCGTTCATGTCGGTCGTGACGTCTTTTACGAAGGAGCGGTCGATCTTGAGGCAGCGGATGGGGAAGCGCTTGAGATAGGCGAGCGAGGAATAGCCCGTGCCGAAGTCGTCGACCGCGAACTGGACGCCCAGATCGTGGATGGCTTGCAGCCGCGCGATGCTCTCGTCGACGTCCTCCATCAAGGCGCTCTCGGTCAGCTCCAGCTCCAACAGATGCGAGGGCATGCCGGTCGCGTGGAGGACCCGGCGGATGGTGTCGACGAGGTTGCGCTGCTTGAACTGACGGCTGGAAAGGTTGACGGCAAGCCGTAGCCCCGTGAACCCGATCCGCTGCCATTCCCGCGCTTGGCGGCAGGCCTCGGTGAGCACCCATTGGCCGATCGGCAAAATGAGGCCCGTTTCCTCCGCGAGCGGAATGAATTCGCTGGGCGGCACGCGGCCGAGTTCGGGGTGGAACCAGCGAACCAAGGCCTCGACACCGGTGATCTCGCCGGTGCGCACATCGACGAAGGGCTGGTAGTGGAGCGCCAATTCGCCCCGCTCCAAGGCCCGGCGCAGCTGCGTTTCGAGTACCAGCCGCTCGAAGGCACGCGCGTTCATGTCGCCGGTGTAGAATTGATAGGAATTTCGCCCCTGTTCCTTGGTGCGGTAGAGGGCGGTGTCGGCGTTCTTCAACAGGGTTTCGCCGTCGGCGCCGTCGTGGGGGAACAGCGCGATCCCGATGCTGGCGGTGGCGCTCAGCTCCTGGCCGTTGATGGCATAGGGTTGGCGCATCACGTCGAGGATCTTCTGCGCCACCTTGGCGGCGTTTTCGGCGCCGCGGCAGCCCGGCAGCAGCAGGAGGAACTCGTCGCCGCCGAGCCGGGCGACCGTGTCGGAGCGGCGCAGCACCAAGACCAGCCGGCGCGCGACCTCGCGCAACAGCTGATCGCCCTTGGCCATGCCGAGGCTCTCGTTGACCAGCTTGAAGCGGTCGAGGTCGAGCAGCATGACGGCGAATTCTTGGGGGTTGCGGCGCGCGCGTTCCACGGTCTGCGCCAGCCGGTCGTCGAACAGGAGGCGGTTGGGCAGCCCCGTCAGGGGGTCGCGCGAGGCGAGCCGGCGGATGGTCTCTTCCGCCTCGCGCCGGGCGGAAACGTCGCGCACCGTGAGCAACAGGCCGCCCGTATCGGTGTCGTCGACGCGGCTGACCGTCACCTCGATCGGCGTGACGTCTTCGGCGCCGTGGCGGGCGACGAGTTCGGTCAACCGGCCACCGTCGCGGGCGGCCGTCTCCAACAGCTGGAGCAGATCGGCCTCTTCGCCGGGCGGCACGCCGATGAAGGCCTCCAGCGGTCGCCCCCGCGCCACCGTGACCGGGGTGCGGAACAAGCGTTCGGCTGCAGCGGAAAAGTCGGCGACCATGCCCTTGGCGTTGGTGGTGATGATGCCGTCGACGACCACCTCCAGAATGGCGCGCCAGGGCGGAGCGCCCTCGTTGCGCACGGGCGGCTCGAGCGCGGTACCGTCGGCGAGGCCGGGCTCCGGCCCGGTCTCGGCAGCCGCCGGCGGCAGGGCGGCCGGCATCACCAAGCTCTGGCCATCGCCGAGGGGCACCAACTCGACCACCACCCCACCCAGCCGCGTGGCGACCGCCAGGGCCTCGGGCTCGACGGCGGCGACGAGGGCGGCCAGCGCTTCGCCATGGCCGTGCACGGCCGCCAGAAACGTCGCCGCGGCGGGCCAGCCCTCGGTGGCCGCGTCCAGCGCCGCCGCAAGCGGCAGCTCCGCGCCGACCGTGCCCGCGTCATCCAGCACGACGGCGACCGGTGTCGCCGCTCGCAGCGCCAGCTTGGCCAGCGTCTGGAGCGGGATCGGGGCAGGCACGGCCGGCTCGGCCGCCACGACGGGCCGGAGACGGGCGAGCAGACCGGAGACCTGCCCGGTGGCATCCCGCTGCGGGATGGCATGGTCCTCGACCGTCACGAGACGGCCGTCGGCGCCGCGCAACTGGTAGCGGCACGACGCGGGCGTTCCCGCCAGCACCTCCAGGTTGCGGTCGCGCCAGCGGGCCCGATCGTCCTCCGCCAGCAGCAACGTCCACGAGCTGCCCGGTTCCGGCACGCGGCCGAGCAGCGCGGCCATCGGCCCGAGCGTCCACGCCAGACCGAGCCGGCAGTCGACATCCATGGTCAAGGCGTAGATCGGCTCGTCGATCAGCGCATCGAGGCCGAGCGGCGTGGCTTCGGGGCCGGCGGCCTCGCCCGCTTCGGGGCGCAGCACCAACCAATAGCCGCCGTCCGCCACCGGCGCCCCGGTCAAGGACAAGGCCAGGCGCCGACCGGGCACCGCCTCCAGCTCGACCTGGAAGGCGCGGGCGCGACTGGTCGCTAGCACCAGCTCGGCCCAGATGTCGATCGGCACGCCGCTCGCCGCCAACCGCTCCAGGCCCAGGCCGCCGCGCTCGAACCGGTTCTCCAGCCCCAGCCAGCGAAGCGCCAGCGCGTTCGCCTCGGCAATCTCGAAGGGACCGCCGTCACGCGTGCGACGGAGGCCGATGCAACCGATGCCCGCCGCTGCCAGCACGTCGGTGAGCGCGTTGGCCGGGTTTGCGGTCATCGACCATCCCCCGCCGCCAATGGCGGTGCTGCGCCCACCACCGCCTCGATCGTCGCGTGCGAGGCCTGCTTCACCTCGAAGTCGTCCACAAAGCCAGGCCTCTCAACTCTGCATGTTCAACCGGAAGGGACCCAACCAAAAGAACGCTTGGCAAGAACAGCGGAGCAAACTTCCAGTGGCGACCACGGTTTGCTCATCGGGCTATTATGGCTGGGTCAGTAACGACCCAACGTAAATGCCTCGACAGGTCATCGGCCGTCAAGCTGCCCCCGGCCGCTCGGGCTGCCTCATTGTGCAGCCAAACCGCCGCGGCGGCGGCTTCGAACGCGGGCACGCCCCGGGCGAGGGCGGCGAGCACGACCCCGGCGAGCACGTCACCGGCACCGGCGGTCGCCAGATGCACACACCCGTTGGTGGCCATGGCGGTGCGTCCATCCGGTGCCGCGACCACGGTGTCGAAGCCCTTCAGCACGACGACCGCCCCGCTCCGCCGCGCCAGCTCCTGGGCATCTTCGAGCTTCGAGCCACTCGTGGCGCCCAGGCGCGCGGCCTCGCCGGCGTGCGGCGTCAACACGCACGGGCCCTGGACGCACGCGGCCAGCCCCTGGACGTCATCTTCGAAACAGCTGAGCGCATCCGCGTCCAACACCGTGGCGCGGCCCAGCCCGAGCACGGTCTCGACTTGCCGCCGGAGTTCCGCCCCCACCCCGCCCCCCGGGCCCAACAGCCAAGCATTGCGTCGGGCGTCGGCCAACAGCGGCCCGAGGTCGCCGTCGGCGCAGGGCCGCACCATCACCGCATCGAGCCGGCTCGCATGGGTCGTCAGCGCACCTTTGGGGCAAACCAGGGTGACGAGCCCGGCCCCACTGGCCAGGGCCGCCCCCGCAGCCAGCCGGCCGGCACCGCCCGTGGCGACGCCGCCGGCGACGACGACGGCGTGGCCGCGCCGGTATTTGTGGTCCGCGGGCTGTGGCTTTGGCCAGAGATGCCGCCAGAGGTCGGGCCGATTGACCCAAAGCGGCCCCGGCGGCGTGCGATGCGCGCGCGCCAGTGCAGCCGCGTCCAGCCCGATGTCGACGACGTGCAGGGTCCCCTTGTGCTCCGCCCCCGGCAGCAGATAGTGACCGGGCTTGGCGCGGGCGAAGGTGACGGTGGTGCTGGCGCGAAACGCGGGCCCGTGGGCCTGGCCATTGGCGCCGTCGATGCCCGATGGCAGGTCGACCGCCACCACCGCCAGCCCGGCCGCGGTGATGCGCCGGACGAGTTCGGCAACCTCCGGCGGCAGAGCGCGGCTAAGGCCGGCCCCGAACAACGCATCCACCACGAGGCCCACGCCGTCGAGGTCCAAATCCGCCGCCAACGGCACCGTCGCCCCAGGATAGGCCTGGGCGGCGAGCGCCGCATCGCCCCGAAGCTCCGCCAGTGCTCCGAGGTGATGCACCGCCACGTCGAAGCCCCAGCCGTGGAGATGGCGCGCCGCGACGAAGCCGTCACCGCCATTGTTGCCGGGGCCGGCCAAGACCAGGATGCGGCCACCGTCCCACAGGTCGCGGACCCGTGCCGCGAGGCCTGCGCCCGCGCGCTCCATCAAGACGATGCCGGGGGTCCCCGCTTCGATCGTCCAGCGATCGGCCATGGCCATGGTGGTGGGCGTCAGCAGCTCGAGGGGGGGCTCCGGGGCTCGGGACATCGCCGCTCTCGTTTTGCGTTGCCGGTCCTCGAACGAGCCCTGGCCAACGCGGCGGTTGCAGTCGGCCGGCTCTTGCGTTCACAACTCACTGGTAGTCGAAGAGCAGGTTCCTGGCCATAGGATTATTCTCTGTCATCTCGGAGCCCATGCACGGAAACCACGGCCTGTTGCGCGATGGCAACGCAGAGCGATACGCGTCTGGGTTGCGTCGCCTGCAGCCCGCGCGTAAGCCTGCCGCATGGAGCGGCGACGACGAGCCGAGGGGTTTCGGCATGCGGCACCGCGAAGGACGCGCGATGGATGGGCCCATCATCGACGACGCGCGATTGCGTTCGTTCACCGCCGGCGACCCGGCTCTGGAGCGCGAGTTGCTCCATCTCTACCTGGAAACGGCGGCACTCTACCTCGACCGGATGCGGCGCGCGATCGACGACGCGGCGGCCTGGCGCCGGTCGGCCCATGCGCTGAAGGGCGCCAGCGCGAACATCGGTGCCGTGGCGGTCGCCCGGCTGGCGCAGCGCTACGAACAGGACCCGCCGAGCCTCGCGGCCCTGGGCGCGTTGGAGAGCGAGCTGGCCGAGGTGCGGAGCCTCGTCACCGCCCGCGACGCCGCCCCGACCCCCTGACCGGGAGCACCCGGAACCCGGCTCAGCCGCCCGTCACGCTCATGTGCCGCGCCAATGCGGGTGCCCGGCGGCGGCGATCGATGACGAAGTCGTGGCCCTTGGGCTTGCGGGCGATGCCGTCGCGGATGGCCGCAACCAGCGCCGCGTTGCCCTCCGAGGCGCGGAGCGCCGTGCGCAGGTCGGCCGCATCCTCCTGGCCCAGGCACATGTACATCGTGCCCGTGCAGGTCACCCGCACCCGGTTGCAGCTCTCGCAGAAATTGTGCGTCAGCGGCGTGATGAAGCCGAGCCGCCCGCCCGTCTCCTCCACCCGCACGTAGCGCGCGGGGCCGCCGGTCGAATAGGGGATGTCGGTCAGCGTCCAGCGCTTGGCGAGATCGGCCCGCACCCGCGACAACGGCAGATATTGCTCGGTCCGGTCCTCGTCGATCTCGCCCAGCGGCATGGTTTCGATCAAGGTGAGATCGAAGCCTTCCTCGCCGCACCAGCCGATCATCCGGTCGAACTCGTCCTCGTTGACACCCTTGAGGGCGACCGCGTTCAGCTTGACGTGCAAGCCCGCCGCCTTCGCCGCCCGGATGCCGTCCATCACCTTGTAGAAGTCGCCCCAGCGGGTGATCGCCTTGAATTTCTGGGCATCGAGCGTGTCCAGCGAAACGTTGATGCGCCGCACGCCGGCTGCCACCAGGTCGCCCGCCACCCGCGCCAACTGGCTGCCATTGGTGGTGATGGTCAGCTCGTCGAGCCCGCCCGCCTGGACGTGCCGCCCGATCCGCTCGATCAGCCAGAGCACGTTGCGCCGCACCAAGGGCTCGCCGCCGGTGAGCCGGATCTTGCGCACCCCGAGTTCGACGAACGCCGTCGCCAGACGGTCCAACTCCTCGAGGCTCAGCAACTCCTTCTTCGGCAGGAACGTCATGTGCTCGGCCATGCAATACGCGCAGCGAAAATCACACCTGTCCGTCACGGAAATCCGAACATAGGTGACGTGGCGCTGGAACGGGTCGACGAGCATGGGTGGGCGTGTCCTCAACTAGCGGGCCGCGAGGCCCCGGGTCCTCGGTCGTCGATGCGGTTTACCGGCTGCTCGACAAGGCGTATCTAGCCGGCGTAACGCCGCTTGAAAAGCGATCGGCATCGGGAGAATTCACCTTTGCGGCTCCACTTTTGTGCGGCGGACACGCCCAAGGCACGGGCCGCGCTCCGCGCCCTCGTCCAGCGCTACGGACAACACGACATCACCGAGGCCGACGTCCTGGTGCCGCTCGGCGGCGACGGCTTCATGCTGGAAACGCTGCACGGCTCCATCGCCACGCCCAAGCCGATCTACGGCATGAACCTCGGCACCGTCGGCTTCTTGATGAACGGCTACACCGCCGGCGATCTCATGGAGCGGATCGAACGGGCGGCCACGACCAAACTCCACCCCTTGCGCATGCGCGCCACGATGCTCGACGGCCACTCCGAAGAGGGGCTCGCCATCAACGAGGTCTCGCTGTTGCGCGAAACCCGCCAGGCCGCATCGCTCTCCTTGTGGATCGACGGCGTCGAACGGTTGAGCGACCTCGTCTGCGACGGGCTGATCGTCGCCACGCCCGCGGGCTCCACCGCCTACAACCTCTCGGCCCACGGCCCCATCCTGCCGATCGGCGCGCCGCTCCTGGCCATCACCCCGATCAGCCCCTTCCGACCCCGCCGCTGGCGCGGCGCGTTGGTCGCCCAAACCGCCCGCATCTTCATCCGCGTCAACGATCCCAAAAAACGCCCGGTCAGCGCCGTCGCCGACTACACCGAAATCCGCGACGTCACCGGCGTCGAAATCTGGCAAGACGACACCATGGCCGTCGACGTCCTCTTCGACCGCGAACACAACCTCGAAGAACGCATCCTGAAAGAACAGTTCGCCGTTTGAAGGAGAAAGGGACAAGGCCAAGGGGGCTTTTGGCCCCCTTGGAAACCCCCGAGCGAAAACGATGATCGCCAGGGCAAGCCCTGGCGATCATCGTTTTCGCCACTTTTTCCAACTGCCCGCGGCATCGCCGCCGCCCCCCCTAAAGTTGCCAGCGGCATCGCCGCCGCCCCCCTAAAGTTGCCAGCGGCAAGGCCGCTGCACCTCCTAAAGTTGCCAGCGGCAAGGCCGCTGCACCTCCTAAAGTTGCCAGCGGCAAGGCCGCTGCACCTCCTAAAGTTGCCAGCGGCAAGGCCGCTGCACCTCCTAAAGTTGCCAGCGGCAAGGCCGCTGCACCTCCTAAAGTTGCCAGCGGCAAGGCCGCTGGCCGGGGGTCCTAGGGGGCCAAAAGCCCCCTAGCTCTTTCTTCTTTTTCTTACCTATCTAAATATCCAGTGCTTCCACCAAGCCGGCGTGGCGTTGGATGAAGGCGAAGCGGAGTTCGGGGCGGCGGCCCATGAGTTCGTTGATCAGTTCGACGGCGGCCGGGCGGTCGGGCAGGTCGACGCGGTCGAGGAGCCGCGTCTTCGGGGCCATGGTGGTTTCCTTGAGCTGGCCTGGGTTCATCTCGCCCAGGCCCTTGAAGCGGCTGACCTCGACCTTGCGGTTTTTGAAGTCGGTGGCGAGCAGGTGTTCGCGTTCGGCGTCGTCGGCGGCGTAGGCGACCTTGCCGCCGGCGCTCAGCCGGTAGAGGGGTGGGCGGGCGAGAAACAGGTGGCCGGCTTCGACCAGGGGCCGCATTTCCTGGACGAAGAAGGTCATGAGCAGCGAGGCGATGTGCGCGCCGTCGACGTCGGCGTCGGTCATGATGATGACCTTCTCGTAGCGCAGGCCCTCGAGGTCGAAGCTGCGCCCGACGCCGCAGCCAAGCGCGGTGACGAGATCGGCCACCTCCTTGTTGGCCTTCAGCTTGTCGGCGCTGGCGCTGGCGGCGTTCAGGATCTTGCCGCGCAGCGGCAGGACGGCCTGGGTTTCGCGATTGCGCGCTTGCTTGGCGGAGCCGCCGGCGCTGTCGCCCTCGACCAGGAAGAGTTCGGAGCCGGCGCGGGCTTCGCGGGCGCAATCGGCGAGCTTGCCCGGCAGCCGCAGCTTGCGGGTGGCCGACTTGCGGTTGACCTCCTTCGCCTTCTTGCGGGCGACGCGGTCTTCGGCGCGCTCGATGCCGTAGCCGATCAAGGCGTCGGCGGTGGCCTTGTTGGCCGAGAGCCACAGCTCGAAGCGGTCCTTGATCGAGGCGTCGATCGGCCGCACCACGTCGGGGACGATGAGCCGCGCCTTGGTCTGCCCCTGGAATTGCGGGTTCTTGATGAAGACCGAGAGCAGGATGGCGGCACCGCCCAAAAGGTCGTCGGCGGTGACCAGCCCCGCCTTCTTCTGGCCGATGCGTTCGGCGTGCGCCTTGAAGCCGCGCAGAAGGCCGCCCCTGAGCCCCTGTTCGTGGCTGCCACCGTCGGGGGTCGGCACGGTGTTGCAGTAATAGCCGGCATAGGCCGTCTCGTCCTCGGGCCAGGCCAGCGCCCATTCCAGGCGGCCGGCGCCGTCGGCAAGCTCGCTCTCGCCGGTGAACATCGCCTCGCCGATCAGCTCGCGGCCATCGGTGAGGCTTTCGAGAAAGTCCTTCAGGCCTTCGGGGAAGTGGAAGGTCTGCGCCTCGGGCACGCCGTCGCTGCCGACGAGGGCTTCGGCATCGGCGCTCCAGCGGATCTCCACGCCCCGATAGAGATAGGCCTTGGAGCGGGCCATGCGCAGCAGGCGGTCCGGGCGGAACCGATGGCCGTGGCGGAAAATTTCGGGGTCCGGGGTGAAGCGGACGCGCGTGCCGCGGCGGTTTTGCGCCGCCCCCACCTGCACCAGCGGCCCCTGGGGGACGCCCTGGCGGTAGGTCTGGCGGTAGAGCTGGCGGCCTCGGGCCACCTCCACCTCGAGTTCGGCCGCGAGCGCATTCACCACCGAAACGCCCACACCGTGCAGGCCGCCGGCGGTGGCGTAGGCGCCCTCCTTGAACTTGCCGCCCGAGTGCAGCGTGGTGAGGATCACCTCGAGCGCCGATTTGCCGGGGAATTTCGGGTGGTCGTCGACCGGGATGCCGCGGCCGTTGTCGGTGACGGTGACGCCACCGGCGGCGTCCAGGTGCAGGCCGATACGGTCGGCGTGGCCCGCCACCGCCTCGTCCATGGCGTTGTCGAGCAACTCGGCCACGAGGTGGTGCAAGGCCGTCTCGTCGGTGCCGCCGACATACATGCCGGGGCGGCGGCGGACGGGCTCCAGCCCCTCCAGCACCTCGATGTCGGCGGCCGAATAGGCCACCTTGGCATTTGAACCGCCGTTCGAGAAAAGGTCTTCCATGTCCTTGACGATACGTGGTTTCCGGTGAAGACGCCAGCGGCCGCTGCGGCCTCAGGACCCGTAGATCAGATGCTCGATCGGGTGCGGCTGCCCGGCGACGCGGTCGATCTCGGCCCGTTTCAGCCAGATATAAGCGTCGATCAGCTCGCCCGGAATTAAATCCTTGGCGAACAGCCCGCACCGCGCCGCATCGAGGGCGGTCAATGCCGCTTCCAGATTAGCCGCGCAGCGCTCCAGCCCGTCGCCGCCGTCGGCGATCAGGTCGTACATGTGCCGGTCGATCGGCTCGCCCGGATCGATCCGGTGCTGGATGCCGTCGGCCATGGCCAAGACCAGCGATCCGAGCGTCAGATAGGGGTTGGCCAAGGGGTCGGGAAAGCGCAGCTCCACCCGCTTGTGTTCCGGTTTCGCCGCCGAGGGGATGCGGATGGCCGTCGCCCGATTGCGCGCGCCGAAGCCCAGAATCGCGGGCTCCGCCCGTCCCGCCCTGAGCCGGCGGTAGCTGTTGGTCGACGGGTTGGCGAAGGCGTTGAGCACGGCACAGTGGCGGAGCACGCCGCCGATGGCGTGCAGACAGGTGTCGCTCAGATCGGCATAGCCTTGGCCGGCAAAGAGGTAGCGCTGGTCCTTGCGGAAGCTGAGGTGCAGATGCAGCCCCGAGCCCGGGGCCTGCGCCAAGGGCACCGGCAGGAACGACGCCACCTTGCCGTAGGCGCGGGCCACGCCGTCGATGACGTAGCGGGCCAACTGCAATTGGTCGGCGGCTTGGAGCAGTTCGCTCGGGCCGAATTTCAGCTCGCACTGACCGGGGCCGTGCAAGGCGACGTGGCTGAGCCCATCGACGCCGAGCCGGGCCAGGGTGCTGACCATCTCCGCGCGCAAGTCGGCGAGCCGGTCTTCCGGCTGGCCGACGAGGTAGGTGGAGGTCCATGGCTGGGGTGCCGCAACCGCCTGGGCAACGGTCGCATCGTAGCCGAGCGCGGTCGGCCCCTGGCGGAGGTCCAGCGCGTCGAACACGTAGAACGCCAGATCGACCGAGACTTCGACCTGATCGGCCACGCCCCGCCCGATCAGGTCGTCGCGCACCCGGGCGAGTGCCGAGCGCGGGCAGCGCTCGTAGCCGGCGGTGGTGGCCGGATCGGCGACGTCGGCGACGCAGAGCAGCGTGGGCTGGGCGGTGAAGGGGTCGGCCCAGACCCGATCGAGATCCGGCAGCAGCAACAGATCGCTCTCGGCGACGTCGCGCCAGCCGGGGATCGAGGCGCCATCGATCATCGCCGCCCGGCTCAGCCGTTCGTCGGTGGCGGTGGCCGCATCGAGGGTGAGATGGCGCCAGCGCCCCCCCAGATCGGTGAAGCGCAGGTCGAGCGCCTGGGCGTCGTGTTCCTCGAGCTGCGCTTGCAGTGTCGGCCGGTCGCTCATGTCCCCTCCCTGACCGGCCGTCCTTAGCCGAGCCGGGTAGCCGCGAAAAGCCGGCTCGACGCGCGACGGCCGGAGAACGCCCCCACGCCCGGCGCGCGCACGGTCGGGCTAGGCATTTGATGCTAAACTAGGTAACGTTGGGTTGTAAGGGAGAGGGCTGGATCGGCCTGAAAACACGCCAGTCAAAACGAACCCAGAACGGCATTTTGCCATTGTTTTTCAATTGGATAGAGAGAATTTGCGGGCCTGCGAAGGGCTCGCTTCCGCCCGGATCCCCGCCTCTCCCCGCCTCTGGGTTGCCTTTGCACGAAGCTTCGGCCTAGGATCGGTGACCATCGCATGCATCGGACTTGGGGGGGCGACATGGCGAAGGGAGCGCGCACGGCGCTGTTGGCGGGGCTTTCGGTCATCGCGGCCAGCTGGGCGCCTGGCGCCTTCGCCCAATCGCTGGCGATCTCCTGCGGTGCGGTCGGCATGGAGCTGAGGCTCTGCCAGGAGGGCGCGGCCGCCTGGTCGGCGCAATCGGGCATTCCGGTCGATGTCGTCTCGACCCCCAACTCCACCAGCGAACGCCTCGCCCTGTACCAACAGCTTCTGGCGTCCGGCAGCGGCGACATCGACGTCTTCCAGATCGACGTCATCTGGCCCGGCATCCTCGGCACGCACTTTCTCGACTTGAGCGACGCCTTCAGCGCCGACGAGATCGGCGCCCATTTCGACGCCATCGTCGCCAACAACACCATCGACGGCGAACTGAAGGCGATCCCCTGGTTCACCGATGCGGGCGTGCTCTACTACCGCCGCGATCTGCTCGAAGCCCATGGCCACGACCGGCCGGGGAGCTGGGAGGAGATGGCCGCCATCGCCGCCGACATCCAGGCGAAGGAGCGAGCCGCAGGCAACGACCGGATGCAGGGCTTCGTCTTCCAAGGCAACGCCTATGAAGGCCTCACCTGCAACGCGCTCGAATGGATCGACGCCTGGGGCGGCGGCCAGATCATCGAGCCCGACGGGACGACCAGCGTCAACAACCCGAGGGCCGTCGCCGCCATCGCCGAGGCCGCGAGCTGGATCGGCACGATCAGCCCCCGCGGCGTCCTCTCCTACCAGGAGGAGGAGGCGCGCGGCGTGTTCCAGTCGGGGCATGCCGTGTTCATGCGCAACTGGCCCTATGCCTGGGCGCTCGGCAACGCGCCCGAAAGCCCCATCAGCGGCAAGATCGGCGTTATGGCGCTGCCGCCCGGCGGCGAGGACGGCCAGGCCACGGGCGTGCTCGGCGGCTGGAACCTCGCCGTGTCGCGCTATTCGAACCAGCCCGAGGCCGCGAAGGACTTGGTCCGTTTCCTCGCCTCCTTCGAGGAGCAAAAGCGCCGCGCCATCGTGGGCGCCTACAACCCGACCATCGCCGCCCTCTACGAGAACCAGGAGGTGCTGGAGGCCAACCCCTTCTTCGGCGACCTCTACGACACCTTCACGAACGCGGTGGCGCGCCCCTCCGCCGTGACCGGCACCCGCTACAACCAGGTCTCGACCGAGTTCTGGAACGCCGTCCATCGCGCGCTCAGCGGCCAGGCGACGGCCGAAGCCGCGCTCGCGGATTTGGAGCGACGGCTGCAACGGTTGGCCCGCGGCTGGCAGTAGGCCCTTGGCCGCCCGCGCCAACGCCGGCTCGGCGCTCACGCGACAACGGCTGAAGAGCGCTTGGCTCTTCTTGACGCCGATGCTCGTGGTCTTGGCGCTGGTCGCGGGCTGGCCGCTCTTGCGCACCATATCCTTCAGCTTCACCGACGCGCACCTCTCGAACCTCGACGACAGCAGCTTCATCGGCTTCGAGAACTACGTCTTCCTGCTGCAGGACCCGGATTGGTGGCGGGCGGTCCAGAACACGATCTTCTTCACCGTCGTTTCGGTGTCGATCGAGACCGTGCTCGGCCTCCTCATCGCGCTCGCCCTCAACGCCCACTTCAAGGGCCGGGGCCTGTTGCGCGCCGCCGTGCTCATCCCCTGGGCGATTCCGACGGTGGTCTCGGCGCAGATGTGGCGCTGGATGTTCAACGACGTCTATGGCGTGATCAACGAGATCATGCTCTCGACCGGCCTGATCACGGAGCCCTGGGCTTGGCTCGCCGACCCGCAGCTCTCGATGGCCGCGGTGATCGCGGTCGACGTCTGGAAGACCACGCCCTTCATGGCCCTACTCATCCTGGCGGGCCTGCAGATGCTGCCGCAGGACTGCTACGAGAACGCCAAGATCGACGGCGTGCATCCGGTCGTGGTGTTCTTCAAGGTCACCCTGCCGCTGTTGAAGCCGGCGATCCTGGTCGCGGTCATCTTCCGCACCCTCGATGCGCTGCGCATCTTCGACCTGATCTACGTGATGCAGGGCAACAAGCAGGACACGATGTCGATGTCGATCTACGCCCGCCAGCAACTGGTCGACTTCCAGGACGTCGGCTACGGCTCGGCGGCAGCGACGCTGCTCTTCATGATCATCGCCTTGTTCACCGTGATCTATCTCTATCTCGGCGGCATCGGCCGGGAGGAAAAAGCATGAGCCGGTCGCTTCGCCAAAACCTCGGGCGGCTCGCGTTCTACCTGCTGCTCGCGGTGCTGCTGGTCTACACCATCTTTCCCTTCTACTGGGCGATCGTCACCTCGCTGAAGGCCGGCAGCGAGGTGTTCCAGCCGACGCCCTTCCCCTTGCGCCCGGCCTGGAACAACTACGTCGTGGTGTTCCAAGAACAGCCCTTCGGCCGGCAGATTTTGAACTCGCTGTTCGTCGCCGTCTCGGTGGTGCTGCTCTCCCTGGCGCTCGCCGTGCTCGCCGCCTTTGCCCTCGGCCGCATTCCGTTCAAGGGCCGGCGCCTCTTGCTCTTCACCATCCTCGGCGTGTCGATGTTCCCGCAGATCGCCGTCTTGTCGGGCATGTTCGAGCTGATCCGCTGGATGGGGCTCTACAACAACCTGCTCTCCTTGGTGATCTCCTACATGATCTTCACCCTGCCCTTCACGGTCTGGGTGCTCACCACCTTCATGCGCGAACTGCCGAAGGAGCTGGAAGAAGCCGCGATCGTCGACGGGGCCTCGCCCTTCGTCATCGTGACGCAGGTGTTCCTGCCCTTGATGGGCCCGGCATTGGTGACGACGGGCCTCTTGGCCTTCATCGCCGCCTGGAACGAGTTCCTCTTCGCCCTTACCTTCACCCTCAGCTCCGAGCAGCGCACCGTGCCCGTTGCCATCGGCCTGATCTCGGGCGCTTCCGCTTTCGAGCTGCCCTGGGCCAACATCATGGCGGCCTCGGTCATCGTCACCGTGCCCTTGATCCTCTTGGTCCTGGTCTTCCAGCGCCGGATCGTCTCGGGCCTCACCGCGGGAGCCGTGAAGGGATGAGCACAGAAGCCCCCTGGTGGCGCGGCGCGGTCATCTACCAAATCTATCCGCGCTCCTTCATGGACGCGAACGGCGACGGCACGGGCGATCTCGTCGGCATCACCGACCAGCTCGACTACATCAAGGACCTCGGCGTCGACGCGCTTTGGATCTCGCCTTTCTTCAAGTCGCCGCAGGCCGACTACGGCTACGACGTCGAGGACTATTGCGGCGTCGACCCGCTGTTCGGGACGCTCGAAGACGCCGACATCCTGATCGAGCGCGCCCATGCCCGCGGTCTCAAGGTCATGGTCGACCTCGTCCTCAGTCACACCAGCGACCGCCACCCGTGGTTCCGCGAAAGCCGCCAGAACCGCACCAACCCGAAGGCGAACTGGTACGTCTGGGCCGACCCGGCACCGGACGGGACCGCCCCGAACAACTGGCTGTCGGTGTTCGGCGGTACAGCTTGGGAGTACGAGCCACGCCGGGGCCAGTACTACCTGCACAACTTCTTGAAGCAGCAGCCGGATCTCAACCTGCACGAGCCCGCGGTGGTCGAGGCGCTGTTGGAGATCGCCGAGTTCTGGCTCGACCGTGGTGTCGACGGCTTCCGGCTCGATGCGATCGACTTCGCCGTCCACGACCCCCAACTGCGCAACAACCCGATCCGGCCGAGCGGCGAAGCCGTGCCGGGCGGGCTGGTCAGCGGCACGCCCTATGCCCGCCAACTCCAGCACATGAACAAGGGGCTGGCGGAGCTGTTGCCGATCCTGTTGCGCCCTCTGCGTCGGCTCTGTGACCGCTATGGCGACGTGCCGCTGCTCGGCGAGCTGTCGGGCGACCATGCGCTCAGCAACGCCGCCCGCTATAGCGACGACGGCCGCGGCATGCACATGGCCTACACCTTCGACCTCCTCGCCAGCCCGTACACGCCCGAGGGCATCGGCCGTGTCGTCGACGAGCTGGAGCGCCGGATCGGCGGCGGCTGGCCGGCCTGGTCCTTTTCCAACCACGACGTGGTGCGCGCGCCGACGCGCTTCGGCGGCCTGCACCCGCCCGAGGGCCTACGCCGGCAACTGCCGGTGTTGCTCACCTGCCTGCGCGGCACCGTTTGTCTCTATCAGGGCGACGAGCTGGGCCTGGACGAGGCGGAGCTGGCGTTCGAGGATCTGCACGACCCTTATGGCGTCACCTTCTGGCCGGTGTTCAAGGGCCGCGACGGCTGCCGCACGCCGATGCCGTGGACGGACGCCCCAGGCGCCGGTTTCACCACGGCCAAGCCCTGGCTGCCGATCCCGCCCGGCCACCGCGCCCGCAGCGTTGCCGACCAGGTGGACGATCCGGCCTCGTGTCTGGTCCAGGTGCGGGATTTCCTCGCCTGGCGCCGCCACCAGCCGGCGCTGGTCCGCGGCGACTGGCGTCGCCACGCAGCGCCCGACGGCATCCTGGCCTTCGAGCGCCATGTCCCGGAGCAGCACCTGTTCTTGGCCTTCAACCTCACCGGCGAAAAGCAGCGCTGGATGCCGCCCTTGGAACTCACCGCATTGGAGCCGCCCTTGGCGGTGCCGGGCGCCCTCTCGGCCGACGGTACGTTGTCCCTGCCGGGCCATGGCTGCCTGATCGCGTCCCTCGGCGACGAACGGGAGTAGGTCCTTGGCCGATCTCAGCCTGCGCAGGGTGGACAAGACCTTCGGCGACGTCGAGGTCATCAAGGGCGTCGATCTGGACATCGCTTCCGGCGAGTTCGTGGTCTTCGTCGGCCCGTCCGGCTGCGGCAAGTCCACGCTGTTGCGCCTGGTGGCGGGGCTCGAGGACATCACCGCGGGCGAGCTTTGGATCGGCGGCCAGCTGGTCAACGACGAGCCGCCATCGCGGCGCGGCATCGCCATGGTCTTCCAGTCCTACGCCCTCTACCCGCACATGACGGTGTGGCAGAACATGTCGTTCGGCCTGAAGCTGCAGGGCATGACCCGCGCCCAACGCGACGAGAAGGTCAAGGAAGCCGCGCGCATCCTGCAGATCGACCACCTGTTGGATCGCAAGCCCCGCCAGCTTTCCGGCGGCCAGCGCCAGCGGGTTGCCATCGGCCGCGCCATCGTCCGCCAGCCGCGCGTGTTCCTGTTCGACGAACCGCTCTCCAATCTCGATGCGGCGTTGCGCGTCCAGACCCGAATCGAGATCGCCAAGCTGCATCGGGCGATGCAGGCGACGATGATCTACGTGACCCACGACCAGGTCGAGGCGATGACGCTGGCCGACAAGATCGTCGTGCTCAACGCCGGCCGCGTCGAGCAGGTCGGCTCGCCCATGGACCTCTATCACCGCCCGGCGAACAAGTTCGTCGCGGCTTTCATCGGCTCGCCGACGATGAACTTCCTGCCGGTCGAGTTCGCCGGCAGCGATGGCGCCACGCTCGATCTCCGCCTGGCAAGTGGCGCGATCGTGCAGATCGCCGCCCCGAAGGGCCGCCTGCGGGGGCATCGCTTCACCCTTGGTCTGCGCCCTGAGCACCTCCACGTCCTGAGCGACGCTGCCCCCCTACGCGGCGAAGCCGCCGCCGTGGAGAATCTCGGCGGCGAGAGCTATCTCTATGTCGACATCGGCCAGCCCATGCCGTTGGTGGTGAAGGCACCGGGCGATTGCGCCATTCGCGCGGGCGAGCCGGTCGGCATCGGTCTGCCCGCCAGCAAGGGCGCCTACCTGTTCGACCAGCAAGACCGCGCCGTCGCCTCCGCCTGAGCGTCGCCGCACGGTGCGCCGCTCCATCGAGCAGCAGCAACGCTGCTGCTTGGGGGGTCGAAGGGGGGACCATCAAGTCCCCCCTTCCCTTCCTTCCCTTCCTTCCCCTTCCCTTCCTTCCCCTTCCTCTCTTTCCTGTCCCCCTTCGCTCTTTTCTCTGCCTACTCTCCCTACCTTGCCGGCCCTACCGGCGTCGCGCGAGGTGGATGCCGACGTCGATGGCGCGGGCGACGAGGGCACGGGCGCGGGTGATGGGTTTGAGGGCCGTGCGCGTGGCGGGGTCGGTGAAGACGACGGTTTGTCGGCCGATGGCGCGGATGGCGGCGTCGGCGACGCGCTCGGGCGGCAGTGCGCCGGGCAGCGAGGCCATGGCGAAGCCGGCGCGTGTGCCGAAGTCGGAGCGGGTGGGACCTGGGCAAAGCGCCATGACGTCGATCGGTTGGTCGTCCAACTCGCTGGCGAGCGCTTCGGTGAAGCTGAGCACGAAGGCTTTGGAGGCGCCGTAGACCGCGAATTGCGGCACCGGGACGAAGGCGAAGGCACTGGCGACGTTGATGAGGAGGGCCCTGCCGCCGCGGTGACGGGCGGCGTCGATCATGTCCGGCAAAAGGGCGCGGGTGAGGCCGACCAAGGCCTCGACGTTCACCGCCACGCAGGCGCGTTCGCCCTCGACCGGGTTTTCGATGAAGGCCCCGAGGGTGCCGAGCCCAGCGGCGTTGACGAGGCCATCGACACGCCGGGCGCGGACCAGGGCCGCCAATCGGTCGCGGTCGGCGGGGTTGGCCAGATCGGCGACGATCCGCTCGACGCCCTCGGTTCGCCCGCCGCAAGCGGCCGCCAAGGCTGCGGTGTTGCGACCGGTCAAGAGGAGGTCGGCTTGGCCTTCGAGCCGCTCGGCGAGGGCGCGACCGATGCCGCTCGATGCACCGGTGACGAGGATGCGGGCAGCACCCAGACCGGCATGGCCACGCCACCTCAACTTGGACCTCCCGCCGGGCACAGCCCTGGCGATCGCCGTCTCGAAACCAACCGCATTCGCCACCTCTCTCCCAGCGGAGCACTTAGAGATGGCGCGGCCGACGCGAGTTGGGAGGGGGTAAGGTGGGGCGAGCGATGGGATTTGAACCCACGGCCTCCAGAGCCACAATCTGGCGCTCTAACCGACTGAGCTACGCCCGCCACGAGCGGCGTGGGTATCGCCGAAAGTGCGCCGAGCGTCAAGCCGTCGGCACGACGAAGGTCGACACCAATCTGCTTATTCTTTACTCTTTTTGCGCAATACGAAGGCATTTTACTGCATCCTCCTCGAACCAGCCCGACGGCGCATGGCGCACGCAGGCCCTGGCTTCCGGTTGGCACGATTGCTGCTGACCATGGATCAGGATTCACGCGGTGCGTGCGAACGCGCCCCGGCAGGAGGCCGCATGGCGATGAAAAAGATCGAGGCCATCATCAAGCCCTTCAAGCTCGACGAGGTGAAGGAAGCCCTGCAGGAAGTGGGCCTCAAGGGCATGACGGTCACCGAGGTCAAGGGTTTTGGACGCCAGAAGGGCCACACCGAACTCTACCGCGGGGCCGAATACGTGGTCGACTTCCTCCCGAAGGTCAAAATCGAGGTGGTGGTCGACGACGACGTGTTGGAGCGGGCGGTCGAAGCCATCCAGACCGCAGCCAAAACCGACCGCATCGGCGACGGCAAGATCTTCGTGTTCGACGTCCAGGACGTCGTCCGAATCCGGACCGGCGAGCGGGGCACCGACGCGCTCTGAACCCCGACACCCGGCCCGTATCCTCCGGCGCCCGTCGCTCGATCGGCGCCAATTCTCTCCAGTTCCTTGGGACCAACGAAAGGGTCAATCAATGACTTTGGGTTGCAAAACGGCCGCGGACGTCATGAAGGCGATCGCGGATCACGACGTGAAGATGGTCGATCTGCGCTTCGTCGACGTGCCCGGCACGTGGCAGCACACCTCCTTCCCGACGCAGACCTTCGACGCCGACCAGATCACCGAGGGCTGCGGCTTCGACGGCTCCTCGATCCGCGGCTTCCAGCAGATCGAGGCCTCCGACATGCTGATCATGCCGGACCCGACCACGGCCTTCCTCGACCCGTTCACCCAGCACACCACGCTGGTGATGATCTGCGACATCGTCGACCCGGTCACCAAGGAGTTCTACAGCCGTGATCCGCGCGGCGTGGCGAAGAAGGCCGTCGAGTACATGAAGTCGACGGGCATCGCCGACACCGCGTTCTTCGGCCCCGAGGCCGAGTTCTTCGTGTTCGACGACGTCAAGTACGGCCAGGGCGTCAACTACGGCAAGTTCGAGGTCAACAGCGTCGAGGCGCACTGGAACGGCCTGCGCGAGGAAGGTCCGAACCTCGGCCACAAGATCCGCGCCAAGGAAGGCTACTTCCCCTGCGGGCCGAGCGACACGCTGCAGGATCTGCGCTCGACGATGGCCATGCTGATGGCCGAGATCGGCCTCACCGTCGAGTGCCACCACCACGAGGTGGCGACCGCCGGGCAGTGCGAAATCGACATGAAGTTCGCGCCGCTGGTCGACATGGCCGACGCCCAGATGAAGTACAAGTACGTCGTCAAGCAGGCGGCCAAGGCGGCCGGCATGACCGCAACCTTCATGCCGAAGCCGCTTTGGGGCGACAACGGCTCGGGCATGCACTGCCATCAGTCGATCTGGAAGGACGGCCAGCCCTTGATGGCCGACGCGGCCGGTATCGGCGGCCTGTCGCAGCTCTGCCTCTGGTACATCGGCGGCATCCTGAAGCACGCCCCGGCGATCCTCGCGTTTGCCGCACCGACGACCAACTCCTACCACCGCCTGGTGCCGGGCTTCGAGGCGCCGGTGAACCTCGTCTGGTCGCTCCGCAACCGCTCGGCTGCCGTCCGCATCCCGATGTACTCGGACAGCCCCAAGGCCAAGCGGATGGAGTTCCGCTGCCCGGATCCGTCGTGCAACCCCTACCTCGCCTTCGCCGCCATGCTCATGGCCGGCCTCGACGGCATCAAGAACAAGATCGATCCGGGCGAGCCCGCCGATCGCAACATCTACGACCTGCCGCCCGAGGAAGAAGCGAAGCTCCCGCGCGTGCCCGCTTCGCTCGAGGGCTCGCTCAAGGCCCTGGCCGAAGATCACGACTTCCTCCTGGAAGGCGACGTCTTCACCAAGGACTTCATCGAGGGCTACATCGAGCTCAAGAGCGGCGACGTCGACGCCCTGCGCCTGCGCCCGCATCCGCACGAGTTCGAGCTCTACTACGACTGCTGAGCCGAACGAAGGAACGAACAAAGGGACAAGCAAAGGGGGCTTTTGGCCCCCTTTGTAACCCCCAGCTGGAATGCAAAACGGGACGTGCACGCACGTCCCGTTTTGCATTCCAGCCCACTTCGAAAGCCGCCAGCGGCCTTGCCGCTGGCCGGGGGTCCTAGGGGGCCCAAAGCCCCCTAGAGCGTTTCCCGGTTAGGTAGCGCACGGGCCATCCCTCACCCCCGCCCGGC
>RECO01000166.1 GCA_007694015.1 Geminicoccaceae bacterium
CGGCTGCGCCGCCGCCACTTTCAAAAGTGGCAGCGGCAACGCCGCTGCTCGGGGGTCCTAGGGGGCCAAAAGCCCCCTAGCCACTGCCGCCTTGCCCTTCCCCTGCAACCTCAACGTCTTTTCATCTCCTTCTTTGACCGCTGCCATCGGCACCCGCAAGCCCACTAGCTCGCGCTGTTCGAACCATGGCGCTCTTCCCTTGGTGTCTTGCCGTAGAGTTGGCGGTACGCGGTGGCGAAGTGGGAGGCGGAGACGAAGCCGCAGCTGCGCGCCACGTCCATGATCGCCATGTCGGTCTGGTAGATCAGGTTGCGGGCGCGCTCGAGCCGCAGTTCCAGGTAGTAGTGCGCCGGCGAGCGGCCGACGTGCTGCTTGAACAATCGCTCCAACTGGCGGCGGGAAAGGCCGACATAGGCAGCCAGCACCTCGTGCCCCAAGGGCGCGTCGACATTGGCCTCCATCAGTTCGAGGGCCAGGATCACCTTCGGGTGGTGGACGCCGAGGCGGGCACGGATGGGCAAGTGCTGGCGGTCGTCCGGGCTGCGGATACGGTCCAACACGCATTGCTCGGAGACCTTGGTCGCCAGTTCGTTGCCGTGATCGAGGGCGATCCTGGTCAGCATCATGTCGAGGGCGGCGGTGCCGCCCGAACAGGTGAGCCGGCCGCGGTCGATCTGGTAGAGGTCGGCCGCAACGGTGATCTCGGGGAATTCCGCAACGAAGGCCGTAAGGGCTTCCCAGTGGATGGCGCATTTGCGATCGTCGATGAGGCCGGCACGGGCGAGCAGGTAGGTGCCGGTGCAGAGCCCCCCGAGCATCGCCCCGTGGCGAGCCGCCTGGCGAAGCCAGACGAACAGCTCATCGTCGCGGATGCGCTCGGCTTCGAGGTCGCTGCAGACGAGGACCAACGGGGCACGGCCGCCAAAATCCACCTCGTCGAGCGCGATTTCTGCCGCCACCTCGACGCCGTTGGCGGCACGCACGGGTGCCCCGTCCTTCGAAGCCGTCGTCCAGCGATAGAGGTCGTGCTCGCGCAGGCGATTGGCGATGCGCAGGGGCTCGATCGCCGAGGTGAAGGCCAGCATCGAGAAATTCGGTACGAGGACGAACACCACCGTTTCCGGCGGGTTCGACGGGGCGTTCAGGTCCATGATCCCGCCGTGACGGCATGCACGCAACAAGGCGATTTCGACCCGCCAGCGTTATGTCGCTTCAAGGCAAGCGACAACCGTTTTCCACGGCACGTCCGACGGTGGTGTCGAAGTGCGACGCCAGATGGCCGACAGCCGATGTCGTGCTAGCCCTAGCCACGATGCTGCGGCCGTGGTCCAACGCGGTCCACGACTTCGGGACGTGCCATGCAACGCTATTCATTCTCGTCTCTCCTCCGCCACACGCTCGAGGGCCATCGCGGTTGGCAGCCGGCTTGGCAAAAGGCCGAGCCCAAGGACCGCTACGACGTGGTCGTGGTCGGCGCCGGCGGCCACGGGCTCGCCACCGCCTATTATTTGGCCAAGGAGCACGGCATCCGTAACGTCGCCGTGCTGGAGAAGGGCTGGCTGGGCGGCGGCAATACCGGGCGCAACACCACGATCATCCGTTCGAACTACCTCTACGACGAGAGCGCTGCCCTCTACGACCATGCCGTGCAGCTCTGGGAAGGGCTGAGCCAGGAGCTGAACTACAACGTCATGTTCAGCCAGCGCGGCGTGATGATGCTCGCCCACAGCGAGCACGACAGCAAAGTCGCGAAGCGCCACGTCCACGCCAACCGGCTGAACGGCGTCGACAACGAATGGCTGGAGCCGAAGGAGGCCAAGGCCTTCTGCCCGCCCTTGAACATCGACCCGGCCATTCGCTACCCGGTGGTGGGTGCTGCCCTGCAACGGCGCGGCGGCACCGCCCGCCACGACGCGGTCGCCTGGGGCTATGCGCGGGCCGCCAGTGCCCTCGGTGTCGACATCGTCGAACAGTGCGCGGTCGAGGGCATGGAACTGGCCGGCGACCGGGTGGTGGCGGTGCGCACCAGCAAGGGCCGGATCGCCTGCGACCGGGTCGCCGTGGTGACGGCCGGCCACACCTCGCACGTCATGGCGATGGCGGGCCTCAGGATGCCCTTGGAGAGCGTGCCGTTGCAGGCGCTGGTCTCGGAGCCGGTGAAGCCGATTTTCCCCTGCGTGGTGATGTCGAACACCGTCCACGCCTATATCAGCCAGTCCGACAAGGGCGAGTTGGTGATTGGGGCCGGCACCGATCAGTACGTGTCCTACAGCCAGCGTGGCGGCTTTCCGGTCATCGAGCACACGCTGGAGGCGATCGTCGAACTGTTTCCGATCTTCTCCAGGATGCGGATGCTGCGCACCTGGGGCGGCATCGTCGACGTCACCCCCGACCGCTCGCCGATCATCGGCCGCACACCCGTGCGCGGGCTCTACGTCAATGCCGGCTGGGGCACGGGCGGCTTCAAGGCAACGCCCGGCTCGGGCCACGTCTTTGCCCACACCGTGGCCCACGACGACCCGCACCCGATCGCCGCCCCCTTCGCGCTCGAGCGCTTCACCACCGGCCGGCTGATCGACGAGGCGGCCGCTGCCGCCGTCGCCCACTGAGGACCCACCGATGCTGTTGATCCACTGTCCCTGGTGCGGGGAGCGCCCCGAAAGCGAGTTCCGCTCGGGCGGCGAGGCGCACATCCGCCGGCCGGACCCGGCGAACGCGGGCGACGCCGCCTGGGCCGACTACCTCTACTACCGAACCAACCCGAAGGGCGCACATGTCGAGCGCTGGGTGCACACGCAGGGCTGCGGGCGCTGGTTCAACGCCGAGCGCGACACCGTGAGCGACCAGTTCCAGCGCGTCTACCGCATGGACGAGCCGAGATGAG
>RECO01000010.1 GCA_007694015.1 Geminicoccaceae bacterium
TGATGCAAGGTTGGCAACACCACATGGACGGCGGCTTCATGGGCTGGGGCATGGGCTTGGTTTGGTTGCTCCTCCTGGTCCTGCTCGTCCTCGCAATCGCCGCACTCGCCAAATATGTCTTTCGCGGCTGAGCTTCAGGCGAAAGCCAAGGTCGAAAGCCCGATGGCGGTGATGATGGCGAGCGCAGCTCTACGGTAGAACCCGTCCGCCGTTCGGCCGAAGGCGCGCGCCCCGGCCCAAAGGCCGAGCGCGTAGGCCGGCATCAACAGCGCCGTCAGCACCAACACGTCGGCCGTCATGATCCCCGCGAGCAGAAAGCCGATGAGGGCAACCACGCCGGTGACGCCGAAAAAGGCGATGATGTTGGCGCGGGTGCGCGCCGCCGGGTCCTGGCCGCTGAGCCAGAACAGGATGACCGGCGGCCCGCCGATCCCGATCGAACCGCCGAGCAAACCCGAAACCCCGCCCGTGGCGACGCTGGCCAGCCGGCCGGGCGCCGAACGGCGGCGCAGCCCCAACGCCATTGCTGCCGCCACCAGCAAGACGACCACCGCCATCGCCCGCGTCAGCACCGTCGGGTCGGCGACCAGCAGCACGTAAACCCCGAACGGCAGGGCGACGACGAAGCCCGCCACCAACGGCAAGACCTCGCCCCACGCACAACGCCGCACCGCACCCACGACCATCGGCACCGTGAGTACGATGTCGACCAGCAACAACACCGGCACGGCCAATCGCGGGCCGTACAGCGCCGCCAAGACCGGGATGAGGATCATCGCCGCGCCGAACCCGGAAAAACCGCGTACCAACCCGGCGAGCAACGCCGCCGCTACCGCGAGCGCGAAACTCGGGCTCGCCACATCGATGACCAAAACCGTTGCCGCCATGCAGGGTGGTGGGTTGAGACGAGGTAACAAAGAGGAAGAGGAAAGAAAGGACTAGGGGGCTTTTGGCCCCCTAGGACCCCCGCCCGGCGACGGCTCTGCCGTCGCCACTTGAAGGCGAGCTCGGGACGGCTTTGCCGTCGCCACTTGAAGAGGAGCTCGGGACGGCTTTGCCGTCGTCAGTTGAAGAGGTGCGGGTGACGGGTCGGCTGGCGTCAGGCGGCGCTGGAGTCAGGTGATGGTGCCGGAGGCGGCGAGCTTTTCCGCTTCCTTCAGCATCTGCGGGCTCATTTGCTGGCGCAGCATGGACACGAGGTCGCTGGCGAGCGGATCGCCCTTTTGCTGTGCTTCCTTCCAAAGCTTGTAGGCAAGCTTCTGGTCGAGCCGCACGCCACGGCCCTTCGAATAGAGAAAGCCCAGGCTCACCGTGGCGCGCACATGGCCCTTTTTCGAGGCGCCGTGGAACCACTTGGCCGCCTCGCGGTAGTTCTGGTCGACCTTCTTGCCCTCGGCGTGACAAACGCCCAAGAGGAACATCGCCTCGGCATTGCCGTTGTCGGCCGCCTCCTTCAGATAGTCGATGTCCTGCGAAAGATGTTGGTCGGGCAAGGCAAAGCTCCAGACCGGCGCGGGTTGGACACCCGCCGAGCCTAGCGCGTAGATCTGAACTTTCCGTTACCGTCCTGGCCTTACGAGCTGGTGGCCTTGACCGCGGCGATCACCTCGCGCCGGGCCGGGTGGTCGGCCCGGTGCAGCCATTCGAAGGCGACCATTTCGGCGGTGACCACCTCGATGCCATGGTGGCGGCAGCGTTCTCGCGCCGTGGCCTCGTCCAGTGCGTGCCGCGAACAGGCGGCGTCAGCGACGAACGCGACCTCCAAACCCAGCGCCTTCAAGCCCAATGCGGTCTGCAGCACGCAAACATGGGCCTCCATGCCGCAGACGAGCACCCGTGCTCGGCCCTCCGCCTTGGCCAACGCCAGGCCGTGCGCGGCGATCTCCGGCTCGTTGGCCGCCCCGAAATGGGTTTTGCCGAAGATCGTAGGCTGGTTCAGATGGGCCAGGATCGCCGGGTCGGTGGCGCCGATCCGGTCGGGCACGTGCTCGGTCACGGTTACCGGCACGCCCATCAGCCGAGCCGCAACCCCGAGCAGTTCGATGGCGCGAAAAACGCGCTCGCGCCGGTCGGCCGGCATGGCCGGTGCAAGCTTCTTCTGCACGTCGACCACCATCAGCTGGCAATCGGACGGACGGAGAGCGAGGGCATCACGCATCGGCGGCCTCCAGGATCGTTGTGACCAGCGCGTCGAGGGCATCCACCACCGGCACGGTCGCGGGCAGGACGTCCACCGCCAGCGAGAACTCGGTGCAGGCGACGAGCAGCACGTCACAGCCGTCGGCCACCAGGTCCTGGGCCACGCCCTCTAGGATGGCGCGGGCCGTTGGATCGTCCGCGCGCCGCTTGAACGCCTTCAGCGCCTCCATCAGCAGGGCTTGGCGGGCGGGGTAGACCAGGGCTGCCCGGCCGAAGCGTCGCAGCGGCGTTGCGTAGAGCCCAAGCTTCTCGAGGGCGGTCGAGCCGAGAAGGCCGATCCGCCCACCCGAGGTGAGGGCCGAGGGCGGCAGGTGGGCGACGGCGGTGAGCGCACCTTGTTCCACCATGTCGAGCAGCGGCACGTCGACGGCGGCGCGGATGGCGTCGGCATAGATGTGGGCGGTGTTGCAGGGCATGGCGAGTGCCGCCACCCCCATCTGCTCCAGGCGCTTGGCCATGGCGACGAGCACGGGCTCCGGGCTCGGCCCGGTGCCCTCGACCAAGGCCGCGACGCGCGAGGGAACCTGCGTGTTGACGTCGACCAGAAGCGGGACGTGGTCGGCGTCGTCCTCCGCCGCGATGGCCTGGATCAGCTTCTGCTGGAGCAGCACCGTCGCCGCCGGCCCCATGCCGCCGAGAATGCCGATGACCTTGCGCTTCGCCATGTCGCTAG
>RECO01000087.1 GCA_007694015.1 Geminicoccaceae bacterium
AACCCGGAAGCAAAGAAACAAAAAAACAAACAAACAAACAACGACGGACGCAAGCACGCACGCGGGAAGGAAAGGCGAGGGGGGACTTGATGGTCCCCCCACACCCCCCAAGCGACGGCTGCCGCCGTCGCACTCGGCGGAGGCGCGGCAGGGCTTGGGCAACGCCCGCGACGACAGCGCGTTCGGTGCGATCGTGGCCCCTGGCTCAAGGGCTTGGGTCGAGGCCGCGGGCCAGGGTGAAAACCAAAGGGCCATCTGGCGCCTCGACCAGCTCCACCACTTCGTGACCCGCCGCCTCGCAGAAGGCGGGCACGTCGCGCTTGGCGGCCGGGTCCGTCGCGATCAGCGTCAAGCGCTCGCCCGGCTGCATGGTCAAGAGCCGCTTTCTCGCCTTCAGCACCGGCAAGGGACAGCTCAGCCCCGTCGCATCCACCACCGCATCGCTCATCGGCTCGTCCGCCCAAGGTCCCATCGCTCTGAGAACTCGGGTATCGGCGGCGCCGCGGAAACCGGCAAGAGCGCCGCAGCAAACACCCCAAGGTTGCAGGGTCGCTTCGCAGCGCAGCAAGCCTTAAGGTCTCGCCATCCTATCCGGGAGGATTACGCCAATGAGCGAACGTCAAGCCTATCAAGAGAAGCTCGAGGCCCAGTTGAAGATCTGGGAAGCCGAAATCGACAAACTTCGCGCCCAAGCCGAAAAGGCCAACGCCGAGACCAAAGCGCAATACTTCAGGCAGCTCGACAACCTCTACGCGCAACACGACGAGGCGCGACAGCGTTATCACGAAATGGTGCGCGCCGGGGAAGACAACTGGCGCGAGTGGCAAGCCAAGAGCGAAGCCGCCTGGAAGGACATCGCCGACGGCGTCAAAGCCGCCTGGGATCGCTTTCGCTGACCGGCCCAACCGACGCCCCAACCGACGCCATGGCAGAGGGGGCCCCGCCCCCCTGCCAATCCAAGCGGCGAGTGCCGCTCCGCTCGCCAGCGGCCGCCCCGACCGTCGCGGTGGCACCGCCCGATCGAGGTTGATATTTGTAGACGATCCTTCTTGTTTGCTTTTCGTCTTCGGACACGCGTATAAGACCTGCGGTTGATTCTTGCGGGTTTCGTCATGGTCGCGAATTGGATTGCTTTCGCCCACGCTGTCGCGGCTGCACCCCGGACGGCGGCTCGTTGAGCGATGCCGAACCCGGCATTGCCTCGGCCGGAGGGCGGTCGTGGCCAGGGCGCGGGAGACGTGCCCTTGGCGCCTGGGTGCTCGCCTTGGGGTTGCCCTTGCTCGGCGGTTGGGCCGCGGGCAGCGGCTGGTTGGCCGACGTCGATCGGCGCTTGTTGAACCAAGCGCTCGCCATCGCCCCCCTGCCGCCATTGGCGCCTCCCCTCCTTGTTGCCATCGACGAGGCCAGCTTGGCCGAAGTCGGCCGTTGGCCCTGGCCGCGCCAACGCCAGGCCGAACTGATCCGAGCGCTCGATGGCGCCGCCGTCGTCGGCTACGACGTGGGCCTCAGCGACAGCGGCCGCACGATCGAGGGTGACGCCGCACTGATCGAAGCCATCGCCGGCCATGGTGGCGTCGTGCTGCCGGTGAACCTCGCCCGCGCCCCTTGGGGCGTCATCGAATTGGCCCCCTTGCCGGCCTTCGCCGACGCGGCGGCAGCGGTCGGCCACGCCCATTGGAAGCCCGAGGCGGACGGCGTGGTGCGCAGTGCGGCCTGGTGGGCGGGGAAAGCGCCGGTCTCGTGGCCCGCCTTCGCCCGCAACGTGGCGACCTTGGCCCAGGAGGGAACGCCCCCGCCGCCACGCCGGGTCGACGGCGATGGCTGGCATGAGGACCAGGTGGGGCTCGTGCCGTTCGCCCGCATTCGTCCGGCGGTGGTCGCGGCCGCCGACGTCCTCGCCGGGCGCGTCGACCCGGCGCTGTGGCAGGGCCGGGCGGTCGTGGTGGGCGTCACGGCCGAGGGGACGGCCATCCATTGGCTGGTCCACGATGGCTGGCGGTTGCAGCCGATGGCGGCGGTGGAGCTGCAGGCGCGGCTGGTGGCCTTCACCGCCGCCGACGTGCTGTGGCAACGCGCCTCGCCGCTCGTGACGGGCGCCGCCGTGGCGGCGATCACCCTCGCGATCGGCCTCGCCTGGCTCGGGCGCCTCCGCACGCGGCGGTTGCTGCTGTTGGTGGTGGCGGGGCCAACCTTGCTCAGCTTCGGCGTGTTCCTGGTCCAGGGGCTCTGGCTGGCGCCTACGGCCCCGCTCTTGGCCGGCGGCCTGCTCGTCGGCCAGCGCGTCGTCCACGACTGGCAACGTCGCCGTCGTCAGTTGCTGGTCGAACGGCGCCGCGCCGAGACCATCCTGGATGCCATCGACGATGCCGTGTTGACCCTCGATGGCCGCCGCCACATCGCCTTCGCCAATCGGGCCGCCGGCCGCTTGCTCGGTCGCCCCGCATCCCACCTCGTCGGCAACGATGCCGCCCGCTTCCTGCCAGCACCGCCGGGCGCCGAGGCGACACCCGTCGCGCCCGGTTGGGCCGAGCCGAACCTCCTCGCCCCACCTGGCGCCAATGGGCGGAACGGCGCCGAACTGGTCCGCCTGCCGCACCCGGAAGGCGGCGAGCGGATCGCCCAAGCCAGCCATTACCAATTGCCCGACGGGCACGGCAAGGGCGAGGCGCTGGTCGTCATGACCGACGTGACGGAGCTGATGCGCCTGCACAAGGAGCTGCGCGAACTCGCCAGCCGCGACGCCGTCACCGATCTGCCCAACCGTCAGTTCGTCACCCAGCATCTCCGCCAAGCCGCCGCCCGCGCCGACCGCGACGGCCAGGACTTGGCGGTGCTGTTGATCGACCTCGACCACTTCAAGGAGGTCAACGACCGCTTCGGCCACCCGACCGGCGACGCCCTGTTGCGAGAGGTCGCCGAGCGCTTGATCGCCACCTGCCGCCGCGACGACCTGGTCGCCCGGCTCGGCGGCGACGAGTTCGTGGTGATCATGGCAGGGCTCAAGGACCGGCACCACGCGGCCATCCTGGCCGACAAGATCCTGCGCGCGTTCGAACGGCCGGTCAGGGCCTTGGAGCAGGTGATCCGGGTCGAGCCGAGTATCGGCATCAGCTGTCTCGGCGACCAGCCGGGCGACGCGGATGCGCTGTTGGGCCGCGCCGACCTTGCCATGTACCAAGCCAAACATCGCGGCGGCGCCTTTCGCCTGTTCTCGCCGGAGCTGGACCGGGCGGCCCGCCACGAATTGCAGCTGCGCCAGGAGTTGCGCGACGCGCTGGCCGACCAGCGCTTCGAGCTGCACTACCAGCCGCGGGTGTCCCTGCCCTGCGGCCGGATCACCGGCTTCGAGGCGCTGCTGCGCTTCAAGCGGCCGGACGGCACCCCGGTGCCGCCGGACCAGTTCATCCCCATCGCCGAAAATGCCGGCCTCCTGGAGCCGATCACCGAGTGGGTGACCACCACGGCGCTGGCCTCGTGGCAGCGCTGGCAACGCCTGCATCCGCGCCCCTTGACCGTGGCGGTCAACGTTTCCGCCCGCCACGTGCTGCAGCCGGAACTGGTCGGCTTCATCCACACCGTGTTCGAGCGCACGGGCGTGCCGCCCCCGGCCTTGGTGGTCGAGATCACCGAGACCATGCTGATGCAGGACCCCTTGCGCGCGACGACGGCGATCGAGGAGCTGAAGCGGCTGGGCGTCGCCGTCTCCATCGACGACTTCGGCACGGGCTATTCCTCGCTCGCCTATTTGCGCGACTTCCCCATCGACGAGATCAAGATCGACAAGTCGTTTGCCGCCCGGCTCGGTGGCGACGAGCGCGACGATCTGTTGGTGATGGCGATCACGTCGATGGCGAAGAGCCTGCGGCTCGACGTCGTCGCCGAAGGGGTCGAGCGACCGGATCAAGCGGACTTCCTCGGCCGCATCGGCGTGCACGAGGCGCAGGGCTATCTCTACAGCCGGCCGGTGCCGGCGGCGGCCATCGAGTTGATGCTGGCAGCGGGTGGCCGGCTGCAACCGGGGGTACGCTGAGGAGTTCCGCGCCACGATGACCAACCAGGACCACGCCTTCACCCTCGACGAGGCGACCATCGCCAGCGTGCACGCCGCCTTCGCGGCCGGCGTGCTTTCGGCCGTCGCGCTGGTCGAAGCCTACCTGGCGCGCATTGCCCGCTACGATCGACCGACCGGCTTGAACGCGATCACCGTGATCGCCCCGACGGCGCTGGCGCGCGCCGCCGAGTTGGACGCCGCCCGCACGTCGGGGGCTCGCCTCGGCCCGCTGCACGGCGTGCCGGTGATCGTCAAGGACAACTACGACACGGCCGGCCTGCAGACGGCGGCGGGCTCGAAGGCGCTTGGCGACCACCGCCCGCGGCACGATGCGTCCGTGGTGCGGGCCCTGCGCCGGGCCGGGGCCATCGTCCTCGCCAAGTCGAACATGGCGGAACTCGCCTTCGACCCCTTCGAGACCCATTCGAGCCTCGCCGGGACGACGCGCAACGCCTACGCGCTCGATCGCGTGCCGGCCGGCTCCAGCGGCGGTACGGCCTCGGCCGTGGCGGCCAATTTCGGCCTCGTCGGCCTCGGCACCGACACCGGCAACTCGATCCGCGGACCCGCCGCGCACCTGGCCCTGGTGGGCCTCCGCCCGACGCTCGGCCTCGTCAGCCGCGCCGGCATCGTCCCGCTCTATGCCGGCCGCGACACCGGCGGCCCGATGACCCGGAGCGTCGCGGATGCGGCCCGCATGCTCGACGTCATCGCCGGCGACGATGCGGCCGATCCCCTGACCCGAACGTCGATCGGCCACATTCCGCAGGGTGGCTATGTCGAGTGCTTGGACGCGGGCGGGCTCCGCGGCACGCGGCTCGGCGTCGCGCGCCAGATCAGCGACACGCCCACCGCCGACAGCGAGGTGAGTGCCCTGTTCGAAGCGGCCCTGCGCGACCTCGCCGCCGCCGGTGCCGTGCTGGTCGATCCCTTCGTCGTCCCCGATTTCGCCGACCTGACCGAAAACCTCTGGTGCAACACGCTGCAGCACGACCTGGACCGCTACCTGGCAGCAAGGCACCCGCCCTACCCCACGCTCCGCGCCATCTACGAGTCGGGCCTCTATGCCAGCTACGTCAAGGAACGGATCGAGGCATCGCTCGCCCAGCCACCACGGCCCGAGGACCACGAGCCGCCCTGCACCGACCTCTACACCGACCCGCGGCGCCGCCGGCTCCGGGCCGCGGTCGATGCGGCCATGGACGCGGCCAGGGTCGACGCCATCGTCTATCCGAGCTGGTCGAACCCGCCCAGGCGGATCGGCGACCTGGCGAGCCCGCATGGCAACAACAGCCCGCTCCTCGCCCCGCACACCGGCCAGCCGGCGATCACCGTGCCGATGGGCTTCACCGTCGCCGGGCTGCCCGGCGGCTTGCAGCTGCTCGGCCGTCTCTTCGCCGAGCCAACCCTGCTCCGCCTCGGCTATGCCTACGAGCAGGCCACGGCCCATCGCCGGCCGCCAGCCGGCTTCGGCCCGCCCTAGCGCGGTTTCCGAAAGGCTCGACCAGCCGTCGCCCGCGCCCGTCGGCGGCCACCGATGGCGTCCTCCTCCCGTAGGCGGTCGGGCGGGTTGGGGCGGGTGGCGGCGGCTGCGCTGCGGGTGCTCCGGCCTTGTTGCCGGACGCGCCGGCGCGAGCGGTCTCGACCCGAACATGGCGGCCGCAGGTCGGTCCCAAGGTGGACCGGCCGATCGCGATGCGGCGGCATGGTTCGGGGCGCCGACCGCGCCGAGATCGCTTTCGGCGTGGCGTAACGGTCCCCGATGCCGCCCGCAACCGGGCGACGTGCGCCAGCTTGGAGCCAGCCATTCACCGCGCGAAGTGCGCGGGCAGCCCGCTTCCAGGATGCCGTATGGTCCGTGACACTGCGGAGACGAGGCTCTACCCTCGCGGTTGTCAGGGGGATGGGGAATGGCCGACTATCGGTTGATCGAACGGATCCACGAGGGTCGTCGGACCCGGATCCTTCGGGTGAGACGTCAAGGCCTGGATCGGCCGCTCGTCTTGAAGGTGCTGAAGGACGCCCTGCCCCCGCCGGAACTCCAGGCGCGCTTTCGCTACGAACACGAGCTGACGCGCAAGCTCGGCACCACGGTGGCCGGGGTGCTGGCCGCCGGCGAGCTGGTTCGCCAGGAGCACGCGCTGGCGATGGAATTGGATGACGTCGGTGCGGTCGCGTTGCGCACGGCGATCGACCGGCTGGGACCCGCCTTGGGCGACCCGTTGCTGGCGGCCAAGCTCGCCGCCGCCTTGGCCCGCACCGTGGCGGCGTTGCATCGCGCCCGCGTCATTCACAAGAACGTCAACCCCGACAACGTCCTCGTCGACGTCAGGGGCCAGCGGCTCTGGGTGATCGATTTCGGCATCGCCACCGAGCTCGACCAGGAGAACGTGACACCGCTGGCCGAAGAACTCGACGACGTCAGCCTGCACCACCTCGCCCCCGAACAGACCGGGCGGATCAACCGGCCGATCGACCACCGCACCGACCTTTACGGTCTCGGTGCGACCCTGTTCCATCTCTTCGCCGGGCGCGCGCCGTTCGACGACCCGGCCTGCCCCCAGGACGACGTGGGGCTGATCCACGCCCACATCGCCGCCCGGCCGCCCGCCCTCACCGACCTCGCCCCGGCGGTGCCGCAACTCCTGGCCGACATCGTTGCGCGGCTGTTGGAGAAGGACGCAGGCGACCGCTACCAGAGCGCCCACGGCCTCGACGTCGATCTTCAGCGCTGTGCCGAGGCCATGGCGGGTGGCGACACGGCCCCCGACTTTCCCCTCGGCACGGCCGACCGCTCCGATCGCCTGGCACCGCCGAAGCGGCTCTACGGCCGCAGCGAGGACGTCACAACCCTGCTTCAGGCCTTCGCCGGGGCCGCCAAGGGCGGCTTCGATGTGGTCCTGGTCGGCGGCTATTCCGGGATCGGCAAGTCGTCGCTAGTCGGCGAACTGCAACGACCGGCAGCTTTGGCCGGCGGCGATTTCGTCGCCGGCAAGTTCGAGGCGCATCGGGTCGATCGGCCCTATGCGGCCTTCGTTCAGGCGCTGCAGCAGCTCCTCGCCCGCCGTCTCGCCGCACCCAAAGAGCAGATCGAGCGCCTTGCCGGAGCGGTGCAGGCGGCCGTCGGCGGCAGCGGCGGCGTCCTGGTCGAGCTCGTGCCGGAGGCCGAACTCCTGCTCGGCACCCAGCCGCCCCCGGGACCGCTCGCCGGCGAGGCCGCGGAAGAGCGCTTCGGCCACGCCTTCGAGCGTTTCCTCGCCGCGTTGGCGACCCGCGAGACGCCGGTGGTCCTGTTCCTGGACGACCTGCAATGGGCGGATGGCCCGTCCCTGGTCCTGCTGCGTCGTCTCGCGCGCAGCGATGGCCTCCGCCATCTGCTCGTCGTGGGCGCCTATCGCGACAACGAGGTGGGGCCGGCCCATCCGCTGGCCCTCACCATCGAGCGGATCGAGGCGGCGCGCGGAACGCCCTTGGCGCGGCTGCATCTGCGCGAATTGGCGGCGGCGGAGGTCCACCGCCTGATCGACGAAACGCTGCGGCATACGGCAGAAAGCACCGATGGCTTGGCCGGGCTTTGCGTTGCGAAGACCGGCGGCAACCCGTTTTTCCTGCAGCAATTCCTGCGCGCCGCGGTCGACGATGGCGACTTGGCGTTCGATGCCGACGTGGGCGTCTGGCGCTGGGATCTGGCGGCTCTCGCCGCACGGCCGCACACCGACAACGTGGTCGACCTCGTCACGGCCCGCCTGCGCCGCCTGCCGCGCCGCAGCCTCGAGGTTCTGAAGCTTGCCGCCTGCCTCGGCGCCGAGGTGGCGTTCGACCGGCTGCAGCATCTCCATGATGACGGCGGGCGCAGCGCCGGGATGCTCAGCCGCGCCCTTTGGCCGTTGCTGCGCCGAGGCTTCCTTTTGCCGGTCACCGGGGGCTATCGCGCGGTGTGGGATGACGTGGCGGAGCCTCTTGCCATCCACCTGCGCTACCGCTTTCTCCACGACCGTGTCCAGCAGGCGGCCTATGCCCTGCTCGACGAGGCCGAGCGCAAGGCGCTGCACCGCCGCATCGGCGGTTGGCTCCAAGCGCGTATCGGCCCCAACTCGCCGAACCGGGACTGGTTCGACCTCGTCGCGCACCTGAACGTCGCGCGCGGCGACCTCGAGGACGCGGCCGCACGGCTCGAATTGGCCGCGGCGAATTTGGAGGCCGGCAAGCGGGCGAAGGCGGCGGCCGCCTTTGCGACCGCCGACACCCAGCTCCGCGTCGGTCTGGAGCTGCTGCCCGAGGCGGCCTGGGCCGATGCCTACGCGCTGGCCTTGGAGCTGCACCTCCATGCTGCCGAGGCTGCCTATCTGGTTCGGGATTTCGCCCAGATGGACCGGCTGGCCGCCGTGGTCCAAGCACGGGCCACCACGCTCGTCGACCGGGTGCGGATGCGGGAGATCGAGCTGCGGGCGCTGATCGCCCAGGACCGGCGCCAGGAGGCCATCGGCCTGGCCTTGCCGCTGCTCGCCGAACTGGGCGAGGCGATGCCGGCGCAACCGCTGCCCGAGGACTATGGTCACGCCTTCGCCCGGACCGCCGCGGCGATCGACGGGCGCGCCCCGGCGGCGCTCGCCACGCTGCCGGCGATGTCGGCGCCAGCACCGCTGGCCGCCATGCGCATCACCAACCTGATCTTTTCCGCCGCCTATTTCGCGGCCCCGCAGCTGATGCCCTTGATCATCGCCAAGCTGGTCGAGCTGTCGGCGCGCCACGGCAATGCACCCGAGAGCGCCTTCGGCTATGCGGTCTACGGCCTGCACCTCTGTGCCTTCGCCGACGACATCGACACCGGCTACGCCTTCGGCCAACTGGCGCAGGCGCTGTTGGAGCGGTCCGAATCGGCCGCACTCCGGGCGCGCACCCTGTTCATCGGCACCATCGGCGTCACCCACTGGAAGGAGCCGCTGCAGGCCACCTTGGAGCCCTTGCTGCGCGCCTACGAGGCGGGGCTCGAGAGCGGTGACATCGAATACGCCACCCACGCGCTGATGATCCACAACCAGGCGCTGTTGGCGGTGGGCTTCGATCTGGACCGGTTGGCGGCGCGCATGGCGGGCCAACGCCCGGCGATCGTGGCCGCCAAGGAGGACGCGGCGCTTTCGCTGTTCTCGATCTACCAGCAGGTGGTGGCGAACTGGCGCGGTCTGGCCGACGTCGCGACGGAACTCCGCGGCGAATGGTACGACGAGACGACCATGCCGGCCGAGCACCGGCGCATCAACGACCGCACGGCGCTGTTTCACTTCCACCACCACAAGACGGTGCTGGGCTACGCCTTCGGCGACGTGGCCGGGGCCACGGCAGCTGCCGTCGAAGCGCGCAGCTTTCTCGACGGTGCGGTCGGCGTCCACCAGGTGCCTGCATTCCACGTTTACGAAACGCTGGTGCTGCTCGCGGGCGAGTTGGACGAAGAGGCGCTGGCTCGCGTCGCCGCCAACCAGGCGCGCATCCGCCACTGGGCGGAGCACGCGCCGGCCAACCTGCTGCACCGCTGGCATTGGGTGGAAGCCGAGCGCCATTGGCGGGCGGGCGCGCCGCTCCAGGCCATGGACCACTTCGAGCAGGCCGGCAGCCTCGCCCGCGAGCATGGCGTTCCGCATGAAGAAGCCCTGATCCACGAGCGGCATGGGCAATTCTGGCTCGATCGCGGCAATGCCACCGTCGCTCGGGTCTATTTGGAGCGGGCGGCGCATTGCTACCGGCTGTGGGGGGCGAAGGCGAAGCTGCGCCAGCTCGCCGAGCGCTTCCCCGATTGGCTGAGCGAGGCGACGCCCGATCGGGCCTCGACGCTCGCCACGTCGGTCGACGTGACCACGCTGGTCAAGGCCGGCGAGGCAATCGCTGGGGCCGGCGCACTCGACGAGGTCCTCGGCCGCATGATGCGCGTCTTGATGCAGAACGCCGGTGCCGCGCGCGGCCTGATCGTGTTGCAGCGGCAGGGCCGCGACGTGGCGGCGGCGTTGGCCGAGGCGGGTGGAGAGGCCGTCACCATCCTCCGCAACCTCGCCATCGACGACTTGGACGACCAGGCGGCGGCGACCCCCCTCTGCGCCGAAATCCTGCGGCTCGTGTTGCGCACCCGCCGGACCGTGGTGCTCGACGACGCCCAGGCGGCGGGCGGCTACGAGCGCAACGCCTACGTCGCCCGCCACGGCCTGAAGTCGCTCCTGTGCATGCCGCTGGGCCACCAGGGCGAGCTTTCGGCCTTCCTTTATCTCGAAAACCCGCACACCCCGGCGGTGTTCGACGCGGCGCGGCTGGAGCTCTTGCAGCTCCTCTCGGGGCAGATGGCGGTGTTGATCGACAACGCCCATTTCTACGACGACCTGATGCACCTGAACCGCGCCTACGAGCGCTTCGTGCCGCGCGAGTTCCTGGCGCATTTGGGCCGCGCGAGCATCGTCGACGTCGCCTTGGGCGATCAGGTTGCGGCCGACATGACGGTGCTGTTCCTCGACATCCGCAACTTCACCGGTCTCTCGGAGCGGCTGTCGCCCGAAGCGACCTTCCGCTTCATCAACACCTTCCTGCGCCTGGTCGAGCCAGCGGTCGGGCGGCATCGCGGCTTCGTCGACAAATACACGGGCGACGGTCTGATGGCGCTGTTCACCGATGCCGACGACGCGCTCCGCGCCGCCAACGACATCCTGCGGGCACTCGACGCGACCGCGCCAAGTGGCATCGTCGTCGACGGTCATCGGATCGAGGTGGGGCTCGGCCTGCACTCCGGCCTGCTCATGCTCGGAACCATCGGCGGCGAGACGCGCATGGACGGCACGGTGATCGCCGCCGCGGTGAACCTCGCCAGCCGGATCGAAAAGCTGAACAAGGTCTACGGCACGCGTGTGCTGGTGAGCGAAGCCACGCGGGCCAAGCTGCGCACGCCTGGCGCCTATTGTCTGCGCAGCATCGCCCGCGTTCGCGCTCGCGCCGACCTGGACCTTGTGCTGTTCGAGGCCTTCGATGCCGACCCGGCGGAGCAAGTCCGCCTGAAGCGGGCAAGCGAACCCCTGCTGGTGGCAGCGCTCGATGCCTGCAGCCGCGGTGAGCTGCCGGCGGCGGCCGCGCGTTTTCGCGAAGTCCTGGCCGCGAACCGCGCCGATTCGGTAGCCTTGGCGCACCTGCGCGAGCTTGCCGGGCGGATGCAAACATCACCCCCCAACGAAAGCGTAGATTGCGTCGCCGTCGTGAGCGGAACCTAGTGAAGGGAGACGAAAGAGGCACCGCAGTCGTGCCCAGGGAGGCCATCGATGAGCTACCTCGACCTGCCCAGGCTGCACGTCTTTGGCTGTTTCTATACCGATCCTTCGACCAAGAACAACGACCCGAAGCACTACCTGCCGGAAACCAAGCGCCCGGCACCGTGGCAGATGCCGCGCGGGCGGCACCACTTCAAATTGATCGGCCAAGGCGCTGCGGAGGCCGCCGACACCTCCGATTGGCGGCGCGGCTGCCGGATCATGGCGGCCATCGACGCCGACGGTAATGCGGTGCGCGATTCCGCGGTGGTCGGCGTGCCCTTGGCCAGTACCGAGCGGCCGTGCCCGGCGCGCATCGTCGACCTCGACGTCTACCAGCAGAGTGTCAGCACCATCTTTGGGCTCGAGGTTCGCATCGGCACGGCGGACGGGCCCCATCTCGTCGGGCGGATGGACCCGGCTCCCCTCAACGGTGCCTGGTTCGAGGCGGTGCAGCCGACCCGCGGCTGGGAGATGCAATACGACCAGGGCAGCTATGGCGGCGACAGCAACGCGCTGGGCGTGTTCCAGTCGGTGCTGCGCATCGCTAGCGCGGACTGGACCTTCGACGATACCGGCGTGATGGGCCAGCTGAAGCGGCGCTGCCTGGTCGAGACCGTGGCTGGCGTCGACCATTACCTCCTCGCCTTCCGCTTCGTTCTCGACGGCTACCGCAACGTCGAGGGCAGCATCGACTTCTGCTACGGCCGCATGACCGGCACCCTCGGCCCGCTCCTGCCGGGCGACCCGACGGAGACACCGGGCGCGCGCTGGCTGGAGCCACGGCCCCTGCCGAAGGGAGCCCCTTGGTACGTCCCTCGCTTCTACCGCGCCCCCTTCCGCGTCGATGCCCGCACCAACCGGCTCCAGGTCGACTGGAGCGGCTCGGTCAGCCGGGCGGGCTTTGCCGGGCCGCCGGCCGACCATCTGGGCACCATCACCGCCGTGGCGGCCACGCCGAACGGGCCGGTGACGCTCGGCCGCATCCGGGTGGATCAGGTCACCTACCAGACCCAGGGTGGCATCAGCGAGTTGGACCTCACCGAGCAGCAGGTGGGCCTCCTTGCCGAAGCCCCCTTGGAGCTTTGGACCGACACCGAGGAGATCGGCCCGAAGCGCCTCTTCGCCGAGCCGGCGGACGGCCTCGCCTGCCGCACCCAGAACCGCGCCATCCGCCTCGCCAGCGAGCCCGGCGCCGCCGCTGCCGCCAGCGTGCACGTCACCCGCTTCGGTAAGCCGCTTGCCGGTGTGCGGCCGAACCTCCTCGTGGTGCCGGTGCACGGCAACACCCCCGGCGCCACCGTGCCGCCGGACAATCCGGGCGACACCTGGAACGCGGAGGGCGCGCTCGATGCGATGGCGAGCGACACCGACGAGCAGGGTTTTGCCACCATCCGCTTGAGCGCCAACCGCGATCCCGGCAGCCGGACGGTGGAGCTCGATGGCCAAGTCTACTTCGTCTACGCCTGGATGGGCGCGCGCGACCCGGCTGCCACCGCCGAGCAGGAAAGCCAGATCAGCGTGCTCCTGTGGCAGCGCTACGCCGTGAACGCGGCACCCGAATGGGCAGACATCCACGCCCTGATGGCGCCCTACGCCAAGCTCTACGACGCCATGAGCGACAAGTTCGACCTGGCCGACAAGGCCGCCTTCACCTTCTACGCCAACAATCCGGGCTTCGGCTTTTTCACGGGCGGACAGCCCTACCAAATCGCCGGCTTTCCGCAGATCCAGAGCGGGGCGATCCCGTTCTACCTGTCCTTGCCAATCACCGACCCGCGCTACATGCCGGTGACGCGCGATCTCTCGCCTTCGAAAGTGCAGACGATCTTCCACTACATCCTGCGCGAGCAACAGGCGATCGTGCCGAGCGGGGGAGACACGCCATGAGGAGCCTGTTCGTTGCCCTGGGCTTCGCCGTCGCGGCAAGCCTTGCCGTCGCCGCGCCGCAACAGCCGGTCGGCCAATTCGGGCCGGTCACGGATGCCGCCTTGCCGTTTACCCTGGAATTCCGCCAGGTCACCTCGCCCAAGGATGCGCCGCCAGCACTGCATTCCTTCGTGTCGGCCGTCGCCGCCGACGGGACTTGGCTGCTCTTGAGCGGCCGGGGGGCTTCGGCGGCGATGATCGACGACGTCGAGCAAAGCGGGCTGCACGGCTTCAACCCGCCGGGTGCCGGTCGCTCCAACTTCCCCCTGCCGAGCTACAACACCGGCATCTGGACCTTCCACCCGACCACGGGCGAGGTGGCGGTGCTCGACATCGACACCCTGCCCGACGCCATCCGCTACCCCTTGCGCACCACCTCGCAGCAGGCCTGGTACGACCGCGCTGCGGATCAGCTCACCATCGTCGGCGGCTATGGCTGGAATCCGGAGGCAACCGACCTCCAGACCTATGACACGATGATCCGGGTCGAGGTCGCCCCCTTGATCGAGGCGGTGCGGACGGGTCAGCCCGCGGCCGACCTGTTCCAAGTCCTCACCCATCCGCAATTGCAGGTGACGGGCGGCGACCTCGTGCAGATCGCC
>RECO01000176.1 GCA_007694015.1 Geminicoccaceae bacterium
TCAGCGCCCCATTCAACGCAGCGTGCGCGGCATGCGGAAGGGCAGGAGCACGCGCACCCAGTTCGAGGCGAAGCGGTCGAGCGACAGGCTTTCGTGGACCGAGGTCACCTGTTCGCCCGCGAGGGTGCCGGCGACCAGTGAGCGGGCGTAGAAGGGCGTGTCCTCCAGCGTTTCGACCACGCGCGGCGCGGTCTCGCTCTGGGTCTCGCGGATCACCCGCCAGCCCGTCGTCCGCAGGCGATGCCGCATGGGCGGCTCGAACCGTTCGACCCCACCATCGGCCGCGATCCTGAGGCCGAGCGACGGGCCTTGGCCCTGCCGCGGCGTCACGTCGTAGAGGATCGCCGCACCGTCGTTCGCCAGGGCCGCGCGCGACCAGTCCCAGCGGACGAAATCGTCCTCCAGCGGGCGGTTGCCCCAATTGCCGTCGAGATAGCCAACGCCGCGCCACGTGCGCGCCGGCTTTTCCAGTTCCACCTCGACCCGTGCTGCCGGCGCCATCGGCGACCATTGGTGGCCGCCCGCTTCGTGCAGCGTTTCGACGTGGCCGGTGAGGACATGGGTGTGCAGCCGCACCTGGCCGCGGATGCGCCAGGGAATGGGGGCGCCGACCTCGTCGATGTCGATGGTGAGGGTGCGGCCGTCCCAGGCGAGGGAGCTGGGGCCGAGCCGAAGCCGATCCGCCGTCCGCTCGACCGCCGTGCGCCGCCGCTCGGTCATGGCCCAGCGTTTGCCGCCGGCTCCGTAGAGGGCGACGTTGAGCGCGCAGTGGTTCAAGGGGTCGTGCCGGCCCGACCACGCATAATAGGGTGAGAACACGCTGCCCAAAAGCGCGATGAGGGTGAGACCGCTGCGGCCGTCGTCGCTCAGCGCGTCGACGTACCACCAGCGATAGCCGCCGGGCGGGACGGGCGTATCGAAGCGAGGTAGGCCATCGCCGCGTTCGCGGCGAGGCGCCCCGAGATCGCCGCCATCGGCACGCCCGGCCCCGGATGCGTGCTGCCGCCCGCGAGAAACAGGCCCGGCAGCTTGGTCGTCGACCCCGGCCGTTGGAACGACGCCATCCAGCCGTGCGACGCCCGGCCGTAGAGGGCTCCCCCCGTCGCCGGAAAGAGCCGATCGAACACCGTGGGCGTGGTCGTCACCGTCGCTGCCGGACTGCGCTCCACCTCCAGGCCCAGGCTCGCCAAGTGCCGGAAGGTTCGATCCGCGCATCGCTCGATCTCCTCGTCGTCGAAGGGGTGGGTGTCGCCGCGGGCCGGCGCGTTGACCAGGCACAAGAGCCGCTCCGGGCCGTCGGGGGCCGTACCGTCCACGTCGGCGCGGTCGTGGGCGCAGATGTAGACCGTCGGCACGCCGGGCAGTTGCCGCTCTTGGAAGATGGCGCGGAACTCGGCCGGGTAGTCGCCGGAAAAGAAGACGCTGTGGCGGAGCAGGGGAAATCCCTTGGTCTTGGCGACCAGGGAGAAGGTCAGCGCCGAGAGGGAGCGCGCCGTGGCGGGCATCGAAGGCACCGCCGCCTTCGCCGCCGCCCCGAAATGGCCAGCCGCAAGGGCGGCCGCATCGGCATTGGCGACGACCGCATCGGCCTCGATCCGCTCGCCGGTGTCAAGCTCGACGCCCGTGGTCCGCCCGCCTTCGCTCCGGATCGCCTGGACCTCGGCGCCGTAGCGGATGACCGCCCCCTTGGCCTCGGCAACGCTCGCGAGCGCGCGGGCGAGTTGGTGCATGCCCCCCTCGACCATCCACACGCCCTCCTGTTCGACGTGCGCGACCAGCATCAAGGTCGCCGGGGCCTGGAAGGGTGAGGAGCCGCAATAGGTGGCGTAGCGGCCGAACAGCTGGCGCAGGCGCACGTCCGGGAAATGCTGGCCGAGCGCCTTCCACATCTGCGTGAAGGGCGTAATGCCCCAAAGGGCGGCGAGGCCCTTGGGCAGCACTTGGCGGGTGAGCCCGACCACGCCCGGCCGTTGCGTCTGGATGAAGGTCTCGTCCAAGGTTTCGAAAATCCGCCGGCTGCGCGCGCAGAATTCCAGAAAGCCCTTGGCATTGGCCGCACCGGCAAAGTCGCCGATGGCGTCGGCCGATCGCTCCACGTCGGCGAAGAGATCGAGCCGGCCGCCTTGCGCCCAGCCGTGGCGGGCGAGGGTGGTCATCGGTTGCAGCCGGACGTGCCGCTCGAGGCTGGTGCCGGCATCGCCCAACAGGCCGTCGAACACCCGCTTCAAGGTAAAGACGGTGGGCCCCGCGTCGAGCCGCGCCGCGCCGATGGCGATCTCGCGCATCTTGCCGCCGGGCGCCTCTGCCCGCTCCAGAACCACCACCTCGACGCCCTGGCGCGCGAGGTCGATCGCCGTGGCGAGCCCGCCGATGCCGGCGCCGATCACCGCTACCCGGGTTTTGCGCATCCTCCGCAACTCGCTCCGCAGCCCTTCCTATGAGCGCATTGTAGCAGGGGCGAAGTGTCCATAAGACGTGACATTCGTCGATGACAACGTTAGCTTACAGTCTCGGTTGGAGCGGGAGGCACGCCATGGTTGCGATCAAGCGGATCGAGCAAACGCTCGAAACGGCCATCGATCGGGCTAGTGGTCCAGGCTGCCCGCCCAAGCTCGCTGCGGCCATGCGCCACGCGGTGTTTCCGGGCGGTGCCCGGATCCGGCCGCGGCTGTGTTTGGCCGTGGCCCATGCCTGCGGCGATGACCGCCCGGAGCTGACCGAGGCGGCAGCCGCCGCCATCGAACTCCTGCACTGCGCGTCGCTGGTGCACGACGACCTGCCCTGCTTCGACGATGCCGCCACTCGGCGCGGCCGACCGTCGGTGCACGCGGCCTTCGGCGAGCCCGTCGCCGTGCTCGCGGGCGACGCCATGATCGTCCTCGCCTTCGAAACCCTGGCTCGGCACATCGGCCAGGCCCCCGACCGGGTGGCCAAGCTCATGCAGGCGGTCGCTCAGGCGGTGGGCGGGCCTTCGGGCATCGTCGCCGGCCAGGCCTGGGAAAGCGAACCCTTGGCGGTGCTGCAAACCTACCAGCGCGCCAAGACCGGCTCCCTGTTCGTGGCGGCGACGGCCTGCGGGGCGGCTGCCGCGGGCGCCGATCCGGTGGCTTGGCACGACCTGGGTGACCGGCTCGGCGAAGCCTATCAGGTCGCCGACGACCTGCACGATGCAGCCGCGAGCGAAGGCGAAATGGGCAAGCCCGTAGGCCAGGACGCGGCCCATCACCGCCCGAGTGCCGCGCTGGAACTGGGGGTGAGCGGGGCCGTCACGCGGTTGGAGCGGCTCGTCCAGGGTGCGGTCGAGGCGATCCCGCCCTGCCGCAACGCGGGCGACCTCGAGGCCCTGGTCAAGCAGGAGGCGAAGCGTCTCCTGCCGAAGAGCCTCGCCCGTCACGCCGCTTGAGGCGTGCCCCTTTCCCTTCGCGAGATCGAGCAGGCGATGGCAGTGGCTGAGAGTCCGGTCGGTGGCTGGAGTGAGCGTTGGTTCGGCTGGCGCGACCGTTTGTTGGCAGACCCCCGCTTTCAGCGCTGGGCCGCGCGCTTTCCGCTGACCAAGCCGATCGCCGAAAAGCGCTCGCGCGAGCTGTTCGACCTGGTTGCGGGCTTCGTCTACTCGCAGGTGCTGCTCGCCTGCGTGCGCTTGAACCTGTTCGAGGAACTCGCCGCCGGGCCACGACGCGCCGACGACTTGGCGGCACGACTGAACCTCTCGACCGAAGCCGCCGAGCGGCTGTTGGATGCGGCCGTGTCCTTGCGCCTGGTCCGCCGGGCCGCGGGCGACCGCTATGGCCTGGGCGATCTCGGCGCTGCCTTGCGCGCCAATCCGGGCGTGGTGGCGATGATCGAGCACCACCACCTGCTCTACGCCGACCTGGCCGATCCCGTCGCCCTCCTCCGCCGTGAGCTGGCAGAGCCCCAGCTCCAAGCCTACTGGGCCTATGCCCGCTCGGGCGCGCCCGCGGCTTTGGACGACCCGCGCGTGGCGGCCTACTCCGCGTTGATGTCGGCCTCGCAGCCGCTGGTCTCGGGCGACATCCTCGATGCCTACGACTTCGGCCGGCACCGCTGCCTGATGGACGTGGGCGGCGGGGAGGGGGCCTTCCTCCAAGCCGTCGCCGCCCGCGTGCCCGGCCTGGACCTGCGCCTGTTCGACCTGCCGCCGGTGGCGGCGCGCGCGCAGGCCCGCTTCGATGCCGCTGGCCTCGGCCACCGCGCCCGCGCCCATGGCGGCAGCTTTCTGGATGACGAACTGCCCCAGGGCGCCGACGTGATCTCGTTGGTGCGGGTGGTGCACGACCACGACGCCGCCGCCGTGCAGACCCTGCTCGCCGCCGTCAACCGCGCCTTGCCCGACGACGGGACTTTGGTCGTGGCCGAACCGATGGCCGAGACCAAGGGCGCGGAGCCGATGGGTGGCGCCTATTTCGGCTTCTACCTGTGGGCGATGGGGTCCGGCCGACCGCGCAGCCCCAAGTCGCTCGAATCGCTCCTGGAACGAGCCGGCTTCACCGATCTTCGCTGGGTGCCCACGGCGCGCCCGATGCTGACGCGTCTACTGACGGCCCGGCCGCGGCGTTGACACGCGAAACTGTAAGTCTGTCTTGACATGGTGGTGCGTAAAGTTAATCTGACATTCGCGGCGTTGGCCTGCTTCGAGGCTGCGGCGCGCCGGTTGGGAGGCCGTGCATGAACACCCTCGCCGTCGTCCTGGAGGCGCCTTTGCGCCTTGCCCTCACCGAGGTCACGCTGACCGCGGCCGGCGACGACGACGTCGTGGTGGACATCGAATGGAGCGGCATCAGTACCGGGACCGAGCGCCTGCTTTGGTCCGGCCGCATGCCGCCCTTCCCCGGCATGGGTTATCCCCTGGTTCCCGGCTACGAATCCGTCGGCCGCGTGCGCACGGCGGGTGCCGCCTCCGGCCGCAGCGTCGGCGAGCGCGTGTTCGTGCCCGGTGCCCGCTGCTTCGGTGAGGTGCGCGGGCTGTTCGGCGGGGCGGCGGCGCGCGTCGTCGTCCCCGGTGCCCGCGTCGTCCCGCTCGACGCCGGCCTGGAGGAGGCGGGTGTGTTGCTCGCCCTCGCCGCCACCGCGCATCATGCCATTCAAAAAGGCGGCGGCCGCCCGATCGACCTCGTCGTCGGTCACGGCGTGCTCGGCCGCCTGGTTGCCCGGACCGCCATGGCTCTGGGCCAGCCCGCCCCGATGGTGTGGGAGCACCAAGCCGATCGTACCACGGGTGCGCTGGGCTACGATGTGCTCGCCCCCGACGCGGATCCGCGTCGTGACTATCGGTGCATCGTCGACGTCAGCGGCGACGCCCTGGCGCTCGATGGGCTGATCCAGCGCCTGGCGCCGGGTGGCCGCATCGTGCTCGCCGGCTTCTACGCGGAGCCCGTGAGCTTTGCCTTCCCGCCCGCGTTCATGCGCGAGGCCGAACTGGTCATCGCCGCCGAATGGCAGATGCCCGACCTCGTCGCCGTGAAAGCGCTGATCGAGCAGGGCCAGCTCCATCTCGACGGCCTCATCACCCACCGGCGCCCGGCACGGGCGGCCGCCGAAGCCTATGCCACGGCCTTCGGCGATCCCGACTGCCTCAAGATGGTGCTGGATTGGAGACAGTGTTCATGAGGGGGAACAGCATGACACTCGCCGCCACCAAGCCGATCGACGCGCAGGCCCAGCGCCTGCGGGCGGAGGCTGCCCAAGCGCTCGATCCGGTCGCGACGGCACCGGCGACCAAAGAGACCCAGGTCATCGCCATCTACGGCAAGGGCGGGATCGGCAAGAGCTTCACGCTCTCGAACCTCAGCTACATGATGGCGCAGCAAGGCAAGCGCGTGCTCCTGATCGGCTGCGATCCGAAGAGCGACACGACCTCGCTGCTGTTCGGCGGCCGCTCCTGCCCGACCATCATCGAGACCTCGTCGAAAAAGACGCTGGCCGGCGATCAGGTCCGCATCGAGGACGTCTGCTTCAAGCGCGACGGCGTCTTCGCCATGGAACTGGGCGGCCCCGAAGTTGGCCGCGGCTGCGGTGGGCGCGGCATCATCCACGGCTTCGAGCTGTTGGAGAAGCTGGGTTTTCACGACTGGGATTTCGACTACGTGCTGCTCGACTTCCTGGGCGACGTGGTCTGCGGCGGCTTCGGCCTGCCGATCGCCCGCGACATGTGCCAGAAGGTCATCGTCGTCGGCTCGAACGACCTGCAGTCGCTCTACGTCGCCAACAACGTGTGCTCCGCGGTCGACTATTTCCGCAATCTCGGCGGTAATGTCGGCGTGGCCGGCCTGGTCGTGAACAAGGACGACGGCACGGGCGAGGCCCACGCCTTCGCCGCGGCCGTGGGCATCCCGGTGCTGGCCGCCATTCCGGCCGACGAGGACATCCGCCGCAAGAGTGCGAACTACGAGATCGTCGGCAAGCCCGGCGGGCGGTGGGCGCCTCTGTTCGAGCAATTGGCGGTGCAGGTGGCCGAAGCGCCGCCACAGCGGCCGACCCCCCTCTCCCAAGACGGGCTCTTGAACCTCTTCGCCGCCGACGCGGTGGGCCGCGACGTCCGTTTGGAGCCGGCGACCATGGAGGACATGTGCGGTAGCGCTGCCGTGCAGAAGCCGACCCTCGAAGTCGTCTACGACGATGCGTGATGGATGAAGGACCCGCGATGACCCTCGTCCAGACCCGCCAGAGCACCGCGCCCGGCTGCCACGCCGGCAAGGACACACTCGACGAAGCTGCCCGCGCAAATGGCGGCAGCGAAACGCTGGATCGTCTGCAGGCCGACTACCCGGTCGGTCCGCACGACAAGCCCCAGAGCATGTGCCCGGCCTTCGGCTCCCTGCGCGTAGGCTTGAGGATGCGTCGTACGGCGACGGTGCTCTCGGGCTCTGCTTGCTGCGTCTACGGCTTGACGTTTACCTCGCACTTCTACGGCGCCAAGCGGCCGGTCGGCTACGTCCCGTTCAACTCGGAAACGCTCGTCACCGGCAAGCTGTTCGAGGACATCCGCGCCGCCGTCTACGATCTGGCCGACCCCGCCCTCTACGACACGGTGGTGGTCACCAACCTTTGCGTCCCGACCGCGTCGGGCGTCCCGCTCCGTCTCCTGCCCAAGGAGATCAACGGGGTGCGAATCATCGGCATCGACGTTCCGGGCTTCGGGGTCCCCACCCACGCTGAAGCCAAGGACGTGCTCGCCGGCGCCATGCTGCGCTACGCGCGGCAGGAAGCCATGGCGGGGCCGGTGCAGGCACCCAGGGGCGGTCGGGCGCAAAAACCAACGGTCACGCTGCTCGGCGAGATGTTTCCGGCCGACCCGGTGGGGATCGGCATGATGCTGGAGCCGCTCGGCCTGGCGGCCGGACCGGTCGTGCCGACGCGCGAGTGGCGCGAACTCTACGCGGCCCTCGATGGCGCGGCGGTGGCCGCCATCCACCCCTTCTACACCGCCTCGGTGCGCGAGTTCACCGAAGCGGGCCGGCCCGTCATCGGCTCCGCCCCGGTCGGCGTCGAGGGCACCGCCGCCTGGCTCGACGCGGTCGCCAAGGCCTGCAACGTCGAGACAGGGACGGTGGATGCGGCCAAGGCCCGCATCCTGCCGATGATCGAAGCCGCCCTCGCCAAGCTGCCGATCCGTGGCCGGATCACCCTTTCGGGCTACGAAGGCTCGGAGTTGCTGGTGGCCCGCCTCCTGGTCGAGAGCGGGGCCGACGTCCGCTATGTCGGCAGCGCCTGCCCGAAGACGCCCTGGTCCAAGGCGGATCGCGAATGGCTGGAGGCGAAGGGCGTCCACGTCCAGTTCCGCGCGTCCTTGGAGCAGGATCTGGCGGCGGTGGAGGAATACGCCCCGGATCTCGCCATCGGCACCACGCCGGTCGTGCAGAAGGCCAAGGAACGCGCCATCCCGGGCCTCTACTTCACCAACCTGATCTCGGCGCGACCCCTGATGGGACCGGCCGGTGCTGGCTCGCTCGCCCAGGTCATCAACGCCGCGATCCAGACCAAAACGCGCTTCGACACCATGCGCGCGTTCTTCGAGGGCGTAGGTCACGGCCACGCGACCGGTATCTGGGAGGACGTCCCGCACGATCGTCCGGCGTTCCGCGAACGGCAAAAGAAGCTCTTGGCCCGGCAGAAGGCCGCCAAGGCCACCACGCAGGATCTCGGCTGATGCTCATCATCGACCACGATCGCGCCGGTGGCTATTGGGGCTCGGTCTACGTTTTCACGGCGATCAAGGGGCTGCAGGTCATCATCGACGGCCCGGTGGGCTGCGAGAACCTGCCGGTCACCTCGGTCTTGCACTACACCGACGCGCTGCCGCCGCATGAGCTGCCGATCGTCGTGACCGGGCTCGGCGAGGAGGAACTCGGCCAACACGGCACCGAGGACGCCATGCGGCGTGCCCACCGGACGCTCGACCCCGAGCTGCCGAGCGTGGTGGTCACGGGCTCCATCGCCGAAATGATCGGCGGCGGGGTGACCCCTTCCGGCACCTCGATCCAACGCTTCCTGCCCCGCACGATCGACGAGGACCAGTGGCAAAGCGCCGACCGCGCCCTCTTTTGGCTGTGGAGCGAATACGGCCTGAAGCGCGGTGCCAAGCCGGCCAGGCGCAAGGCGAAGGCCGAGGGTGCGAAGCCGCGCGTCAACCTCATCGGCCCGATCTACGGCACGTTCAACATGCCCTCCGACCTCGCCGAAATCCGCCGTCTGGTCGAAGGGATCGGCGCCGAGGTCAACCTCGTTTTCCCGCTCGGCAGCCACCTCGAAGACGTGCCGAAGCTGGTCGATGCCGACGTCAACGTCTGCCTCTACCGCGAGTTCGGCCGGACTTTGAGCGAAGCCCTTGATCGCCCCTATCTGCAGGCACCGATCGGGCTGCACAGCACGACCAAGTTCCTCGAAACGCTGGGTGAGATGCTCGGGCTCGATCCGGCCCCATTCATCGAGCGCGAGAAGCACACGACGATCAAGCCGATTTGGGACTTGTGGCGCTCGGTGACGCAGGACTTCTTCGGCACGGCGAGTTTCGGCATCGTCGCGAGCGAAACCTATGCGCGCGGCGTGCGGCACTTCCTCGAAGACGAGCTGGGCTTTCCCTGCAGCTTCGCCTTCCAGCGCCGCGCCGGGGTCAAGCCCGACAACCACGCCATTCGCCAAGCGGTGCGCGAACGGACGCCGTTGGTGCTGTTCGGCAGCTACAACGAGCGGATGTATCTGGCCGAAATCGGCAGCAAGGCCGGCTATGTCCCGGCCTCGTTCCCGGGCGCCATCATCCGCCGCCACACCGGCACGCCCTTCATGGGCTACGCCGGGGCGACCTATCTGGTGCAGGAGGTGTGCAACGCGCTGTTCGATGCGCTGTTCCACATCCTGCCGCTCGGCACGGAGCTCGACGCGGTCGAGCCCACGCCGTCCCGCCTCCACGAAGAACTGCCGTGGGACGAGGACGCCAAACGTCAGCTCGACGTCATCGTCGACCGGTTCCCGATCGTGACCCGCATCTCTGCCGCCAAACGCCTGCGCGACGCCGCGGAAGCGGCGGCCCGTCGGGCCGGCCAAGAACGGGTGCGCGCCACCCACGTCGAGGGTGCGCGCAACGACCTTTCCGGGGGACGCGCCGCATGAAGCGCCGCATCGCCCCCGTTGCCTCGACTTCGCCGTGTGCGGCTTGCGCACGGGCTTTTGCCGCGGCCTCGGCTGCGGCGTTCGTCGGCCGCAAGGCCTCCAACCAGGGTGGGGTACCATGGCTGCAGTAGCGACACATTCGGTTTCGTTGACCAAGGTGCGACGGGAGAAGGCGCGCGACTTTCGCCTGATCTTGGTCGTCGCCTACGTCTACTTCCTGCTGATCGCCTGCGTGGCGCGGCTGTTGCCGCGTTCTTGGCGCCCCAGCCTGCCGTCGACGGGCCGTCGGGGCTCGGTCTTCGCCGAGGCGAAGGCCCTGGCCGGCACCTTCGTCCCCTTCGCCTTCATGCGATAGGCCACCCGTTTCGCTCGCCAGGCCCGCTGTTGCAGCCACTGCGCAGGGGTCGGGCGGTCGAGCCCTGGCTGCGGGGGGAGCATCGCAGCGGACCATCCCTGCCGCGCGGGATGTGCGCGGTAATGGCTGAAACAGCCATGATCCGGAGAACGCAGATATGGCTACTGATGTTGATAAGAGGAGCGGCTCCCTGACGGGGCTGACGGAGACGGAAGCACAAGAGTTTCACGCCATCTTCGTGAAGAGCTTCATGATCTTCGTTGGTGTTGCAGTCGTTGCGCACTTCCTCGTTTGGCTGTGGCGTCCCTGGCTTTGACGCTGCCGAGTAACGCATCGCGCGCGCCGACCGCGGCGCGTGGCGCGATAAGCTAAGGAGACGGAAATATGTGGAAGATCTGGCTGCTTTTCGACCCGCGGCGGACACTCGTCGCTTTGTTCGCCTTCCTCTTCACACTTGCGTTGTTGATCCACTTCATCCTGCTGAGCACCGATCGGTACAACTGGATCGAGGGATCGGTCGCCCCGAGCGTCACGGCGGAGATGTCGGTGCTCACGGCCTAGGACATGGTCATCTGACATCGGTCGATGGCGGCAGCGGACGCGATCCCTCGGGAGCCTCCCGGTTCCGTCCGCTGCCGGGACCGAGATGAGGAGGCCGCCCTTCCCGGGCAGTACGGCCTGAAGAAAGGATGATGGCCATGCTCAGTTTTGAGAAGAAATACCGCGTCCGCGGAGGGACGCTCGTCGGTGGAGATCTGTTCGACTTCTGGGTGGGGCCATTCTACGTCGGCTTCTTCGGAATCACGACGATCTTCTTCACCGCGCTCGGCACCGCCCTGATCATCTGGGGTGCAGCGCTCGGCGACGGCGTTGCGGAGCAGACGTGGAACATCTGGCGGATCAACATTGCACCGCCGGATCTGAGTTACGGGTTGGCGATGGCGCCTTTGAAGGAAGGCGGACTTTGGCAGCTCATCACGATCTGCGCCATTGGCGCCTTCGTTTCCTGGGCGCTGCGGCAGGCCGAAATCGCGCGCAAGCTCGGCATGGGCTACCACATCCCCATCGCCTTCAGCGTTGCCATCTTTGCCTACGTTTCCCTCGTCGTCATCCGCCCTGTTTTGATGGGCGCCTGGGGACATGGTTTCCCCTACGGTATCTTCAGTCATTTGGACTGGGTATCGAACGTTGGTTACCAGTACTTGCACTTCCACTACAACCCGGCGCACATGCTGGCCATTACGTTCTTCTTCACGACGACGTTGGCATTGGCACTGCACGGCGGTCTGATCCTTTCCGCGATGAACCCGCGCAAGGGCGAAACCGTCCGCACGCCGGATCACGAGGACACGTTCTTCCGCGACTTCATCGGCTACTCCGTCGGCACGCTCGGCATCCATCGCGTCGGCCTCTTCCTGGCGCTCAATGCGGGCTTTTGGAGTGCAGTGTGCATCGTGATCAGTGGGCCCTTCTGGACCCGTGGTTGGCCGGAATGGTGGGGCTGGTGGCTCAACCTGCCGATTTGGGGCTAGGAAAGGGCACGAGCGATGGCTGAGTTTCAGAGTATCTTCACCCACGTTCAGGTGCGTCACGCACCCGAAATGGGTGTCCCGCTACCGGCCGGCAACGAGCCGCGGCTGGGAAAGCCCACCTTCAGCTACCTGATGGGCAAAATCGGCAATGCCCAGATCGGCCCCGTCTACCTCGGCTGGACTGGTTTGGTATCGCTGATCTTTGGGTTGACCGCGTTCAACATCATCGGCCTCAACATGTGGGCCTCGGTCGATTGGAGCCCGATCGAGTTCGTCCGTCAGCTGTTCTGGCTGGCCCTGGAGCCGCCCGCGGCCGAATACGGCCTCGGCATTCCGCCCATGGCGGAAGGTGGCTGGTGGTTGCTCGCCGGCTTCTTCCTCACGGCCTCCATCATCCTCTGGTGGATCCGCACCTACAACCGCGCCATCCAACTGGGCATGGGCACCCACATCGCCTGGGCATTCGCCGCCGCGATCTGGCTCTACCTCGTGCTCGGATTCATCCGGCCGCTCGCCATGGGCAGCTGGAGCGAGGCGGTGCCGTTCGGCATCTTCCCGCACCTCGATTGGACGGCCGCGTTCTCGATCCGCTACGGCAACCTGTTCTACAACCCGTTCCACGCCCTTTCGATCGTCTTCCTCTACGGTTCCACGCTCCTGTTCGCCATGCACGGTGCCACCATCCTGGCCGTTGCCCGGGTCGGCGGTGACCGCGAAGTCGAGCAGATGATGGACCGCGGCACGGCCGCCGAGCGCGCCATGCTGGTGTGGCGCTGGACGATGGGCTTCAACGCCACGATGGAATCGATCCATCGCTGGGCCTGGTGGTTTGCCGTTCTCACCGTCATCACCGGCGGTATCGGGATCCTGTTGACCGGCACGGTCGTCGACAACTGGTATCTCTGGGCGCAAAAGCACGCCTTCCTGCCTGCCTATGAGCCCTTCTTCTCACCCGATGCGTTCCCGGCCTTCGTGACACCTGGGACGGATCCGGCGGTCCTGCAGGGAGTGGCGCAATGAAACTGGGCATCCCTCTCCTCGTCGGTGCCGTCGGTCTCGTGACCGTGGCCATGCTGACGACGGCCGGTTGGGACCGGCCACCGATTACCGCCGAGCAGCACGGTTTTCGCGGGGTGGCGATGGAACTCGTCCACAATCCGCGCACCGTGGCCCGCGAGGCGCCGCGGCACGCCCTGCCCGAAGAACTGTTCCCGTGGGAAGAGTTCCTCGAGTTCGGCTTGCCCTACTATCCCGACAACGTCGACGAGTTCGCCATTCTCGCCGGTGACTTCTACGAGAACGTGCAGATCCTCGGCCATCTGACCACCGAGCAGTTCAACCGCTTGATGGACCAGTTGACCGAGTGGGTGTCGCCCGAAGACGCGGGCTATGGTGGCTGTGCCTATTGTCACGACGAGAACAACCTCGCCGACGACTCGATGTACACCCACCAGGTCTCGCGGCGGATGTTCGAGATGACCTGGACCATCAACATGGATTGGCAGACCCATGTCGGTGATACCGGCGTCACCTGCTACACGTGCCACCGCGGCGAGCCCGCCCCGGAGCACATCTGGTTCACCGCCCAAGTTGGCCCGAGCGGCCTCGTCGGCGGCACCGGCGAGATGTCGCTCGTCTCCCAAGCCGGCGTGCTCTCGTCCCTGCCGATCGATCCGTTCACGCCGTTCTTGCTGGACGACAACGAAATCCGCGTCATCCAGAACGAGAACTCGCTGCCGATCCACGGCCGCGGCCGCAATGCGGACGGCGAGTACGTCAGCATCAACGACACCCGTTGGACCTATTCGTTGATGATGCACATGTCGGACTCGATGGGCCAGAACTGCACATTCTGTCACAACAGCCGCAACTTCGCGAGCTGGACCCAAGCCCCGCCGCAACGCTACACGGCATGGTACGGGATCCGCATGACGCGCCTGTTGAACGTCGACTATCTCGAACCGCTGCGCCCGGTCTATCCCGACGAGCGGTTGGCAGAGCTTGGTTCGGTTCTGGGCGATGCCCCGAAGGCGAACTGCGCCACCTGCCACTACGGCGTCAATCTGCCGTTGAACGGTGCGCCGATGTTGGAGAGCTTCCCCAGCCTCCGCAGCGCACCCAGAGACGGCCTGCAAGCCCTCGCCCAGTAGCGCGCAACGCGCTCGGGCACCTTGGCGGCGGGTCCTCCCACCCGATCGCCCGCGAGACTGCCGCCGGCCTGCCCGGCGGCATTTTCGTTGCCTCCGAGCTCCGCGGATGAACGCGATCATCGCTCTGGTCGACCGTGCATCT
>RECO01000196.1 GCA_007694015.1 Geminicoccaceae bacterium
GCGGGTTGGTGCGCGACTGCGCCAGCGCCAAGGCCTCCCAGTCGCGCGGGTCGGCCACGTCGTCATAGAGGTCGATGCGCGGGTAGCGGGCCAGCACCAGGCGATGGGTCTCGGGCCACCGCACCCGGCTGGCCGGTGCCCTCACCAGCCGCCGCGCGCCGAATCGAGATAACGCCGGAGCCGCACCAGATCGGCCATCCCGCCGCGCAACAGCAGCGCCACGGGCGACAGCCCGTCAAGGTCGGCGTTCGGCCGCTGCATCCACGCATAGCCGCGCGCGGGCTCCGCGTAGATCATCCTCAGGCCTTTGTGGATGCCGATCAGGTGCGACAGCCGGTCGGCAAGGTCGCGGTCCACCCGGCCATAGTGGCCCTGCTTCCAGCGGCGAAAGGTCTTGGGCGCCATGTCGCCGAGGATCGTCGCCGCCGCCACGTCGCTCACCCCCCAACGGTCGAACAGGTTGATGACCGTCCGCTGCATCGCCTCGATCTCGCGGGCGCTGTAGGGGCCGACGGCCGGCGGCTCCGGCCGGTCGCCGCCGTCGGGCTGGACGAGGTGCATGGGAACTCCTTTGGTCCCCTTATAGCCTCGAAGCGCCCCTTTGTCCATCGCCGCCGCCCACCCCGCCGCGCCCCACCGCGCGGTTCACGGCAAAAAGAGGCAGACGACACCCCGCATCGGCGCAACGCCCGTCGCCCTTCACTTGGGCGTCGTCTGCAGGTGGGCTGGGCTGGACCTGAGCGGCGCGCTGGGTGCAGTCGCCCTTCACTTGGGCGTCGTCTGCAGGTGGTCGAAGGTGACAGCCGGCTGAGCGACGGGTGCAGTCGCCCTTCAATTGGGCGTCGTCTGCAGGGGGCCGGGCTGGACATGTCGCGCGGCTTGGGGTGCAGTCGCCCTTCACTTGGGCGTCGTCTGCAGGTTTCAGCCTACGGAGCCGCGCCAGAGCCAGGGTGCAGTCGCCCTTCACTTGGGCGTCGTCTGCAGGTGACCTACACGGCGAGCCTCACGGCGCTGGGGTGCAGTCGCCCTTCACTTGGGCGTCGTCTGCAGGTTCCGGCGCCGCCGAAATCTGGCAGGCCACGGTGCAGTCGCCCTTCACTTGGGCGTCGTCTGCAGGTGCATGACTTTTGGTACGGTGACGATCCGAGGTGCAGTCGCCCTTCACTTGGGCGTCGTCTGCAGGCCAGGCCAGCGGTTCCGCGTCGCGCTTAGCGGTGCAGTCGCCCTTCACTTGGGCGTCGTCTGCAGGCGCGCGGGCCGATGGATGGCGACGCGAAGCGGTGCAGTCGCCCTTCACTTGGGCGTCGTCTGCAGGGGACCCCTCGCTAACCCCTTGATTCGCAACCCGAAAAACGGGCCTTTTCGCGAGCGAATCGAAAACGGCCATCGACGAGCCTCCTTCTTTGGGGATGGTTCCGCACGCGAAGGAATTTGGCAAGCGAAATCAGCCGCTTGGCCGTCCGCGAGCGCTGCGCGAGCGATTCGCCCCACCGCAGCGCTCGCGCGGCGGCCCAAGCGGCATCTAAGACTTGCCTTTTGCGTCATGCGCGTCTCGATAGCCCGAACGGCGAGGACGCGGGAGGCTGCGGTTGCGCATCATCCGGCCCTACGGCACCAGCGCCACCGAAGCGACGGCCGGCAATGCGGCCGAGCGCCGCCGCGTCTTGCGCCGCAAGCCCGAGCAACGCGGCGCACCCGCCGTCACCGAGCCCAACCTCGAAGCCTTCGCCACCACCCACGCCCACCTCGTCATCGCCCAGTGGATCTCCACGATCGACAAGATCGCGGCCAAGCCCACGGGCTTCAAGCCGCCGACGGCCGCCCAACGCAAGCTCCGCCGCACGCTGGGCGACGCGGCCTTGAAGCACATCGCGGCAAACGGCTTGCTGCCGGAGCTGGCCGAAGACCCGGCGCTGCAGACGCGCTGGGCGTTGCGGCTCGAGCCCTATCCCGCCCGCGATGCCAAGCAAGGTGGCAAGCCGGAAGGCCGCTGGTACGCCCGCTTCGTCGGCGACCTGCCCCCCGAAGCGGTCGATGCCGCCAAGGCCGCCGAGGTCGCCGAGCGCATCGCCCAGCACCTCTACGTCCAAGCGCAACGGATCCACCCCGACCGGCCGGCCAAGCGGCAGGGACAGATCGTGGCCCGCGCCGGCTCGATCGCACGGAACGTGCCGAAAACGGTGCGCGCCGCCGCCCCGAGTTGGACGGACGCGACCTGGGACCGCTACGAAGTCGATGACGTGGCGGCCCGGATTCGGGCGGCCGCCGCGGAGACCGAAGCGCCACCGCCAGCCGGCGACGACGAGGCGAAGGGCAAGCGGCGGTGGGTCGGCATCGCCGTCGCCGCCAAGCTCCTGGCCGAGCACTGGCCCAAGGTGTTCCGCGATCCCGCCAGCGGTGCGGTGCTGACCGTGAGCGAAGTGAAGCAGCACCCCGATGAGTGGCAGCCGCTGTTCGACCTGCACGAGGCGGTGCGCGACGTCTATCGGCGGCTCTTGAAGCGTCACAAGAAGGCCGTGCGCGGGCCTTCCGGCAAGCCGACACGGACCAGCGACGTCGCCCGTCTGTTGCCGGCCACGATGGCCGAGTTGAAGGCCCTCATCGAAAAGCAGCGGCAAAACCGCGACGTCAACGCGCTCATCCGCCAGGGCAAGGTGCTGCACTACGAGGCGGCTACGGAAAACGCCGCCGACCCCGATCACCCGAAACACGTGCTGACGAACTGGCCCGACGAGGCCCGGCTGAAGGCGAGCTGGTACTGGACCAGCGACGGCCAGGCCGAGATCAAGGCCAACGA
>RECO01000173.1 GCA_007694015.1 Geminicoccaceae bacterium
ATCATCGACAAGCCGGGCAAGGGCTCGTTCTACGCCACCGACCTGGAGCTGATCCTCAGAAGCCGCGGGCTGCGCAACCTGGTCCTTGCCGGCATCACCACCGATGTCTGCGTCCACACCACCATGCGCGAGGCCAACGACCGCGGCTTCGAATGCCTCCTGCTCGAAGACTGCTGCGGCGCCACCGTGCTCGAGAACCATCTGGCCGCCATCGACATGGTGCAAAAACAAGGCGGCGTCTTCGGCGCAACCGCCACCTCCGCGACCTTCCTCGCGGGCTTGGAGTGAGGGGCTGCGGGATGGGCGCGGACAACTCGAGCGGAACACGCTTATCTTTTGACGGTTCGGGCACTCCTGCCAAAGGCGGTGAAAAGCATCGGTTGTGCCGGAGGACGGTGGCTCTATGGTGAGCGCATCGAACAGCTCGCGAGGGGACCATGGACACAAGCTCCCGCTTTTTGCCGCTGGAGGCAGCCCGCCATCGCACGTTGATGAGCTTCGGGCTCGTCATCGGCGGCAGTCTGTTGTTGACGCTTTCGGCCAAGCTCCAGGTGCCGTTCTGGCCGGTGCCGATGACGCTGCAGACCGGTGTGGTGCTGTTGTTCGCAATCCTGATGGGGCCGCGCCTGGCACTGGCCACGATCGGCCTTTACCTCGCCCAAGGTGCGGCGGGCCTGCCCGTCTTCGCCGGCACGCCCGAAAAGGGCCTGGGCCTCGCCTACATGATGGGCCCGACCGGGGGCTACATGGTCGGCTGGCTGCTGGCGGCAGCGTTCCTCGGCTGGGCGGCGCAGCATCTGCGGCGTGCGATGCTGCTGTTCGGCGCGGCGCTGCTCGCGGTCGCCTTGAACTACACCCCGGGCATCATCTGGCTCGCCCAGTTCACCGGCTGGGAGAACGCGTTCGCCCTCGGCGCGGTGCCGTTCATCCTCGGTGACGTCGTGAAGGCGGCCTTGGCGGTCGCACTCGCCTTGGCGGTCCGCGGTGCGGTGACCCGGCAGCGGTGAGCCGTTGACCCAGGTTCTGCCAGCGTCCGACGCTGCGATCGAAGAGGCCGCCCAGGTCCTGCGCCGGGGCGGCCTCGTCGCCTTTCCGACCGAAACGGTCTACGGGCTCGGCTCCGTCGCCACCAACGACCGTGCGGTGGCGCGCATCTTCCAGGCGAAGCAACGCCCGGCGCACAACCCCCTGATCGTCCACGTCGCCGACCGGGCGGCGGCAACGCCGCTCGCAATCTGGACGGAGGCCGGGGAAGCACTGGCGGCGGCCTTTTGGCCGGGGCCGTTGACCCTGGTGCTCGCCCGCGAGCCCAGCGCGCCGATCAGCCCGCTGGTGACCGTAGGCCTCGCCACCATAGCACTCCGCGCACCCTCGGCACCGACGGCCCAAAAGCTCCTCCAGGCCACGCTGTTGCCGCTCGCCGCCCCGAGCGCCAACCCGTCCGGGCAGGTAAGCCCCACCACGGCCGCACACGTCGTCGCGGGGCTCGGCGATGTGGTCGACCTGGTGATCGATGGGGGCCCCTGCAGCGTCGGCGTCGAGAGCACCGTGGTCGACGTCTCCGGCGAGCAAGTCCGGCTGCTGCGGCCCGGTGGCGTGCCGCGCGAGGCCATCGAGGCGATCGTCGGACCGCTGCTCGATAGCGTGGCGGATGGCCCGATCCAGTCACCGGGCCAGCTGGAAAGCCACTACGCGCCGCGCGCCGCCGTGCGCCTGGAAGCGCTGCAACCCGCACCGGGCGAGGCGTTCTTGGGCTTCGGCTACATGATCGGCAAGGGGGCGGTGGCGGCACGCAATCTCAGCCCCACAGGCGACCTCGACGAAGCGGCGCGCAACCTCTTCGCCATGTTGCGCCAACTCGATGACGCAGGCGTTGCCACCATTGCTGTCGCGCCGATCCCACAGCAGGGCCTCGGCGAGGCCATCAACGACCGCCTCCGCCGCGCCGCGGCGGGGCGTTAGCGCGTCCGCCGCGTCCGGGCGAGGCGACACTTTCCGGCTTTGCGCCTGCCTGACTTCAACCTAAGCAAGAGCGCAACGACGTTGCTTGGAGGACGGTCAGATGCGGGCAGTGTGGGGGGCGCTAGCGGCCCTGGCGATGACGGTGGGGGCGGCGGAGGCGTTTCAGCCGGCCATCGTCTTCGACATGGGCGGCAAGTTCGACAAGTCGTTCAACGAGAGCGCCTTTCGCGGTGCCGAGCGGTTCCGCCAGGAGACCGGCATCTCGTTCCTCGAATTCGAGATCAGCAACGAGGCGCAGCGCGAACAGGCCCTAACCCGGATGGCAACCCGCGGCGCCAACGTCATCGTCGGCGTCGGCTTCGGCTTCAACAGCCCGATGACCCGCATCGCCCAGGACTTCCCCGAGACCAAATTCGTCATCATCGACAGCGTCGTCGATTTGCCCAACGTCCGCTCGGTGGTGTTCAAAGAGCACGAGGGCAGCTTCCTCGTCGGCATGGCGGCGGCGATGGCCTCCGAGACCGGCCGCGTTGGCTTCGTCGGCGGCATGGACATCCCGCTGATCCGCAACTTTCTGCACGGCTACACCCAGGGTGCCCGCTACGTGAACCCGGACATCCAAGTGATCGCCAACATGACCGGCGACACACCGGCCGCCTGGAACGATCCCACCCGCGGTGCGGAGCTGGCCAGGAGCCAGTTCGACCGCGGCGCCGACGTGGTCTACCACGCCGCCGGGGGGACCGGGCTCGGCGTGCTGCAGGCGGCAGCGGACGCCGGCAAGCTCGGCATCGGCGTCGACAGCAACCAGAACTACCTGCA
>RECO01000009.1 GCA_007694015.1 Geminicoccaceae bacterium
TGAAGCCCGACTGCTTCGAGGACATCATCGCCATGGTGTCGCTCTACCGGCCGGGCCCCATGGACAACATTCCCCGCTACATCGCCGTCAAGCACGGCCGCGAGGACCCAGCCTATCTCCACCCCAAGCTCGAGCCGATCCTCGAGGAGACCAACGGCGTCATCATCTACCAAGAACAGGTGATGCAGATCGCCCGCGATCTGGCGGGATACTCGCTCGGCGGCGCCGACCTTCTCCGCCGCGCCATGGGCAAGAAGATCAAGGCGGAGATGGACCAGCAGCGCGAGGTGTTCGTCAAGGGCGCCAGCGAACGCGGCATCGAGGAAGGGCTCGCCAACACCATCTTCGACCAGGTGGCGAAGTTCGCCTCCTACGGCTTCAACAAGAGCCACGCGGCGGCTTATGCGCTGCTCGCCTACCAAACCGCCTACGTCAAGGCGCACCACCCGCTCGCCTTCTTCGCCGCCGCCATGACCATGGACCGCGGCAACCACGCCCGCCTCGCCAATGCCCGCGAGGAAATGGTCCGCCAGGGCATTCCGCTCCTCGGCCCCGACGTCAACCGCTCGGGCGTCATGTTCACCATCGAACCCACCAAGCGGCCCGACGGCACCACCGCCCCCGGTGCGGTCCGCTTCGCCCTTGCCGCCATCAAAGGCGTGGGCGAACAGGCCATGGCGGCGCTCGTCGCCGAACGCGAGGCGAACGGCGCTTATGCCGACCTCTTCGACCTCTGCGCCCGGCTCGGCCCCAAGGTGCTCAACCGCCGCCTGCTCGAAGGCCTGATCAAGGCCGGTGCGCTCGACAGCCTGCACGCCAACCGCGCCGCCCACCTGGAAGCGATCGAAGCGGCGCTGCGCTACGGTGCAGCCATGGCCGATGCCGCCACCGCCGACCAGGTGGGCCTGTTCGACAATTTCGGCGCCGACGTCGTCATCCCCAAGCCAAAGCTTCCCGCCGCCGCCGCCAAGCCCATGCTCGAGGTGCTCGAGGAAGAACACCAGGCACTCGGCTTTTTCCTCTCCGCCCACCCGCTCGACGGTGCCCGCACCGCCCTCGACCGCATCGGCGTCGCCACCATCTCGGCCCTCGCCCAGCTCGTCCACGAAGGCCGCCAACGCCTCATCAAGCTCGCCGGCATCGTCGTCGCCAAACAGGAACGCAACGGCGCGCGCGGCCGCTTCGCCTTCGTCACCCTCTCCGACCCCAGCGGCCAAGTCGAAATCACCGTCTACGGCGACCTCCTCGCCCAAGTCCGCGACCAGCTCGACAAGACCGACCCCGTCGTCGTCCACGTCGAAGCCCGCGCCGACGGCGACGACCTCCGCCTCATCGCCCAAGACGTCGAACCCCTGGCCGACGCCATCGACGGCAGCCGCGGTTGGGTCGAAGTCGTCGTCGACCAGGCCGAGCCCGCCGTCATCGACGGCGTCCTCGCCATGCTCTCCACCACCGCCCGCGGTGCCGCCCGCGTCCGCCTCGTCGTCCCCGGCGCCGAACCCGGCGAACGCGTCATCCTCCAACTCCCCGACACCTCGCTTCTCCCCTTCGCGCAGCGCGCCGACCTCGCCGCCGTCAACGGCGTGCGCGAGGTGCGCGACGTGGCGTGAGGGAGGAAGCAAGCGAAGGCGGGGTAAGGGAAGGCGGGGTAAGGGAAGAAAGCGAAGGGGGCTTTTGGCCCCCTTCGAAACCCCCAGCGCCGGCTCTGCCGACGCTACGCTTTCGAGGGGTGGCCTTGCCGCCGTCGGATCAACCCCGTCCAGAAGGAACAAAGCCCGTGAACGCCCTCGTCGATCTCGCTAGCGATACCAAAACCCGCCCCACGGCCGCCATGCGCAAGGCCATGGCCGAAGCCGAGGTCGGCGACGAGCAGGCGTTCGAAGACCCCACCGTCAATGCGCTCTGCGCCAAGGCCGCCGAACTGCTGGGGCACGAAGCCGCCTTGTTCCTGCCCTCCGGCACCATGGCCAACCAGATCGCGTTTCGCCTCCACACCCGCCCCGGCGACGAGGTGCTCCTGGAAGCGACGACCCACCCGCTGCACTACGAAAGCGGTGGGCCGGCCGCCAACGCCTTCTGCATGTTCCGCCCGCTCCAGGGGCAGCGCGGCAAGTTCGGCGCGGACCAGGTCGAAGCCGCCATCCGCGGCAGCTACCGCCACAACCCCCGCACCTCGCTCGTCTGCCTCGAAAACACCACCAACATGGGCGGCGGTGCCGTCTGGACGGTGGACGAGGTGCGGGCGGTGGCCGAAGTCGCCGGCGCCCACGGCCTGAAGGTGCATATGGACGGGGCCCGCGTCGCCAACGCGGCCGTCGCCGCCGGCGTGCCGATGGCAGCCTACGGCCGGCTCTGCGACACCATCTGGCTCGACTTCTCCAAAGGCCTCGGCGCCCCCGTCGGCGCCTGCCTCGCCGGCTCCAAGGACGCCATCCACGAGGCCTGGCGCATCAAGCAACAGCTCGGCGGGGCGATGCGCCAAGCCGGCATCATCGCCGCCGCCGCCCTCCACGCCCTCGACCACCACTACGACCGCCTCACCGACGACCACGCCCGCGCCAAGCGCCTCGCCCAAGCGGTCGCAGACATCCCCGGCCTCGACGTCACGGGCGGCCCGGTCGAAACCAACCTCGTCTTCCTCTCCACCGAAGCCTCCGGCCGCGAAGCCACCACCATCAGCAAGGAACTCCTCACCCTCGGCGTCCGCATCAACCCCACCGCCCGCTGGACGCTCCGCGCCTGCACCCACCTCGACATCGACGACGCCGGCATCGAC
>RECO01000169.1 GCA_007694015.1 Geminicoccaceae bacterium
AACTACATCGCCAACTGTGGCTATCGTCTACCTAACCGGGAAACGCTCTAGGGGGCCAAAAGCCCCCTAGCTCTTGCTTTTTCTCTTCAAGTCGGGCTCGGCTGCGCGACGACGCGGGTTTCGAGGCCGGAGCGCTTGAGGACGAAGCAGGCTTGGCCGCGGTCGAGGAGTTGTCGGCAGGCGGCTTGGGCATTCGGTTCGGCGATGCCCATGCGCCGGGCGCGGAAGAGCGTGCGTCCGTTCTGTTCGACGGCCGAGACTTCGATCTGCGAGCCGGCGAGGGCTTGCGGCAGGTGTTGGAGCACCGATTCGGCGGCGCGGTGTGCGGCCACGGCCGTGTCGAAGGCGCCGACCTGCACCCCGAAGGTGCGCATGCCATCCTCGATCACCCGTTCCGCCAGCACCGTGGCCGGCAAGGGGGGGTCGCTTTCGACAGTTTCGGCCGAGCCCTCTTCTTCGTGCGGTTCGGGGGTGATCACCACGCGGAGCGGCGTGATCTGGCCCGGTGCGGCGGCGCTCGCCGCGCGGCCGGCGGTGGCCGCGGTGACCAGTTGGACGGTTTCCGTATCGGCTGGAGCCGGGCGCAGCCGCGGCGTCAGCTCGGCGAGCGGGCTGGCGGCCATGGCCATGGTCGCTGCAGCGGCGGGGGTATCGACGACGGGGGTATTGACGGCGATCGGGGAACTGGCGGCGACTTGCAGCACCGGTGCGTCTGCGGTCGTGGGCCGGCGGGGGCTGGGGGCCACGGCCATGATGGTTGGGCCCCGCCCGGCGCGGGCGAACGCGGCGTCGAGCAATCGGGTCATGTGGGCGTTGCGGCTGGCGGCGGTTTGGCCGCCGATGACGACGCCGATCAGACGCCGGCCATTGCGCTGCGTGGACGTGACGACGTTGAAACCGGAGGCCCGGATGAAGCCGGTCTTGATCCCGTCGGTGCCGGTATAGCTCGCGAGCAGGCGGTTGTGGTTGCCGTGTTCGGTGCCCTGGAAGACGAAGCGCCGGGTCGAGAAGACGTGGTAATGCTGCGGAAAATCCCGTTGCAGCCGCTGGCCCAACAGCGCCATGTCTCGCGCCGTGGTGCGCTGCGCGTCGTTGGGCAGGCCGGAGGCATTGCGGAAGGTGGTGGCGCGCAAGCCGAGGCCGCGGGCGCGCTCCGTCATCATGCGGGCGAATTGCGCCTCGCTGCCGCCCAAGGCCTCGGCGATCACCACGGCGGCGTCGTTGGCCGAGCGGGTGACCAGCGCGTAGATGACGTCCTCCACCGAGATCCGCTGGCCGGCGCGTAACCCCAGCCGCGATGGCGGCCGCGAGGCCGCTTCCGCCGAGACCGGCAACATCTGGCCCATGGTGAGGCGGCCCTGCTCCAGCGCCTCGAACGTCATGTACAGGGTCATCATCTTGGTCAGGGACGCCGGGTACACCCAGCGGTCGGCATGCGCCTCGTGCAGCACCTCGCCGGTTCGGGCATCGATCACGATCGAGGCGTAGCGCCGAGCTTCCGCCGGCGTCATCGCCGCGAGACCAACCAGCACGACCAGGGCGAGCACGCCCGTCCAGAACCTTGGCACCGCGTCACCTCCGCACATCGTTCGGCGCGCCGATGGATGAATTGGGTCTGACGACAAAGCGTTAGGCAACGAAACCGAGTGCTTACATCAATTCATCCCGCCAGACGAGACCACAATTCCGCTCATTCCCGCAATTAGTGAAAAGCGAACATGGCGATCGCGTCATGCGTGGGTAGAGCTTGCCGGGGAAAACTTTGCAATTCGTTAAGCAGACGTGCTGCCGCCGCCGAACACCCGGCCGAAGATCAGGCCGACCTGCGCCGTGTGGTAGCCGAGATCGAACAGCGCCGCCAACGCCCCAGGGCCGAGGTGCTGCTGCACCGTTGCGTCCTCGGCCAACAGCCCCTGCAAAGGCTGCCGTTCCGACCACGCGCGCATGGCTTGGCGCTGCACCACCTCATAGGCCTCCTGCCGCGGCAGCCCGGCTGCCGTCAGCGCCAACAGCACGCGTTGCGAGTGCACGAGGCCGTGCGTCCGCTCCAGGTTTTCCCGCATGCGGTCGGCAAACACGACCAGCCCCGCCATCATGTCGGCCAGGCGCGCCAGCGCGAAGTCGAGCAGGATGCAGGCTTCGGGCAGGGCGATCCGCTCGACCGAACTGTGCGAGATGTCCCGCTCGTGCCACAGGCTCACGTTTTCGAGGCTCGGTGCCACTTGCGCGCGGATCAGACGCGAGAGCCCGGTGAGGTTCTCGCTCAACACCGGGTTGCGCTTGTGCGGCATGGCCGAGCTGCCCTTCTGCCCCTTGCCGAAGGCCTCCTCCACCTCGCCGACCTCGGTCCGCTGCAGGTGGCGCACCTCGACGGCCAGCCGCTCGATCGCCGCGGCCGTGACCGCCAGCGCACAGACGAAGGCCGCGTGCCGGTCGCGCGGGATCACCTGCGTGGAGACCGGCTCGGGGACGAGGCCGAAGCGCGCCGCCACCATGGCCTCCACCCGCGGGTCGATGTTGGCGAAGGTGCCCACCGCACCGGACATCGCACAGGTGGCGATCTCGGCGCGCGCCACCTCCAAACGGCGTCGGCAGCGCTCGAACTCGGCAAAATGCCCGGCGAGCTTCACACCGAAGGTGGTTGGCTCGGCGTGGATGCCGTGCGAGCGGCCGATACAGACGGTGTCCTTCTGCTCGTGGGCGCGCCGGCGCAGCACCTCCAAGACCGCATCGACGTCGGCGAGCAACAGATCGCTCGCCTGGGTCAGCTGGATCGCGAGCGTCGTGTCGAGGAGGTCCGACGAGGTCATGCCCAGGTGCAAGAACCGCGCCTCCTCGCCGACCACGGCCTCGACGTGCGTCAAGAACGCGATGACGTCGTGCCGCGTCGTCCGCTCGATCTCTTCGACGCGAACCGGATCGATCAGCCGCCGCCGCTCGGCATCGGCCCGCTGCCGCAACACGGCGATCGGCTGGCGCGGCAAAAGGTCGAGTTGGGCCATCGCCTCGGCCACGGCGAGTTCGACGTCGAGCCAAATCTCCAGCTTGGCGGCGGGTTCGAACAGACCGGCCATCGCCGGGCGGCTGTAACGGGGGATCATGGTTGCACGGACTCCGGATTGTCGGGGTGCGGCCGAAAGGCTAGGCACGCGGTTTAGCAGAACCGGCCGCTGGCGAGGAGATGTTTGGCCCAAGGACCCGACCCGGCCGTGCCTGACGTCGTGCCGCCGGTGGCACCGGACGCGCGCGGCCGCCTGCTCGGCCGCCTGCTCGACCGGCTGCTCCGGGGCCTCGGCCGGCACGCGACGTGGTTTCTCGCCGGCGGCATCTTCCTCGGCGTCGTCCTGCCGCCGCTCGCCGCCTGGGCCCGTCCCCTGCTGACGCCGGCCATCTTCCTGTTGATGCTGGTCACGCTTTTGCGCCTCGAGCCCCAGGCGGTGCGGAGCGCCTTCCGCCGCCCATGGCTCCTGGCGCTGACCGTGGCCTGGACGCTGTTGTTGATGCCGCTCCTGGCTTGGCCGGTGCTTGCCCTCTTGCCGCTCGATGGTTTCTTCGTCGATCATCTCGCGTTGACGGCGGCCTCGGCGCCGATCGTCAGCGCTGCGGCCTATGCGTTGTTGTTGAACCTGGATGCGGCCTTTGCGCTCGCGGCTTGCGTCATCGCGACGAGCCTCGTCCCCTTCACCCTGCCGCTGGTCGCAGCCCTCCTGCTCGGCATCGACCTGCCCCTGTCGCCGCTCGATTTGTGGCTGCGCCTCCTGTTGCTGATCGGCGGGGCGGCCGTGGTCGCCTGGCTGGTCCGTGTGAGCGCCGGCAAGGCCTGGGTGCAACGCCAAGCCCCGGTCTTCGACGGCCTCGTCGTCGTCGCCCTGGTCGTGTTCGGCCTTGCCGTGATGGACGGCGTTACGCTGACGGCGTGGCAGGACCCGGGCTTCGTCGTCACCTGCGTGCTCACCACCTTCGGCCTCGCCATCGCCTTCATGACGCTCGCACCGTTCGCCTTCGCTTGGCTCGACCGGCGCACGGCGCTCACCATCGGCCTCCTCTCCGCCTTCAGCAATTTCGGCGTCGTGGTGGCGGCCATGGCGGGGACGGCACCCGATGCCACCGTGGTCTTTCTGGGCTCCGCGCAGTTCCCGATCTACCTTCTGCCGCTGGCGATGAAACCCATCGTGATGCGCCTGCAACGGCGGCGGGGGGCGGGGCGATGAGCGAAGCTGGCCGGTTGGTTCGCTACTGGTTCGAGGACCTCCGCCCCGAACAGTGGTTCAAGGCCGATCCGGCGGTCGATCGCGTCTTGGCCGAGCGCTTCGGCGAACTCCCCGACCAGGCGCTCGCCGGCGCGTTGGACATGTGGCACGAGACCGCCGCCGGGACGTTGGCCCTGGTGCTCGTCCTCGATCAACTGCCGCGCAACCTCTACCGGGGCACGGCCCATGCGTTCGCCTACGACGAGGTGGCGCGCCAGGTTGCGCGCCACGCCATCGCCCGGGGCTTCGACCACGGCCTGGACCTGCATCGCCGGCTCTTTCTCTACCTGCCGTTCGAGCACAGCGAGGCGCTCGCGGATCAGCACTGGGCGGTCGCCCTGATCACCGCGCTGGGCGATCCGGTCTACACCGACTACGCCGAGCGCCACCGCGCCGTGATCGAGCGCTTCGGCCGCTTTCCGCACCGCAACGCCGCCCTCGGCCGCGCCTCCACCGCGGCGGAACGCGCCTATCTGGCGGAGCCTGGCGCCGGCTTTTGACGCGGCCCGGAATTTTTGGCGCCCAGCGACATCGAGGTTGCCCCAAGGTCGCCGATCTCTGCTAACCAAACGCCCCGCCAACTCCCGCCCCCTCGATGCCGTCAGCGGAGCCCGCCATGTCGCCCTCGCCGATCACCGTCAGCCACGATCGAATGGCCAACGCGCTGCGCGCCCTTGCCATGGACGCCGTGCAGCAGGCCAATTCCGGCCATCCGGGCATGCCGATGGGCATGGCCGACGTGGCGACGGTGCTGTTCACCCGCTTCTTGAAGTTCGATGCGGCGGCGCCCGATTGGCCCGACCGCGACCGCTTCGTGCTCTCCGCCGGCCACGGCTCGATGCTGCTCTACGGGCTGTTGCACCTTACGGGCTACGCCGACATGACGCAGGGCGAGCTGCGGCGCTTTCGCCAGCTGGGCAGCAAGACCGCCGGCCATCCGGAATACCGCCACGCCAAAGGCATCGAGACCACCACGGGGCCGTTGGGTCAGGGGCTCGCCAACGCGGTGGGCATGGCGCTCGCCGAGCGTCTTTTGCACGCGCGCTACGGCGACGACGTGGTCGACCACCACACCTACGTCATCGCCGGTGATGGCTGCTTGATGGAGGGCATCAGCCACGAGGCGATTTCGCTCGCCGGGCATTTGCGGCTCAACAAGCTGATCGTCCTGTTCGACGACAACGGCATCTCGATCGACGGCAAGGTCAGCCTCGCCTGTTCGGACGACCAGTTGGCGCGCTTTCGGGCATCCGGCTGGCACGTCGAGGCGGTCGACGGCCACGACCCCGAAGCCGTCGCCTCGGCCATTCAGGCGGCCCAGGCCAGCGACCGGCCGAGCCTGATCGCCTGCAAGACCATCATCGGCTTCGGCGCGCCGACCAAGCAGGGGACAGCCGCAACCCACGGCTCGCCCTTGGGCAGGGACGAGGTGGCGGCAGCGCGCGAGCAGCTCGGCTGGACCTATCCGCCCTTCGAGGTGCCCGACGACATCCGCACCGCCTGGGCCCAAGCGGGCCGCCGCGGTGCGGCAGCGCGCGAAGCCTGGCAGGCGCGCACGGACGCCCTGCCGGAAGCGCTCCGCTCGGCCTGGCACCGCACCCAAGCGGGCGATCTGCCAAAGGGCTTCGCCGCGGCCGTGGCCGCCCTCAAGGCGAGCCTCGCCGCCAATCCGCCGACCGTGGCCACCCGCAAGGCCAGCCAGGACGTTTTGGAGGTGTTGACCGAGGCCGTGCCCGAGCTGATCGGCGGCTCCGCCGACCTCACCGGCTCGAACAACACCAAGACCAAGGCGACGGCCCCGATCCAGGCCGGCGATTTCACCGGCCGCTACCTCTATTACGGTGTGCGCGAGCACGGCATGGCCGCCGCCATGAACGGCCTCGCCCTGCACGGCGGCATCATCCCCTATGGCGGCACGTTCCTGGTCTTCGCCGACTATTGCCGGCCGGCGATCCGCCTTTCGGCGCTGATGCACCAGCGCGTCGTCTATGTCCTCACCCACGATTCCATCGGTCTCGGCGAGGACGGCCCCACCCACCAGCCGGTCGAACACCTGGCAAGCCTCCGGGCCATCCCGAACCTGTTGGTCATGCGGCCGGGCGACGCCATGGAAACCGTCGAGTGCTGGGCGGCCGCCCTCGAACGCAGGGACGGCCCGACCGTCCTGGCGCTCACCCGCCAGAACCTGAAACCGTTCCGCCTGGAGGCGACCGCTGAGAACCTCGCGGCCAAGGGGGGCTACGTCGTCGCTGGCGGCGTGGCCCGCGACGTCACCCTGCTCGCCACCGGCTCCGAAGTGCAACTGGCCCTGGGCGCGCGCGAGCTGCTCGCCGCCGACGGCATCGAAGCGGCGGTGGTTTCCATGCCGTGCTTCGAGCTGTTCGACGCCGAGGACGAGGCCTACCGCGCCCACGTTCTCGGCACCGCCCCGCGTCTCGCGATCGAGGCCGCAATGCCGTTCGGCTGGACCCGCTACGTGGCGAGCGAGGCCGACGTCGTCGGCATGACCGGCTTCGGCGCTTCCGCCCCGGCCGAGGATCTGTTCCCGCATTTCGGCATCACCGCCGAAGCGTTGGCCCTGAAAGCGAAGGCGAAGCTCCAAGGAGGGGCGGGCTGATGGCGTCGGGCGTCCTGATCGCGCCCTCGCTCCTTGCCGCCGACTTCGCCCGGCTCGGCGAGGAGGTGCGGGCGGTCGATGCCGCCGGCGCCGACTGGCTGCATCTCGACGTCATGGACGGCCATTTCGTGCCCAATATCAGCTTCGGTGCGGACGTGATCCGGGCCATCCGCCCCTATTCGGCCAAGCTCTTCGACGTGCATCTGATGATCCAGCCGGCCGACCCGTACCTCGAAGCCTTCGCCGCCGCCGGCGCCGACCTCATCACCGTCCACGCCGAGGCGAGCCCGCATCTCGACCGCTCGCTCCAGGTCATCAAGTCGCTCGGCAAGCAGGCCGGCGTCTCGCTGACGCCGTCCACGCCCGAGGAACACGTCCACTACGTCCTCGACAAGCTCGACCTGATCCTGGTGATGACGGTCAATCCGGGCTTCGGCGGGCAGGCGTTCCTGCCCTCGCAGTTGGAGAAGATCAAACGGCTGCGGGCGATGATCGGCGGCCGCCGCATCCGGCTCGAGGTCGATGGTGGCATCAACCCGGACACCGCGCATCAGGCCGTCGCCGCCGGCGCCGACGTCCTGGTCGCCGGCTCCTCGGTCTTCAAGAGCAGCGACTACGCCCGAGCCATCCAGGCGCTCAGGCCGGGTCCGGCCTCCTTCGCCGTCTGATCGCCGGGCCGGATGCACGCGCTCGCCAAACTCGTCATCGCGCTGACCGACCCCTTGGCCGTGCTTGGCCTGTTGGTCCTCGGCTTCGTCGTCCTCACGGCAATCGGCTGGCGGCGCCTCGCCCGGGCCAGTCTGGGCTTGGCGATCGCGTTCTACCTGGTGGTCGGCTTCACGCCCCTGGCCGATGCCATGCTGCGCAGCCTGGAAGACCGCTTCCCGCCCGAGCCGATCGATCTCGCCGAGGTCGCCGGCGCCGTCGTCCTGGGTGGATCTACGGGCAATGCGCGCCTCGCCGAGGAGCGCGGCACCTACCTCCTGGGCAACGCCGCCGAGCGCCTGACCGCCGCCATCGGGCTGCACGTGCAGGACCCGGACTTGCCGATCGTCTTCTCCGGTTACCACGGCACGGTCCGCGCCCGCGGCCTCGCCGAGGGCGAGATGACCCGGATGTTGCTCGGCGAGCTCGGCTTCGATCCGCGGGACTTCCTGTTCGAGGAGCGCTCGCGCAACACCTTCGAAAATGCCGTCTACAGTTTCGATCTGGTGGGCGCCCAAGGCCAACCGTGGCTCTTGGTCACCTCGGCCTTCCACATGCCGCGTTCGGTCGCAGCCTTCCGCGCCGCTGGCTTCGACGTCGTGCCCCATCCGGTCGACTTCCGCGCCCTGCACCCGCGCGACACCTGGCGCGGGGTCGACCTCGCCGGCCGCTTCGACCGCTTTCGCACGGCCTCGCGCGAATTCATCGGCCTCGTCAGCTACCGCGCCCTCGGCCGCACCGACAGTGTGTGGCCAGCACCTTGACGCCTACCAGACCCGCGTGACCTGACCGTCGAAGACCACGTCGGCCGACACCAGCGGCACGCCGATGTGGAGCGCAGTGGCAAGGATCAGCCGGTCGAACGGGTCCCGGTGCGCCCACGCCATGCCGCCCGCGGCACTGCATATCGGCCCGTCGAGCGGCGCCAGCCTGCCGCCCTGTTCCGCCAGGATGTCGACCAGACGCTCCGTGAAGGGCGCCATGTCCGGCCATTTGCCCAGACGCACCTTTTGCCTGATCTCGAACAAGGAGATAGGGCTCAGCAACACGGCCGTTGCCGTGGTCAGGCAGTCGGCCGCGTTTTTCGAGAGGCGCGGATCGTCACCCAACGACCACGCCCATGCGTGGGTGTCCAAAAGGACCGTCTTCACGGCCCGCCTTCCCACAAGGCCAACTCGTCCTCGGGCATCGGCTCGAACCAATCGGGTCCAGGACCCGTCAACTGGCCACGCAAGATACCGATCCGGAACGTCGCCCTTTGGATCGGCACGAGCTTGACCACGGGCTGCTTGCCGCGCGCGATCACGACCTCCTCGCCGGCCAGCGCCGCTTCGATCAACTTGGAGAGCTGGGTTTTGGCTTCGTGTACCGTCACTTGCATCGGCAATGCCCCGAAGATGGACGCAAGAGTTAAGTTAGCCAAGTTGACCAACATTGTCCACGCACCCAGCGGAGCCCGCCTTGCCCCGTGATTTCGGCGAAAGCCTCTACGACGTCCTGACCGGCGACGACGAGGGCCGCGCCTGCCGCGACATCCCGGACAGCGCGTGCCGAGAGCAGCCGCGCAACTTCCTCCTCCAGGCGTTGAGCCTGGCGGCGACCAAGACCGGCGACGGCCTCGCCGACGCCAAGCTGGTCCTGCCTTGGCTCCTCACCGCACTCGGGGCTCCCGCATCCGCCATCGGCCTGCTCGTCCCCGTGCGCGAAGCCCTGGCGCTGCTCCCGCAACTCCTGATCTCGGCGCAAATCCGCGGCTTGCCGTTGCGCAAATGGGCCTGGGTCGCCGGCAGCATCGTCCAGGGCCTCGCCGTTCTGGCCATGACGCTCGCCGTGCTGACGCAGGAGGGTGCTGCTGCCGGCTGGACGGTCGTGGCCCTGCTCGCCGTCTTTGCCACCGCCCGCAGCGTCGCCTCGATCAGCCATAAGGACGTGCTCGGCAAAACCGTCGACAAGCAGCGCCGCGGCACGGTCACGGGCGTCGCCGGCACCGTCTCCGCCGGGCTCGTGCTCGCCTTCGGCGTGGCGCTGGCCACGGGCTTCGTCCCACTCACCGTGACGAGCCTCGCCCTGGCCTTGATGGTCGCAGGCGCTCTCTGGCTTCTGGCCGCACTCCTCTTCGCCGGCCTGGTCGAAGAACCCGGCGCCACAGAAGGCGGCGCCAACGGCATCCGCGATGTCCTCGGCCAGTTCCGCCTGCTCGCCGACGACGCCCAACTCCGCCGCTTCATCGCCGTGCGCGGCCTCTTGATCGGCACGGCCCTGGCGCCCCCCTACCTCCTCGCGCTCACCGGCGCCGATGGCGGCGCGGAACTGGGCGAACTCGGCCTCTTCGTCATCGCCGCCGGCATCGCCACGCTCACCAGCGCCTATGTCTGGGGCCGCTTCGCCGACCGCTCCAGCCGCCAGGTCCTGATCACGGCGGCCCTGCTCGGTGCCGTGGCGACGGCAGCCGCAGCCACCCTCGGCCCCACGGCACCGCTCGTCCTGCCGCTCCTCCTGTTCGTCCTCCTGGTCGCCCACCAGGGGGTGCGCCTCGGCCGCACGACCCATCTGGTCGACATGGCAGGCAAGGACGACCGCGCCGCCTACACCGCCCTCGCCAACACCACGATCGGCCTGTTGCTGCTCCTCGGCGGCGCCTTCGGTCTCATGGCCGACGCCCAGGGCGTGCCGCCCGTGCTTGCCACCTTCACCGTTATGGCGCTTGCCGCCGCCTGGCTCGCCCGCGGCCTCGCCGAGGTGCAGACTTGAAGGCACGGGCCGGGCCGCCCAATCTCGACCCATGAGCTACAGCCGCCGCACCGCCCTCGGCCTTTTCGCCGCCAACAGCCTCGCCGGTCCGGCGCTGGCCGTGCCCGCCCGCCGCCTCGATGCGCGCCTCCTGGAACGGGCCGCCGCCACCGCCCGGGGCCTCGACCAGCTGCACGCCCTGGTCGTCGCCGTCGACGGCACCACGGTCATGGCGGAGCGCTTCCGCGGCCCGCCCCTGGCGCGCGCCGTCAACATCAAGTCGCTCTCGAAGACGGTGCACGCCACCGTCGCCGGGCTGGCCATCGACCAGGGCATCCTCGAGGCCGTCGACCAGGAAGTCGCCCCCTTCCTCCAAGCCGACTTCCCGCCCCGCCCCGACCCCCGGCTCTTCCGCCTCACCGTCGACCACCTCTTGACCATGCGCGCCGGCCTCGGCCGCACCTCGGGCGCCCATTACGGCCGCTGGGTCGCGAGCCCCAACTGGGTCCGCACGGCCCTGGCCGAGCCCTTCGTCGACGAACCGGGTGGGCGCATGCTCTACTCCACCGGCAGCTACCACCTGCTCTCGGCCGTCCTGTCCCGCGCCTCGGGCCGCTCCCTGCGTCAACTCACGCGCGAGCTTCTGGGCGACCCGCTCGGCATCGAGGTGCCGCCTTGGGTGCGCGACCCCCAAGGCCTCTATCTCGGCGGCAACGACATGGCGCTCACCCCCGACGCCTTGATCCGCCTGGGCGAACTCTACCGCCGGGGCGGGGTGTGGGACGGTCGCCACGTCCTCTCCCGCACGCGGATCGAGGCCGCCTGGACACCCCGCACGGCCTCGCCCTTCTCCGGCGACGCCTACGGCTATGGCTGGTTCGTCACCCGCCTGGGCGGCCAGCACAGCTTCTACGGCCGCGGCTTCGGCGGCCAGATGCTCTACGTCGTGCCGCGGGCGGGGCTCACCGTCGCCATGACCTCCGATCCGACCCGCCCGGCCCGCTCCGGCGGCCATGTCGCTGACCTCCACCACCTCATGTCCGCCTTCCTGATCCCCGCGGTCGCCTGAGCCCGCCTGACGGTGTGCAGCGCACGACTTGCCGCTTAACGCGCGACGACGAAGCTGTTATGCGAAGGTCGAACGAAGCCCAGGGAGGCACCAACGATGAAAACGTGGCGCGCTGCGATCGCAGCGCTGGCTACCGCGTCCTTGTTCGGGACGGCGGCCGCAGCCGAGAAACCCAGCGAACTCCGGGTCGGTGTGACCACTTTCCTCTCCGGCCCCGCCTCGGTCTTCGGTGAGCCGGCGCGCGTCGGCGCCGAGATGATGGTCCGCGAGATCAACGAACGCGGCGGCATCGGCGGCGTGCCCGTGCGGCTGATCTTCGTCGACGAGGGCGCCGGCGGCGAGCACGTCGTCAGCGAGTTCCGCCGGCTGGTCGAGCAGGAGAACGTCGACGTGATGTTCGCCTCCATCTCCAGCGGCAATTGCAATGCGGTCGCCCCGCTCGCCGAAGATTTGGGCGTCTTGAACTTCATGTGGGACTGCGGCACCCAGCGCATCTTCGAGGAAGACGACTACCGCTACGTCTTCCGCACCCAGGCCCACGCCACCCCGGAAATGCTGGCAACGCTCCTCTACCTGTTGAAGGCGAAGCCCGACTTCCAAACCATTGCCGTCGTCAACCAGGACTATGCCTGGGGGCGCGACAGCTGGGACATCTTCAGCACCGCCTTGCGCGCCCTGAAGCCCGACGTCCGCGTCGTCGCCGAGCTGTTCCCGCGCTTCGGTGCCCCCGACTACTCGACCGAGGTGACCCGCCTCGCCGCCCTTCGCCCCGACGTCATCCTCTCCACCTCCTGGGGCGGCGACCTCGACACCTTCATCCGCCAAGCGGCGCAGCGCGGTCTGTTGCAGCAGAGCACCTTCGTCCTGCCGCTCGCCGAAAGCTCGCTGGAGCGCCTCGGCCGCAGCCTGCCCCCCGGCCACATCATCGGTGCCCGCGGCGACCACTACTTCCTCCACCCCGAGTTCCGCGACGATCCCGACTTCCAGGGCTTCATGGAGGCGTTCCGCGCCGAAACCGGGGCTTATCCGATCTACCCCGTGTTCCACATGAGCCAGGCGATCGCCGCCCTCGAAGCCGCCTATCTCCGCGCCATCGAGGCCAATGGCGGCGCCTGGCCCGAGCGCTCGCAGGTGGTCGACGCCATGGCAGGCCTGACCTTCCAGGGTCTCGGCCGCCCGGTCACCATCCGCGAGGACAACCAGGGCCTCGAGGCCCAGCTCATCGGCATGACCATCCACGTCGACGAGTTCCCCTTCGCCGTCCTCGACGACATGGTCATCTACGATCCGCGCGACATCACCACGCCCGTGGGCATGAACTCGATCGAATGGCTGCGCTCGTTGACCCCGGACTTCGTCGACAGCGTCCGCATCGACCGCTTCTCCCACGCCCAGTAAGCCACACCCACGGGATCCCGCACCGCTAGGCCGATCGCATGACCCCGCAACTCGCCCTGTTGGCGACCCTCGATGGGATCGCCTACGCCGCACTCGTCTTCATGGTGGCCGTGGGCCTCACCATGATCTTCGGGGTCATGCGCATCCTCAACGTCGCCCATGGCAGCTTCTACGCCATCGGCGCCTACAGTGCGGCCAGCATCGTGCTTGGGCTCACCGCCGCCGGCATGAACCCGTGGCTGGTGTTCCCGGGCCTGTTGCTGGCGGCGGTCGGTGTGGGTGCGGTCCTCGGCACCCTGATCGAGCGGCTGCTCTTGACCCGGATCTACACCAAGGAACCGGTCCTCCAGCTGCTCGTCACCTTCGCCGTGTTCATGATCCTCGAAGACGTGCAGCGGCTGGTCTGGGGCGTGCGCCCCTATTTCGCCGCCGAGCCGGTCTACCTCCTCGGCAACGTCCAGGTGGTGGGCATCTTCTACACCGCCTATCAGCTCATCCTCCTGCCCACCGTCGCCCTGCTCGTGCTGGTGGGCCTGCGCCTGTTCCTGCGCCGCACCCTCAGCGGCCGCCTCATCGTCGCCGTCACCGAAGACCGCGAAATGGCGACGGCGCTGGGCATCAACGCCGGCCGCGTGTTCCTGCTCACCTTCGTCCTCGGCTCGACGCTTGCCGCCCTCGGCGGCGCACTCGCCTCGCCCACCACCTCGCTCGTGCCCGGCATCGGCGCCGACATGATCGTCCTCTCCTTCGCCGTCGTCGCCATCGCCGGGCTCGGCCAGGTCGAGGGGGCCGCCATCGCCGCCTTGATGATCGGCCTCGGCCGCTCCTTCGCCGTCTACGTCATGCCCGAACTCGAAGTGGTGGTGCCCTATCTCGTCATGGTGATCGTCCTCTTGATCCGCCCCGAAGGGCTCTTCGGCGTCGTCGAGCGCAGGCGCATCTGATGACCCAGCTCTCCTGGTTGCACCGCACCGTCATCCTGGCTTTGGCCCTGGGCGTCGCCGTCATGCCGACGCTCTACCCCTGGTCCCAAGTGCTGCTCACCTTGGCCCTTGCCAAAGGCCTCGCCGTGCTCGGCGTCGTCGTCCTGTTGCAGGCGGGCCAGGTCTCCTTCGGCCACGCCATGTTCGTCGCCATCGGCGCCTACAGCGCCACCTTCCTCGGCCGGGCGCTGGGCGGCGGCGACCTCGTCGTCGTGCTGCTCGGGGGGGTCTTGACCAGCGTCGCCTTCGGCCTCGTCATCGGCGTGTTCGTGGTCCGCTACCGCTACATCTTCTTCGGTATGCTCAACCTCGCCTTCTCGATGGTGCTGTTCTCGCTGTTGGAGAAGTTCTTCCACATCACCGGCGGCAGCGACGGCCTGCGCGTCCTGCGCCCGACCCTGTTCGGCCAAAGCCTCGACCGCGCCACCTTCGAGGGCATCCTCTTCTACCTCACCCTCGCCTTGGCCCTCGGCCTCGGCTGGCTGGTCCACCGCTACCTGCAATCGCCCCTCGGCCAGGCGCTGAGCGCGGTGAAATCCAACGAAACGCGGCTCGAATATCTGGGCGTCTCCGCCCGCCACGTCCTGCTCGTCGGCTATGTCGTCTCCGCCGCGCTGTGCGGCCTCGGCGGGGTCATCATCGGCCTCGTCCAAGGCCTGGTCACGCCCGAACTCGGCTATTGGGTCCGCTCGGGCGAGCTCGTGTTCATCGCCATCCTCGGCGGGGCGTCCAACGTCACGGGCGCCTTCGCCGGTGCCCTCGTGTTCGAGGTGGTCCGCACCTACGCCGCCGCCTTCGCCGCCAACATCTGGCAGATGATCCTCGGTGGCGTTCTCCTGCTCATCGTGCTGTTCGCACCGGGCGGGCTGATCGCCCTCTACGGCAACAGCGTCAAAAAGCTGTTCGCCCGCACGAGGACCGAGCCATGAGCCCGCTGCTCCGCGTCGAGGACGTCCACATCCGCTTCGGCGGCGTCGTCGCCGCCGATGGCGTCTATCTCGACCTCGAACCGGGCGAGAGCCTCGCCATCATCGGCCCCAACGGTGCTGGCAAGACCACCTTCTTGAACATCTGCACGGGCTATCTGAAACCCACCGCCGGCCGCGTCCTGTTCGAAGGTAACGACATCACCGGCCAGCCGCCCCGCGCCATCGTCCGCCTCGGCATCGCCCGCGCCTTCCAAATCCCGCAGCTCTTCCTGGAGCACAGCGTCCTCGACAACATGCTGATCGCCGCAGCCGCCCGCACCCGCGCCTGGAACCCGTTCCGCGCCATGGTCGCACTGCCCGAACGCGCGGAAATGATCGGCCTCCTGCGCCAGCTCGGCGTCGCCGACACCGCCGAACAGCGCGTCGACGGCCTGCCCGAGGGTGTCCGCAAGCTGGTCGACGTCGCCCTCGCACTGGCGCTGAAGCCGCGGCTCCTGCTCCTCGACGAGCCGACCAGCGGCGTCTCCAGCTCGGAGAAATTCCAGATCATGGACGCCTTGGTCCAGGCCCTGAAGAACCAGGCCGTCACCTCGGTCTTCGTCGAGCACGACATGGAAATGGTCAGCCGCTACGCCCATCGCGTCGCGGTGTGGAACGGCGGCCGGGTGCAGATGGTCGGCACCCCCGCCGACGTGCTCGCCGACGCGGACGTGCGCCGCGACGTGGTGGGGATCTGAGCCATGCTGGAACTCACCGACGTCGACGTCCACATCGAAGGCGTGCATGTCCTGCGCCGCGTCCGCTTCACCGTGAAATCCGGCGAAACCGCCGCCCTGATCGGCCGCAACGGGGCCGGCAAGACCACCACGCTCCGTGCCATCATGGGCTTCGCCCCGCTGACCGCCGGCCGCATCGCCGTAGGTTCCAAAGACGTCGCCACCGTGCCGCCGCACCAGCGCGCCGGCCTCGGCATCGGCTACGCGCCCGAAGACCGCCGCCTCTTCGCCGCCTTCGACGTCGAGGGCAATCTGCGCCTCGCCGGCGAAGTCCAGGGCATGAACCGCGCGACCTTGGATGCCCGCATGGCCGAAGTCTTCGACATCCTGCCCGAACTCACCACGCTGCGCCGCCGCCCGGCGGGCTCGGTCAGCGGCGGCCAGGGCAAGATGGTGGCGCTCGGCCGTGCCTTGGTGCTGGCCGACAAGGTGATGCTCCTGGACGAGCCCTTCCAAGGCCTCGCCCCGGTCCTCGCCCAGCGCTACGCCGAAGCGCTCCGCCGCCTGCGCGAACGCCGCCCCGACATTGCGCTCGTCATCACCGAAAGCAACCCCGCCCTCCTGCAGGGCTTCGTCGATACCATGCTCGAGATCGAGCGCGGCGAGGTCACCGTCGCCGCCGCGTGAGCGCCGAACCCGGTCAGCCGCGCCCGCGCAACGTGAGCAGCCCGCCGACCACCACGGCGGCCACGCCCAACACCACGTAGAGCATCGTGCTCTCGGTGAAGCGGCCGGTCAGCGTCTCGGCCACCTGCTCCACCGGCGCCTGCGACGCCTGATAGCCGAAGAACAACAACACGACACCCACAGCCAACAGGGCGATCCCTGCGATCCGGCTCATGCTCATGCCAGTCTCTCCTCGTCGCTTCCGGCCGCACCCGTGCGTGGACCTGCCCTGAAAACACGGCGCCACGGTGCGGGTTGCGCCGGTCGAGCGAGAAGGGAAGGGATCGAGAGGATCGGGGGGCTTTTGGCCCCCCGCACCCCCCAACCGGCGGCGATGCCGCCGGAGTTTGCAAAGTCCAGGATTAAGAGGCCGAATTTCGTCGGGTCGGGGTGGTGCTGTGCCGCAAAAGCGTCGCGTTTCAGGTCTCGGGCAGGGCCCGCAGGTAGTAGATCAGGTCGAGGGCAGGGGCGTTGCGCCCGAGGCTGGTCAACAGCGTGTGGACCTGGCCTCGATGATGCGTCTGATGGTTGAAAAGGTGCGCCAGCACCAGGCGCCGGGGGTAGGCATGGCGCTTGCCGTCCATGCTCGCATAGGCCAAGGGCTCGTCCAGGCTGCCTGGATCGAGCTGATCGACGAAGTCGACGATGCGGTCGTCCCAGGCCGCCCGCGCCGCCAACAGCTCACCGCGGTCCTCGTAGAGGACCTGATCGAGCGTCGTCACCGCCACCCCGACCTCCACCCCCATCCGCTGCAGCCACAACAGATCGACCAGCAAGAGATGGTTCCAGGTGAGGTGAATCGAGCCGAAAAAGGCGCCCGCATCCTGGCGGTAGGTCGCCTCGTCCAGATCGGCCAACGTCTCCGCCAGCCGCGCATTCGCCCAGCGATTGTAACGGCCGAAGGTCCGAAATTGGTCGTGCAGCATGGTCAAGCCCCGCGCACCACGGTCACCAGGATCTCGTAGAGGAGCATCACCGTCAAAAAGTGCCCGCAGGCAAAGACCAGCCGCTTGCGGAACGGGGTCCAAGCCTCGTCCTCGGCCAGCCGGCCCAAGGCCCGCCAGGTGCTCCAGAGATAAACCCCCGCAAAGGCGGCAAGCCCCAGCATTCTGAGCCAGGTGCCCGGCAGCACCGCCATGAGCACCATCGCCAAGAACAGGGCAAACCCGTTCATCACCACGACGATGGCGACGTTGATGAAGGCCTGCTTCAGCATGTTGCCCGACGCTGCACTCACGAAACGGCCTCCACGGCAACATTGTCGATCAAACGGACGGCGCCCAGATGGACCGCCGCCAACAGCCGCGCCGGTGCCGGGCCGAAGCTCGTCAAAGGCTCCAGGCTCGCCGCGTCGCGCAGCTCCAAATACTCCACCCGGTCGAAGCCGGCCTGGGTCAAAAGCGCTTGGGCCTCCGTCAACCGCGCGGCCACCGGCGCCCCTCCCGCCACGTCGACCGCCACCGCCAACATCTCCCGATAAAGCTTCGGCGCCACGCTGCGTTGCTCCGGTGTCAGATAACGGTTGCGCGAAGAAAGGGCGAGACCGTCCTCCTCCCGCACCGTCGCCACGCCGGCGATCTCGGTCGGAATGTCGAGGTCCAGCGCCATCCGCCGCACCACCAACAACTGCTGGTAGTCCTTCTCGCCGAACATCGCCACGTCGGCCTGCGCCTGGTTCAAGAGCTTCGCCACCACCGTCGCCACGCCGCCGAAATGATGCGGCCGGCTCACCCCGCAAAGCCCCTGGCCCAACACCTCCACCCGCACCGCCGTCTGAAAGCCGGGCGCGTACATCTCCTCCACGCCCGGCACGAAGGCCACGTCCGCCCCGACCTCGCGGAGCTTCGCCAAATCCCCCTCGAGGTCGCGCGGATAACGGGCCAAGTCCTCGTGCGGCGCGAACTGCGTCGGGTTGACGAAGATCGAGACCACCACCCGATCCGCCCGCAACTGGCCCGCCGTCACCAGCCGCAAATGCCCCGCATGCAACGCCCCCATGGTCGGCACCAAGGCCACCCGCGCCCCCGCCGCCCGCCACTCACGGACCACACGGCGCAGCTCGGCAACACTCGCAACGATCTCGGTCATGGGCTCCCAGCAACCCCGCTTCGTTGCCCGGACCTTGGCCGCCCAACGCGCCGGTGCCAAGGGGGCTTTAGGCCCCCCAAGGAACGGTGAAAAGCCAAGGGGGCTTTAAGCCCCCCAAGGAACGGTGAAAAGCCAAGGGGGCTCCAAGCCCCCTTGGAAACTCCCGGCCGTGGCTGCCGCCACGGCAATGTTGGGATGGGGATGAAGGCGTCAGGCAGCCCCGCCCTGGCTCTCGAAGGGCTGGTCGGCCGGCCGGAGGCGATGCGGACGCGACCAGACGCAAACGATCACAAGTCGGCGCGGAGCGCGCGCACCGTCGCCGCGTAACGCTTGCTGATGGCCGCGCGGGCGTGGTGGCGGCCGGCTTCGACCAGGGGGCGGCCGGCCGACCAGACGTTCTGGACGAGACGGTCGGTGCCGGCGAGCAGCCAGGCGTCGAGCAGCGCATCGCCGTCGAGGCCCACCAGGTGCGGATGCTCGCCATCCAGGGCGAGAAGGTCGGCGAGCTGGCCGGCCGCGAGGCGGCCGGAGGCGCGGCCGAGTGCCTGCGCGCCGCCCGCACAAGCCGCTTCGAACAGCGTGCGCCCGGTCGAGCGGGGCGGGGCGGCCAGGACGTTGCGGGCGTGGTGCTGCAGGCGCTGGTTGGTCTCGAGCTGGCGCAGTTCGTCCGCCAGCGCGATGCGGATGTGGCTGTCCGAGCCGATGCCGAAGCGGCCTTCCGCCCGGAGATAGGGCTGGGCGGCAAAAATGCCGTCGCCGAGATTGGCCTCGGTCAGGGGACAGAGGCCCGCAACCGCACCCGAGGCGGCGAGATCGGTGACCTCGGCGGGGGCGAGGTGGGTGGCGTGGATCAAGCACCAACTGGCATCCACCGGCTGGCGGGCGAGCAGCCATTCGACCGGCCGTGCCCCCAGGTGGTGGCGCACTTCGTCGACTTCGGCCAACTGCTCGGCGGCGTGGATGTGGAACGGCACGCCGGGGCGCAGTGCCACGAGTGCCGTCACGTCGTCCGGGTGAACGGCGCGCAGCGAATGCGGGGCGAGGCCGAGGCGCGCGTCGGCCGCAAGGCGCTTCAGGGCGCGTTCGCTGCCCTCGACCAGCCGGGTGAAGCCGTCCAGATCGTTGCCGAAGCGGCGCTGGCCGCCTTCGAGCGGCCGGCCGTCGCAACCGCCTTGGCTGTAGAGCACGGGCAGGAGCGTCAGGCCGATGCCGCTCTGGTCGGCGGCGGCGGCGATGCGGGCGGCGAGTTCGGCCGGGTCCGCATAGGCCGTGCCGTCCGGGCCGTGGTGGAGGTAGTGGAACTCGGCGACCGCCGCATAGCCCGCTTCGAGCAGCTCCATGTGGACGAACGCGGCAATGGCCTCGACGTCGTCCGGCGAAAGCCGCTCCAAAAAGCGGTACATCAGTTCCCGCCAGGTCCAAAAGCTGTCGCCGTCCGCCGCATTGCCAAGGCGCTCGGTCATGCCGGCCATGGCACGCTGGAAGGCGTGGCTGTGCAGGTTGGCGGGCGCTGGCAGAAGGACTTGGCCCTGCAGCTGGCGGTCGGCTGGCGCCGGCCGGGCGTCGGGCGTAATTTCGGCGATGACGCCTTGGTCGTCGATGGTGAGCCGGACGTCGTGGGCCCAGCCTTGGGGCAGCAGGACCCGGGGCGCGAAAAGGCTGACCATGGGCGCGCTCCGTCGACAGTGGGTCGGCCGGGCAGCTTAGGCAAACGGTCGAGGAGCGCAACGGGGTGGACATGGACGAGGACGGGACGGTCTTTACGGCGGCGCGGGTGGCGACGATGGTGCCGGGCAACGCCCCCTACGGTCTGCTCGAGGATGCGGCGTTCGCCGTGAGCGACGGTTGGATCGTCTGGCTGGGGCCGGAGGCCGCCTTGCCGGCGCACCTGCAAAGCTGGCCCCGCACCGAGTTCGGCGACACCCTCGTCACGCCCGCCTTGATCGATGCGCACACCCACATCGTCCACGGCGGCAACCGCGCGCGCGAGTTCGCGCTGCGGCTCGAAGGGGCGAGCTATGCAGCGATCGCGCGGGCCGGCGGCGGCATCCTTTCCACCGTCGAGGCGACCCGCCAGGCGTCGGTCGATGGCCTGGTGGCGGCCGCCTTGCCGCGGCTCGACGCGCTGCTCGACGAGGGCGTGGCCACGATCGAGGTGAAGTCCGGCTACGGTCTCGATCTGGAGACCGAGCGGCGGATGCTGGTGGCGGCACGCCACATGGCCGAGCACCGCGCGGTCAGGGTGCGCACGTCCTTTCTGGGCGCGCACGCCCTGCCGCCCGAGTTCCAGGGCGAGGCCGACCGCTACATCGACTTCGTGGTCAAGGACGTGCTGCCGGCCTTGGCCGACGACGGGCTGATCGACGCGGTCGACGGCTTTCTCGAAACCATCGCCTTCGATGCCGCCCAGATCGAGCGCGTGTTCCAGGCAGCGGTCGATCTCGGCTTGCCGGTGAAGCTCCATGCCGACCAGTTGAGCGACGGCGGCGGCGGCGTCCTGGCGGCGCGCTTCAACGCGCTTTCGGCCGATCACCTCGAATATCTCAACCCGAGCGGCGTTGCCGCGATGGCGGCGGCGGGCACCGTGGCGATGCTGTTGCCGGGCGCCTACTACACCCTGCGCGAGACCCGGACGCCGCCCGTAGCGGCCTTGCGCGCCGCCGGCGTGCCGATGGCGGTGGCGACCGACTGCAACCCCGGCTCCTCGCCGCTGACCTCGTTGCTCCTGGCGATGAACATGGCCTGCACGCTGTTCCGCCTGACGCCCGAAGAGGCCTTGGCCGGCACGACGCGGATCGCCGCCAAGGCCCTCGGCATCGACGGCGAGGTCGGCACGCTGGAGGTCGGCAAGCGGGCCGATTTCGCCGTCTATGCGGTGGAGGACCCGGCCGAGCTCAGCTACCGCATCGGCTTCAACCCCTTGGTGGACCGCTTCGTCGGCGGGCTCGCATGATCGTTTTGGAACCCGGCCGGGCGGGGCTCGACGAGCTGCGCGCCATCGCCCTGGGCAAGGCGGCAAGGCTCGCCGAGGCGGCCTTGCCGGCGGTCTTGCGGAGTGCCACGGTCATCGCTGCGGCCGCGGCGGGCGATGCCGCCGTCTATGGCGTCAACACGGGCTTCGGCAAGCTCGCCAGCACGCGCATCGCCGCCGCCGACACGGCGACGTTGCAGGAAAACCTGATCCGCTCGCACAGCGCCGGTGTCGGCGAGCCCCTGCCGTCTTCGGTGGTCCGGCTGGTGCTCGCACTGAAGCTCCTGTCGCTCGGCCGTGGCGCCTCCGGCGTGCGGCCCGAGGTGGTTCGCCTGTTGGAGGGGATGCTGCAGCAGGGCGTGCTGCCGGTGATCCCGGGCCAGGGCTCGGTCGGGGCATCGGGCGACCTCGCTCCCTTGGCGCACATGGCGCTCGTGATGATGGGCGAGGGCGAAGCCTGGATCGAGGGGCGGCGCCTCCCGGGCGGCGCTGCCCTCGCAGCAGCGGGCTTGGCGCCGATCCGCTTCGGGCCGAAGGAGGGGCTCGCCCTCATCAACGGCACCCAGGTCTCGACGGCGCTGGCGTTGGAGGGCCTCTTTCGCGCCTGGCGCGCGGCCGAGGCCGCCCTCGTCACGGGTGCGCTTTCGACCGACGCGGCCATGGGCTCCTCCGCCCCGTTTCGCTGTGAGGTGCACGAGCTGCGCGGCCACCCCGGCCAGATCGATGCCGGGCGCTGCTTGGCGGCGCTGATCGACGGCTCGGCCATTCGCCAAAGCCACATCCAGGGCGACCAGCGGGTGCAGGACCCCTATTGCCTCCGCTGCCAGCCGCAGGTGATGGGTGCCTGCCTCGACCTGATGCGCCAGGTGGCAAGGACCCTCGTCGTCGAAGCCAATGCGGTGACCGACAACCCCTTGGTCCTGGCCGACGGCAGCATCGTCTCCGGCGGCAATTTCCACGCCGAGCCCGTCGCCTTCGCCGCCGACCAGCTCGCCCTTGCCATCGCCGAGATCGGCGCCATCGCGCAGCGCCGGATCGCCCTTCTGGTCGACCCGGCGCTGAGCTTCGGCCTGCCGCCCTTCCTCGCCCCCGAAGCCGGGCTGCATTCGGGCTTCATGATCGCCGAGGTGACCTCGGCAGCGCTGATGAGCGAGAACAAGCAGCTGGCCACGCCCGCCTCGGTCGACAGCACCCCCACCAGCGCCAACCAGGAGGACCACGTCTCGATGGCCTGCCACGGGGCGCGGCGTCTCTTGGCCATGACCGCGAACCTGGAGCGGATCGTCGGTATCGAAGCGCTGACCGCGGCCCAAGGCGTCGAACTGCGCAGCCCCCTGACGACCAGCCCCCGACTGCAGCGGGCGATCGATCGCATCCGTCTGGCGGTGCCGCCGCTCGGCGCCGACCGGGTGCTCGCGGGCGACCTCGAGGCCGCGGCCTTGCTGGTCGCCGGGGGCGAGCTGGCGGCCGCGGTCGGCCCCCGGGTGATGCCCGCACTCGGTGCGGCACGGCCATGACGCCCGAACTGCCCGATGCCGGCGCCGTGCCAGGGGGCGAGCTGCGTCTTCGCTTGGGCTGCCGCCTGCGCTACCAGCTGCCGGCGCCGACGCCGATGATCCTGTTGTTGAACGTGCACTATTCGCGGGCGAGCGACTTGGAGCGCCCCGACCTCTTGACCACCACCCCGGCGGTCCCGGTCGAGCACTACCGCGACGGCTTCGGCAATTGGTGCAGCCGGCTGCTCGCGCCCGCGGGCGCGTTCAGCGTCGCGACCGAGGGGATCATCCGCGACGGCGGCAGGCCCGACCCGGTCGACCGCGACGCCGTGCAGCATCAAGTCGATCGCCTGCCGAGCGACGTGCTGACCTTTCTCTTGCCGAGCCGCTACTGCGAAACCGACCTTTTGGCCGACTTTGCCTGGGCCCGGTTCGCCGGCGCAGCTGAGGGCTGGGCTCGCGTCCAGGCGGTTTGCGACTTCGTGCACGGCCACATGCGCTTCGGCTACGAGCACGCGCGCGCCACCCGCACGGCGGTGGATGGTTGGCGCGAGGGTGTCGGCGTCTGCCGCGACTTCACCCACCTCGCCATCGCGCTCTGTCGCTGTCTCAACATCCCCGCCCGCTACTGCACGGGCTATGTCAGCGACGTCGGCCAGCCGCCGCCCTACGCGCCGATGGACTTCGCCGCGTGGATGGAGGTCTATCTCGGCGGGCGATGGTGGGTGTTCGACCCGCGCAACAACGACGTGCGCTATGGCCGGGTCCTGATCGCGCGCGGCCGCGACGCCGCCGACGTGCCGCTCACCCACAGTTTCGGCCGCCACGACCTGACCGGGTTCGAGGTTTGGATCGAACCCGTGGCCACCGCTTCGAACGCGTGATCCAGGCGTGCCGAGGGAGCCGCATGCTCCCTCGGCCGTGATCCCGGCTCCGTTCCGGCTCAGCTGCTTGCGAACTTCCACGCGCGCAGGACGTCAACCGTTTCCAACCAGACGATGCCGGGCTGGTGGGTCAGATGCTGGCTGATCAGCGTGTCGGCCACCCGCTCCGCCTTGGCGCGGTCGGCGACGACGATCTCGTACTTCACGATCGCGAACTCGCGCACGACCTGGGCGCTGTAGGCATGATGCGTGCCGTGGCTGCCGCGGCCGCCGCCCGGAAACACCGAGTACCCCTTGATCTGGGCCGCTTCGAGCAGCCGTTCGACGACGGGCTCCAACAAACGCTCGACGACGATGGTCAACTTGGTCGCAGGCTGGGTCATCGGCGTTTCCTTCAGCGCGGGAACACGAGTTCGGCGAGGGCGAGGTAGAGGGGGATCGACAAAAGCGCCACCGGCGTGCCGACGCTGGTCGAGGCGCCGACATAGGCGGCGGGGTTGGCCATCGGGATCGCCGCGCGCAGGGTCGGCGGCCCGGAAATGTCCGAGCTGGAGGCCGCCATGATGGCCAACAGCACGACGCCGCCCGGCGAAAACCCGGTCAAGACGTGCGCGACGTAACCGAGGCCGAAGCCCAACAGGCCGTGCACGAAGGGGGCGATCAGGGCGTAGGCGGCGAAGACGTGGGCCACCCGGCGCAGCTCCGCCAGCCGCGCATAGGCCTCCATCCCCATGACCAGCATCAGGATCGACAAGAGCCCCCGAAACAGCGGCTCGTAGAAGCTGGCAAAGACCGCATCGGGCCGGGCGACGAGGCCGAGCACGAGGCCGAGTGCCAACGCCGACAGCGCCGAGCCGCGCAGGCTCTCGGCGATGATGGTGCCGAGCCTTAGCCGGTCGGCCGCAGCCCCGGTCCGCTGGCGGTGCCACTGCGCCAAAACGATGGCGGTGACCAGGGCCGGGATGTCCATGAAGGGGTAGAGGGCGGGCACCCAGGCCTCGAAGGCGAGACCGTCCTGCTCCAGCATCACCATGGCGGCGGCAAGCGTCGAGGCGGAGACGGCGCCGAAGAGGCCGGCCGTCGCCATCCCGTCCTCCGCCTTGACGCTCGGCAGTCGCACCAGCGTGATCCGGCCGATCAAGACGATGCCGGCGCCGAGCACGGCCGACAGGAAGGCCGGCAGCAACAGCGTTGCCAGTTCGGCCTCGCGGATGGCGATGCCGGCACCCAAACCGATTTTCAACAAGAGCACGATGACGATGAACTTGTAGACGGCGTCGGGAATCTCGAGACGGCTGCCCAAGGCGGCGAGCAACATGCCGCCCAACAGGAAGGCGAGGGTCGGCTGTTGCAATTGTCTCAGGAAGGCGGGGAGGAGGTCGGCGAGAAGATCCATGACAACGCTCACGAAAGATGGTGCGCGTGGCGATAGCGTGGGCAAAACCTGGAAAATATGACATATTTTGCGCTGCATCATTCGATATGATCGAACAATCGACGGTCGAACGTTCGGAGCGCTGCGCCTTTGCCCCAGCTCAACCTGCACCATCTGCGGCTGTTTCGGGCCGTCGCCCATGCCGGCACGCTGACCGGTGCCGCGCGGCGCTTGAACCTTTCCGCCTCGGCACTGTCGGCGCAGCTCAAGACGCTGGAGGCCGCGCTCGGGCATGATCTGTTCGAGCGTCGCGGCCGTGGGCTCGTCTTGACCGAGGCCGGCCAGATCGCCTTGGACCATGCCGATGCCATTTTTCGCACCGCCGACGACCTCGCCGCCACGTTGCGTCATTTCGAGCCGGGGCGGCGCGTTTTGCGGGTGGGCGCCCTTGCCACCTTGTCGCGCAATTTCCAGCTGCGCTTTCTGCGTCCCATTCTCGGCCGCCTCGACGTCGAGGTGGTGTTGCGCTCGGGCAGCCAGGCGGAACTGCTGAGTGCTCTGGAGGCCCTGGCGCTCGACGTCGTGCTCACGAACCTGCCGCCCGCGCGCGGCGCCGAGAGCCGCTACCTCGTCCACCGCCTGGCCGATCAGCCGGTCAGCCTGATCGGCCGGCCGGCGCGGATCGGCCAGGCGGTGCCGCTCGGCGAACTGCTGGGGCGCGAACCGCTCATCCTGCCCACGCCCGAAACGGCGCTGCGCAACGGCTTCGAGGTCTTGGCCGCCCGGCTGGGCGTCGCCCCCAGGATCGTCGCCGAGGTCGACGACATGGCGATGATGCGGCTGTTGGTGCGCGACGATGCGGGCCTCGCCGTCATCCCCCCCATCGTCGTCGCCGACGAGCTCGCCGCCGGCACGCTGATCGAAGCGCACCGCCTCCCCGGCATCGAGGAGACCTTCCTCGCCGTCACCCTGGAGCGGCGCTTCCCCAACCCGCTCGCCCGCCAGCTCTGCGAGGCCGCCGCCTGACCTGACAATCCTAGGATTTCAGACCTTTCCGTGCTACCGTGCCGGCCGCTTTTTGGACATGGTCGATCCCCCACCTACCGCCCTGGGCCGGCCCCAAAAAACGATTCTACAAAACGAACTGTCCGACCCCATTTTCGTTCTTGAACAACATCTTATCCTGGTGATAACGGGTATTATGACAAATCGCCCGCGGCCCCTATGGGTCGGCCCTGCGGAACCTCGAGGCGCCGGTCCGGTTTTCGGCTGGTTGTCAGCGCCACAGATCAGCGAGGCCGCGCCGCCATGCCCGACGACGCCGCAAGTGCACGCGACCGGCCGGAGCCGCTGATCTCCTACCGCGCCATGTTCGATGCCGAGGTCGCCGAGGCCACGGCGGAATTGGAGCGGTCGTGGCGGGGCTTGATCGCCTCGGGCATCATCGCGGGCGCCTGCGTCGGCACCAGCATCCTGTTGCTCGGGATGGTCCTGTCGCCGTTCGAGCAGATCCCCGAACAACCCGCCTTTCGTCTGCTGATCGGCATGATCTACGCCATCGGCTTCATCCTCGCCATCCTCGGCCGGGGTGACCTCTTCACCGAATACACGACCATCGCGATCTTTCCCGTGCTGACCGGGGCGAGCGGGCTCGGCGCACTGTTGCGGTTGTGGGTGCTGGTCTATGCCGGCAACCTGATCGGCGGTTCGGTCCTGGCCCTGTTCGCGGTCGGCTTGACACCCGCCCTCGGCGTCGCCGACGCGGCCGCCTTCGGCGCTTATGCCCAACATCTGGCAGCGCCCGGAGGCTTGGTGATCCTGGCGAGCGCCACCTTGGCGGGCTGGCTCATGGGCCTGCTCTCCTGGCTCATCGTCGGCGGCCGCGACACGACCAGCCAATTCCTCTTCATTCTGGTCGTCGGCGTGACGATCGGCGCGCTTGGGCTCCATCACTCGGTCACCGGCGCCATCGGCATGATCGCGGGCGTCATGGCAGACCCCCGGATCGCCTGGCCGGACGTCTTGCACGTCCTCTGGTGGACGGCCGCGGGCAACGCGGTCGGCGCGGTGGTCTTTGCAGCCCTGGTCACCCTCGGGGTGCGCAACCACCGCCACCGGACCGAGCCGCCCCGCGGTCGATGACGCTCGCCGCCACCCCCCTGCAAAAGCCGTAGGCGGGCGGAACCTCTCCAGGTGCGTCGAGTTGGTTGGGTGTGCGTCGGATCGAAGGTGCGGGACCGCTCGCGTCGAGCCCCCGCACAACGAGGAAGCAACCATGGCCATCCCACGATCGTACACTTTAGGCCTCGTTTTCGGTGCCTTCGGCCTCGCTCTCGTCACGGCGATGCCGCCGGCAGCGGGCGACACCGTGCCGTTGCCGGACGTGTCCCTCGACGAGATCGACAGCGAACGACTGGAGCGCTTCGCCAAGGCGTCGCTGCGGGTCGAAGCCATTCGCGACGAGTGGTCCGACCAAGTCGAAGCCACGGCAGATCCGGCCGAGATCAGGGAGCTGCACGAGGCCCAAGAGGCCGCGATCGTCGAAGCGGTCGAGGCGGAGGGTCTGACCATCGAGGAATACGACGCGCTCTTCACCCTCGTCGAGACCAACGAAGTTTTTGCGGCCGAGGTCCTGCGACTGCAACGCAGCCATGAAGAGGACTGACGTCGCGTTTCGAACGCAACAGTCATCGAGGAGATGCAACATGCGCAAGCAACCCTGGTTCGCCGCCGCTGCCATCGCCGCCATCGCCCTCCTGGCGGGAACTTCCGCTGCGGCTGATCCGCGCTTCGTCGAGCAGCAGGCCGAGAACGAACTGCTCGGCGACTGGGTGATTGGCTCGACCGTTCAAGGCCTGGACGGCGAGGAGGTCGGCAACATCACCGACTTCCTGATCGATCGCGAGACCGGCGTCATCACGGCGGTGCTGATCGACGTCGGCGGTTTTCTCGGCTTCGCGGCCAAGACCGTTGCCGTGCCTTTGGCCGAGTTCGAGATGACCTACGACGCCCACCAGGTGCAGCTGATGCTGACCCGCGATGCCGCGGATGCGGCACCGGAGTTCGAGTTCCGCGAGCGGGAAGAGTTGCCGGCGCCGGGCGCCATGGGCACGGGCTTCGCCAACTAGGTCCGGGCCATGCGGGACACGTTCGAAGCGGTGGAGCGCCCAAGCGCCGCCGCTTCGACGTGCCCGCCACGAGCCGTCGGCACGGTCGACAACGCCATCGAACCCACGCCCAGGAGGCAAGGATGCAGGTTCGTGAAATCATGACGCACGACGTCAAACTGGCCGACCCCGCCATGACGCTGCGGGACGCCGCCATTCTGATGCGGGATTGCGACTGCGGCATCCTGCCGGTCGGTGAGAACGACCGGTTGGTCGGCACGATCACCGATCGGGACATCACCATTCGCGCCGTTGCACACGGCAAGAACCCGAACGAAACGGCGGTGGGTGATGCGATGTCCGACAAGGTGCGCTACTGCTTCGACGACCAGTCGGTCGACGAGGCGGCAGCGCTCATGCGACATGCCCAGATCCGCCGCATGCCGGTCTTGAACCGGGAAAAGCGGCTGGTGGGCATCGTGGCCTTGGCTGATTTCGCCACGAAATGTGGCGACGAGCACGTCGTGAGCGATGCCCTGAGCGGCATCTCCGCGCACTGACCAACGGCGGGCGACGGCGGCGCTTGATGCAGCCGCCGTCGCCGCCTCGTGCCAGCTGTCGTTTGCCGTTTGCCGGCTGGGTCCGAAACGACCCAGCCGGAACACGCTCTGGCCACGGAGCGGAGCGATGCGCGCCACGCCGATGCGGCTCGACCAGCGCTATCTCGCACCGGTCCTGGTGCGGGCCTTCGGCGTCCGGCTGAGCCTGGACGCGAGCTGGCTGCCGCTCGGCATCCTGCTCTATGCCACCCTCGATCAATGGGTGATGCCCGCACTGGCGCCCGCACTCGACGACCGCACCTATCGGATGATGGCGCTTCTCGGCACGCTCGGCCTCGTCGTCGGTCTCGTGGTCGTGGAACTCGCCGTGTTGGCGGCTGCGGCCCGCAGCGCCCGCCGCGTCGAGCTGCGGGTGACGCCTTTGGGTGGCGTCGTTCTGGCCGACCCCGCGACCGACGTTTGGGCGCTCGCTCCGCGGTTGCGCGACGAGCTGAGCTTCCTGGTCGCGCGCTTGGTCGCGGGTGCGTTGGTCGGTGCCGTACCGCTGCTCGCCTGGTTCTGGTTCGCAACGGCCGCAACGCCGCCCTGGCTGGGCGGTGTTTTGCTCTTCCTCGGGCCCGCCCTATGGGTCGTCGTGGCCGTCTCGCTGTTGCCGGTCTGGCCCTGGGCTGGGGGGCGTATCCTGCGGGCGCTGATCCGCCGCTGGACCGGGCCGACGCGGTCCGCCCGCCACGACGTGTTCGTCGTGGCGCTCATCCTCGCGCTCGCAGCAGCACTCGCCGGCTTCTGGCTGACCTGGCACGAGGTGCTGGCGGTCGGTTCATGGCTGGTCGGCGCCGGGGTCCTGTTCGCCTATCTCGCCTGCTTGGGCCACTGCAACGGGGCGGGCTGAACGCTTCAGCGCGGACCATCCTCCAACCCTTTGCGCTCGTCCTCGCGGTAGAGCGCCGTCCTTTCGTAACGCTGCCACGCCCAGCGGGCCGCCGTGACGACGACGGTGATGCCGGGCAGCGCCAAGAGCACGCCCAAGAGGCCGAACCATTGCCCCCCCAGCAAGACGGCGACGATCATCAAGAGGGGATGCACGGCGATGGCGCCACCGATGTAGCGCGGGATCCAGAAGAACGTGTCGAGCACGTTGGCGAAGCCATAGAGGGCCACCACCGCCAAGATCCGCCACCAGTCCTCGAATTGGGCAAGGGCCACCAGCAACGCCACGACGAACATGACGAAGTTGCCGAAGATCGGGACGGCGACGGCGATGCCGGTCAGGACGCCGATCACGATGCCGTAGGGCAATCCGATCAGCGCGAGGCCGGCGGCGTGGTAGAACGCCTGCCAGAGACACACCAATCCCTGGCCGCGCAGATAGGCGCCGAGATTAGCGCCGAGCGTGGTCACGAGATCCTCGGCGTCGGGCTGAAAGCGGGTGGGCAGCAGGCGGACGACGCGCGCGGCGATGGCCTTGCCCTCGGCCAAAAGGAAGAAGAGGACGACCGGCGTGAGGAACACCAAGACGAAGCCGAGGATGACGGCGCCGCCGACGTCGACCACGCCCAGAAATGCGGGGCCCAGGTCATCGAGCGAGGGGCGCAGACCGCGGAGTTCCTCCTCCGCCAGGTCGGCCAGGGGGGCGACGTCGCCGACGCGTTCGCCCCAAAGGGTCTCCAAGCGCTCGAGCAAGCGCTCGGCATCGCTGCGCAGGGTCTCGAACAACGCCCGCGCATCGGCGGCGAAGAGGGGCACCACGGCAACGACGAGCGCAAGCATCAGGCCCGAGGTCGAAAAGGTAATGACGAACGCGGCCGCATGGGGAGGCAGGCGCCAGGCGACCAGCCGGTGCTGCAGCGGTTGCACCAGCAACGCGATCAAGAGAGCCACCACGAACGGCAACAACAGCACCCTCGCCGCGACGATCAACACCGCCGCTGCCAGGAGCGTCAGGGCTAGGGCGAGACGTTGTTGGGGGTCGAGGGACAAGCGGCTCGGTCCTTTTCCTTTGGCGGCAGCGGGGACGGGTTCGGTTACCAGAAGGCGAAGGCGAGGCCGGCGGTGAGGCAGATCACGACGACCGGCACGAGGGTCAAGCGGATGACCTCGCCCTCGCGGGCGTCGAGGCCGACCGCACCGGCGGCCATCGCGATGTTCGACAACGAGATGAGGTTGCCGACCGCCGCCCCGATCAGCTGCAGGGCGAGAACGATCGCCACCGGCTGCGCGAGCGCTAAGGCGGTGTCCTGCTGCAAGCTGGCGAAAAGCAGGTTCGACACCGTGGCGCTGCCGGTCATGAAGGACCCGAGCGCACCGACAAAAGCGCTGATGACGACGAAGCCGTCGCCGAAGCGATCGGCGAGGCCCTCGCCCAGCACCTCGGGCATCGAGGGCAGATTGGCCGGGTTCGTTCCCGACACCAAGAGCAACTGGGTGAGGGCGATGACGAACACGAGGACGACGGCGGCCGTGCGCACCTTGCCGTAGGTGGCGGTCACCGCGCTTTCGAGCTTGCCCTGGTCGATCGGCAAGACCAGAAGCGCCGTCGCCAAGGCGAGTGCCAGGTAGAAATACGGTGTGTAGAGCGGCGTGAAGGTTTCGATCTCGATCCCGGCGACCGTCCCGAAGCCGAGCGTCACGTCCTGCAGCGCCGTCTGCACGCCGGGCGCCGTCCGCGAGACGACCAGGGCGAGCGACATGACGATGAACGGTGCAAAGCTGCGCCAGATGGCGCCGCTGGCGGGGCTGGGTTCGGGCTTGCCGGCGGCGGCATCGTCGCCGCTCGCCATGGCGAGGTCGTCGCCGTGCTGCGGCAAGAGGAAGCCCCGCTTGGCGGCGTAGGCGATCAGGACTAAGGCGACGATGCCGCCGATGATCGCCGGCAGCTCCGGGCCGACCAGATACGCCACCGCCAGATAGGGCAGGCTGAAGGCGAGTGCGGCGAAGACCGCGAAGGGCAGGAACGCCCGAAAGCTGCCCTTGCCCGCATCGAAGGTGACGACGTAGGTGATCGACGCGGTGATCAGGATCGACGCGACGGCTTGGACGAGAGCCGCATAGAGCGTGGCGTCGGCGATCACCTCGGGCTCGACGCCAAGGCCGGCAAAGCCGATCACCACCGGGGTGCCGGCGGCGCCGAACGGCACGGCGGTGCTGTTGCCGATCAGGCAGACGGCCACGGCCCTGAGCGGCTTGAGGCCGAAATAGACCAGCACAGGTGCGGCGATCACGGCGGGGGTGCCGAAGCCGGCAATGCCCTCGATGAAGCCGACGAGGCCCCAGGCCAAGAGCATGGCGAGGACGCGCAGATCGCTCGTGATGCCGCCGATCGCGGTCTTCACCGTGTCGAGGGCGCCCGTCTCGATCATCACGTTCAACACCAAGAGGGCGAACACGACGATCAACAGGAGTTCGACGAAGACGATCAAGGCATTGGCGACGCTGGCCGCGAGCACGCCGCCCGTAAGCTCCCAACCGAACAGCGCGATGGCGACGGTGAGCGCATAGGCAATGGGTGCCGCCTGATAGGCCGGACGCCGCAGCGGGATGAGGAGAACGAACAGCGCCACGAAGGGGACGAGCGTGATCCAGAACGAGGTCATCGTCTCTCCCGAATCGGCGGTCCGGCGCGGCTGCTTAAGGCGCTTTCCGGTTGGTTCGAGCTGCGCCCCTCCCGAACGGCAACCGGCCGTGTTGCAGCTCGCCGCCACGCCAGCCGCGTCGTCGGTGCGCCGCGTTGGCTCGGGCGAACAACCGGGCACCAGGGCGGAAGGTTCCGCCGGCGGCCGTCATGCGGCCTGCCGCATGCGCAACCCCTCGCGTTCCTGGCCCTCCAGCTCGAAGCGGACCGAGAGAAAGGCGAACAGATCCTTGCGGGTGACGATGCCGCGCAGCCGTCCGCCCTCGGTGACGAGAAACCGCCCCTGGCCGCTCGCCTGCATTTTGGGGAGCAGCTCGTAGGCGTCGGTCTCGGGGCCGACGGTGACGGCGTCGTCGCAGGGCCGCATGATCGCGCCGACCGCCGTCCTGGCCCAGCGCTCGCGCGGCACCTCCTTCACGTCCTCGAGCCGCACGCAACCGACCAGCCGGTCGCCCTCGGTCACCGGATAGAGCTTGAAGTGGTGGCGATAGACGTAGTCGTCGACGAGCGCCTGCACGCTCAGATCCGGGGCCACGGCGACGGCCGGCGCCTGCATGATCCGGCGCACGGCGACCCCCTCCAGCCCTTTGCGAACCAACACCTGCCGGTAGGACATGCCGGCCGCCGCGCGCACGAACAGGCCGATCAGGAACCACCAAATCCCCCCGATCAGATTGCCGCCGAGCGCGGTCAGCAAGCCCAGAACGACGAGCAGGATGCCGAAGGCACTGCCGATGGTGGCGGTGATGCGGGTGGCCCAGTCGAGCCGGCCCCGCCAGGCCCAAAGAGCGGCCCGCAGCACCCGGCCGCCGTCGAGCGGAAAGGCCGGCACCATGTTGAAGACGACGAGAATGGTGTTGAGCAGCGCCAGATAGGCGAACACCGCAACGAAGGGATCGCCAGCACCCATCCCCTGGCCCAGGACGGCCGCGGCATAGCAAAGGGCGGCCACGAGCACGCTCATCACCGGCCCGGCAATGGCCATGCGGAACTCGGCGCCGGGGCTCTTCGGCTCGGACTTCATTTCGGCAACCCCGCCGAAGACGAACAGCGTGATGCCGTCGATGCCCATGCCGTCGCGGCGCGCCACCACGGCATGGGCCAGTTCGTGCAGCACGATCGACACGAACAGACCGAGCGCCCCAAGCGCACCCATGGTCCAGTAGGTCGAGGGCGCCAAATCCGGATGGGTGAACGGAAAAAAGCCGACCGCCAACGACCAGGTGATCAGGATGGCGAGCAGGGCCCAGGAAAAATCGAGGCGGATCTCGATGCCCAGCAGGCGGAACAGCGTGAGGCGAGGGCCGAACATGGGCGCTCCCGGGAGCTAACGGGTTGACGAAGGGGCAACGGCAGGAGCGGGGCTCGGGTTCCGCCCATGGCAAGGAGGCGGCGCGGCGGGGATGGGGGGCGCCACAATACGCATGTATCCTGACGGATTCCCTCCGCCCGGCGCTCCAGGCATCATGCGCGTTGGATACGGGACTGGTGAAGGTCGAACGAAGGAACCGCAATGGACACCGACAGATCGCTGACGCCGGGGCAATTGGAGGCGCTGGCGGAAACGCTGTGCCACGCGGAGGCCCTCGCGCAGTGCTACCAGAATGCGGCCATGGCGATGCCCAGCCGGGCCTGCGGCAACGCTGCCGCCCAACTCGCCGAACGGTTGGAAGCGCTCGTCGTCGAGTTGCGCGAGGAACGTGATTGGGTGCATCCCCCGCTTGGCCCAAGCGCGCCGTTCATCTCGCCGCATCATCTCTTCACTTGGCATCTGGCCGAAAACGACGCCGAGCAGAGCGTGGGCATGGCCCGTGCCATCCACGACGCCGAGCATCGTCTGCGCCGCAACCTCGACGACCTGCGCGCCTCGGGGCCGTTGCCGCAGGTCGTGGCGGCCTTGGTCGAGCGTGGCTTCGCGACCATCGACGACGACGTCGACCGGGTCCGGCTCGGCCGCTGCCTCGGCGAAACGGACGCGTTGGCCGCGCGGAGCGAATGGCCGGGCCTGCCCGACGAAGGCATCACCGGCTGGCGGCAGGGCACGGTGGCGGGCGCATGGTCGAACCCGCCGGGCGGTGGGTCGTGACCGGCCGCCGCTGGCTCCGCCGGGGCAGGGCCTGGCCGGCGCCCGCCAGTCCACTCGCCGCTCCGCCCAAACGCGTGGCGAGGATCGAGCGCGAAGACGTGGCCGCCATCGCCGCCTTGGCGGAGGAGGGCAGCCCCTGCGACGTCGGACCGCCCGCCGGCCGGGGCGCTGGACGGTCGAGCCTTGCGGAACAACCGCTAGCCGCGCCGCGGCTCGGGCGGCAGCGTGGTGGCGAGGCGGACCAGCTCGGCGAGTGAGGCAGCCTTCGTCTTTTCCATGATGCGTGCGCGGTGGTTTTCGACCGTGCGCGGGCTGATGCCGAGGGCGGCGGCGACGTCCTTGTTGGAGGCGCCGGCCACCAAATGCCGGAGCACGTCGTGCTCGCGCGGCGTCAGATCGGCGAAGCGGTGGTGCGCGACGAGAACGTCGTCCTCCCGGCGTCGGCGATGGCGTTGCTCGTGCAACGCCAGCAGCACCGCCGTGCGCAACACGTCGTCGGCGACCGGCTTGGCCAGCACGTCGAGGGCGCCGGCGCGCATCGCCGCCACCGCCAGCCCAACGTCGCCCGGCTCCAGCACGACGATTTGCGGCGCGTCGAAGCGGCGCTGCCCCTCCTCCATCCGGTCCAGCATGGCGTCCCGCGACAGCGAGCCGAGGTCGAGGATCAAGCAGACGGGTGCCCCCGTCGCATCGAGGAGGTCGACCTCACCAGCCGTCGCTACCGCATGGCCGGCACGGCGCAGGACATCGGCCCAGCCGGCGCGCGCGTCCGGCTCGGCGGTGACGACGCCGACGAACTTGGCGGCGGCGGTCCAGCGCGCCGGCGGCTCTGCCAGCGCCAGGGCGTGATCCGCCCCGGCCGGTGCGATCAGCTCGGCGGCAAGGTCGAGGAGGGCGTCGGCCGTCACCGGCTTGCGCAGCAGGTGGATCGCCTCCGCGAGCAGCTCGTCGCCCCATGTCGGCGCGACTTGGCTGGTGAGGACGACGGTGGGGATCGGCCCGGCAAAGCAGGTGTGGAGGCTGCGCACCACGCGCAACACCTGGGTGATGGGGGCGGCGTCGTCGTCGATCACCAGGAGGTCGGGCCGCCGGCCGTGCCCCGCGAACTCCGCGATCGCCGCGCTGGCCGTCCGCGCCTGGCGAACGTCGAACTCCTCCAGCGAAAACAGCTGGTGAACGAGTTCGCTGGAAGCCGCCTCGTCGCTGATCACGAGGACGAACCGGTTCTGGCCCAAGCCCTGCGGCGCGGCCCGCTCGGCCGACGCTGCGGGGGCCGACCGGACCGTGCTGCGCGGCAGCCGGATGGCGAAGGTGGCGTTGCCGCCGAGCGCGAGGGTGACCTCCAGTTGGTGCCCCGGCAATTGGGTCAGCGGCCGGACCACGTCCAAGCCGAAGCTCTGCCCGCGCGGCGCGCCCTCGTCCGCAATCTTCAGCTGTTCGGCCATGAAACGCAGCTGTTCCAGCGAAACGTCCGCGCGCGCGGTGGCGACGACGAGCCGGACGTCGTCGCCGCGCCGGCGGCAACCCACCAGGACCCGCCCGATGCCGGCCTGGCGGATCGCCTTTGCCACCAGCTCGCTCAGCAACAGCCCCAACAGCGTCCGGTCGGTGCGCACCGCCAACTTGGTCGCAACCACCCGCAATTCGTGGCCGTGGCGCGCCGCCTCGTCGGCAAAGCGGGTCTGGATATCGTCGAGCAGGGGCTGGACCCGTAAGGTTTCGAGGCGGGCTTCGACCGGCAACGCATCCATGCGGCCGACGTCCAAGAGCAGCTCGAACACGCCCGACACCGTCTCCAGGACGCCACCGAGCGTCGCCAGCACGTCGCGCGCCGCCGCATCGGTCACCCGCCGCGCCAGCACGCCGTGGAGCAGCCGCAGCGTTTGCAAGGGCCGTTGCAGGTCACGCCCGGCGGCGGCGATGAGCCGCGACTTGATCGCGCCCGCTTCTCGGGCATCGTCGCGTTCGAGACTTAGCCTGCGGTCGCGGTCGCGCTGCCGGCTGACGTCGAGACCGACCAAAAACACAGCTGCGATGCAGCCCGCCGCGTCGCGCTCGGCGACGGCGTGCCACGCAAGGACGTGCCGCTCGCCATGGCGACCTATCAGGGGACGCTCGAACTGTGCCGGTTGCGGCAGCCGTTCATGGGCGATCGCTTCCTCGAAGCGCGCCCGCAGGCGTCCGTCGGCCAGCAGCTCGTAGCCGTTCTCCTGCAAAAGGTCGCTGTTGACCCGGCCCAACAGGGTCCGCGTGCGCTGGTTGGCGAAGCGCAGGCGGCCCGTTCGATCCAGCATGACGCAGGCCATGGGCAATCGGTCGAGCACCGCCCAGGGCCGCTCCTCGATCGAGACCGGTGTTGGCGTCACCGCGTCGAGCAAGAGCAGGGGGCGGCGCGCCTCGAGACGTCGCACGGTGACCACACCGTCGTGCGTGTGGCCGTCCATGGCGGCAGCGGTGAAGGGGGCGCCGAGGCTCGGCAGCTCGCCACGCGTCAACGCCGAGAGCCCGCCCGGACCCAAGGCGCTGGCAAAGATCCCGTCCGCGACCTGGCTCAGGTGGAGGCCGGCGAGTGACGTGGCCGGTGTTGCGGCCAGGACGCCGAAGGCCGGGCTGGCTGCCAATACCCTGCAGTCGCCATCGAGCAGCGCCACGGCACCCGGCGCATGGGTCACCACTTCGCACAGACTGGCCTCCAATGCGCGAATCTCGGCATGCAGGCGCTCGCGCTCGCCCGCGCGCACGAAGGTGAGCAGGAGGCGGGCGCCGTCCTTGCCGTCGCTCGGCCGATTTTCTCCGGTCACCTGCCAGGGGGTGCCGTCCAGCGTCACGACTTCGCTCCGCAGCGGCGTCGTCGCCCCGGGCAAAGCCTCGATGGCGCGGGCGAAGGCGGTCGCATCGAACCGCCACGGCAACTCCTTGCAGGGGGTGCCGTTGGTCGCGGCCGCCTCGAGCAGGAGGTCGATCTCGCCCTTGGCCTCGACGACGTGCAGCCCGTCGTCGAGGACGAGGGTGACCGAGACGGGCTCTTCGCCGCGCGGCGGGCCTGCCGACGACGGCGCCCGTGCCGTCGCTGCGACCGCTTCCTTACGCACCGGACCTGTTTCCACCAGAAGCCCCGAGTACGACTTTTCCATGATGAAAAATCATCCTTTGGTCGAGTGCATGGGTCGGTCGCTGCGTCCGCGCCATGCCGGCGTGCCGCCGCTGCTCTCCCCTCGGCCGAGTTTTGCCGCGGGCAACCATAGGAAAGGCGAAGCCCACAAGAACAGGGCCGGAATCTACGGCATTACGAAGAAATCACAACTGCGTAGAACCACGCATGTGTCCTGCCGGATTTTGCCGGCCGCCCGATTGCCGCACACCAAGGCTCCCAAGATGATTTCTGCCCAAAGTGGTTTTTGCGGAGGATGCGGCATGGCCGGCAACGGTGCGGCAAAAGAATTGGTCTTGAACGTGATGCGAACCGACGTCGTCACCGTCGATGTCAAGGCGCCGCTCAACATTGCCGCAGCGCTCATGCACCGCCATGGCGTGCGGTGCTTGCCGGTGACGGAAAAGGGTGCACCGGTGGGCATGTTGACCGACCGCGACCTGGTCGTGCGCGCCCTCGCCCTCGGCAGCAACGTCAGCCGCTGGCGCGTTGGCGACGTCATGTCGGTCGGGCTGATCTCGATCTCGCCCGAGCAAACGGTGGAAGACGCAGAGCGGCTGATGCGCGCCGGCGGGGTGCGCTGGCTGGTCGTGCTCGACGACGACTGGCAGCTCGTCGGCCTGCTCGACGAACACGACCTGTTCGGCGCCGCGGGCGAGCGCCGGCCCGACCGCCACGTGGTGTTCTCGCGCCGGGTCATCGATTCGCGGGGGCGCCCCCACGAAGTCGAAATCGCCAAGGTCTACGTGTCGGCCGGCGTGCCGGAGAACTTCGTCGGTCAGGCCGCGATCGAGCGCTTTCAGCGTGCGCGCGGTGGCGCGCTCTGGGAGACGGCGGCCGACGGCTTCGAAGTACGCCGCGGCTAGCGCGTTTGCCGAAATGCTCGACCTGCCCGCACCCCGCCCTTCGGGGTTCACACGCTGCTTTGCAGCGTGGGGTGGCTGGGCGAGGGTGCGGGACGGGCGACGTTCGACCTCACCGGAAAACGCTCCAATCCCGCCCAACCCGATCCTGCGAAAGGACGCGTCATGGTCACCATGATCGGCACGGAACTCGTGCTGCCGACGCTGGTCGAAGATTTTCTCCGCCTCGAAAGCGAAAGCCGCAGCGCGTGTCTGGTCGCCGCAGGCTTGGTGGCGAGCCCCGATGCGCGGGCGCTGTTGCACGAGACCTTGGCGGTGCACGAAGCGCATTTGGCTTGGCTGCGCAGCCTGGCCGAGGACTGCGGCGCCAACCTGCCCGCCGGCGGCACCGACTACGAAGCGTCGCGGGTCGGCGGCATCCGCCTCGCCCACGAGCTGCACGAGGTCGGCCACGACCAGGCGGTGCTTGCCGCGGTGGCCAGCGCCGAGGTCGATGCCGTCCTGGCGTACCAACGCATTCTGGGCGGCACGGCGTTGTCGGCCGTACTGCGGCCGGCATTCGAACGGGCACGGGGCGAACTCGCCCGCCAAGCCCGTCTGCTCGAGGAAGCGTCGCGTCCGAACGGGCCATCGAACCGCCCGTGCTGGCCCGCTCCGCCGGCCAGCTGACGCGCCGAGGGACACCAGGAGAAGATCATTGGATCGCTTCGAGACCGATTTGGTCGCGCGTTTGCCGCAATTGCGCGCCTTTGCCCGCCACCTCGCCACCCGCGACCACCACCTGGCCGAGGATCTGGTGCAGGAGGCGTGCGTCAACGCCTTGCGGGCGCGCACCCAGTTCACGCCGGGCACCAACATGGATGCGTGGCTGTTCACCATCATGCGCAACTGCTTTCGCAACGTCCTCAAACGCGCGTCGACGCGGCTGGAGGAAGGCAACGACGAACTCGATCGCTTCACCCACGGCACCGTGCCGCAGTTCGGCCATCTGGAGTTCATGGCGCTGCGCCAGGCCTTCGCCCGCCTCTCCGCCGAGCATCGCGAGGTGCTGCTGCTCGCCGTCTTGGGCCTGCTCAGTTACCAGGAGATGGCGGATCGCTGCGGCTGCGAAGTCGGCACCGTCAAGAGCCGCGTCAGCCGGGCGCGCGAAAAGCTGCGCCACGCCCTTGACGGCGAACCGCAAGCGCACTGGTCGGCCCGGTCATCCCAGCCGGTGGCGGCATCGGCGGCCGCAAGCGGGGGGTGAACGTGTCGGCGTTTTACCGGGCCTACACCCAACCGGATTTTACGCCCCACGAGCGCGAGCGGGTGGAGATCCGCTTCGCCGGCCTGCATTGGCGGGCCGACCGCGTCATTCAGGCGGTGTTCGAGAATCAGGGCTACCGGGCAGCGCCGATGCCGGCGGCGACCAGGGACGACCTGATGGCCGGCCGCGAACTCGCCGACATCGGCCAATGCTGTCCGGCGAGCTTCGTCACCGGCTGTCTCGCCAACTTCCTGCGCCGCGAGGCGGCCCGCCTCGGCGCCGACGAGGTCAAGCGCCGCTACGTCTACGTCAGCATCGGCTCCTGCGGCCCGTGCCGCTTCGGGCAGTACCATCAAGGCTACGAACTCGCGCTGCGCCACCTCGGCATGGAGGGCATGCGGCTCCTGCTCCTGGATCAGTCGCGCCTGGAACAGGCCGGGGGCGGTGGTCTCGAGGTGAACCTGCAACTCAGCCTCGGCGTGGTCTGGGCGATCCTCTGCACCGACGCGCTGCAGAGCCTCGAATACCGCACGCGGCCCTACGAGACCACGCCCGGTGCGACGGATCGGGCCGCCGCCGATGGCGTGGCACTGCTCTGCGAAGCCTTTCGGCAACGGCCGCGCCATGGCGGCAAGTGGAGCGCGCTCGCCTGGCACCTGACGACGCGCCATTTCGTCCGGGCGCTGCAGCTTGTGGCAAGGCGCTTCGACGAGGTCGAGGTCGACCGGCTCGTGCCGAAGCCCGTCGTCAAGATCACCGGTGAATTCTACCTGCAAACGGTCGAGGGGCCGGCCAACTACGACATCCATCGCTGGCTCGAAGCCGAGGGCGCCGAAGTCTATCCGGCGGCGATCGCGGTCTGGCTCGATTATCTCCTGCGCGTCAGCATCCAGAACCTCCAGGCCAGGGTCGCGGTCGATCGCCACGCCAGGGCCAAGCTTGCCGTGGCGAAGGTGCTGCAGCGGCTGTTGCGGTGGACCTTCGAGCGGATGCGCCGGGCCCTCGACGGCGTGCCGCACGCGTTGCCCGAGCAAGCCGAACTCCGCGCGCTGGCAGCGCCCTATTATCACCACCGGCTGGCCGGCGGCGAGGGCGACATGCTGGTGGGCAAGGCCTTGTGGACGAAGCGGCACCGCGCGGCCCACATGATCTGCGAGCTGTCGCCCTATTCGTGCCTGCCCAACACCATGAGCGTCGGCGCCATGGCGGGCGTCCTCGGCAAACATCCCGACCTGCTCTACGCGCCCTTGGAGGTGAAGGGCGACGCCGAGGTGCATGCCCTGTCGCGCTGCCAGATGATCCTCACCGAGGCCAAGAAACGCGCCCAGGAAGAATTCGACGCCGCACTCGCCCGCACCGGTCTCGACCTCGCAGAGGCACGGCGGCGCCAGGCGGCGCGCCCGGCCCTGCGCCGGGCAACCACCGCCATTCCGCATCGGGACGTGGTCGGCACCGGCGCCAACACGGTCCTCCATCTGGCGGCGGGGCGGGCATGACGCGGCTGGTCGGCGTCGACGTGGGCTCGACCACCGTCAAGGCGGTGCTGGTCGCGGACGGGGCCGTGCGCTGGCAGGACTATCAGCGCCATGGCACGCGGCAGGCGGAGAAGGTGCTGTCGTTTCTGGAACGGATGGAGGCCGAGGCCGGGCTCGTCGCCGGCCGTGACCGCATCTTCCTGACGGGCTCCGGCGCTGGCCCGCTGGCACCCCTGCTCGGTGCCAAGATGGTCCAGGAGGTGGTCGCCGTGGCGGCCGCGGTGGAGCGGCTCCACCCGGACGTTCGCTTCGTCTCCGAAATCGGCGGCGAAGACATGAAAACGGTGTTCTTCACCGAGGCGGGCGCGCGGCGCGGCAAGCAGGTGTACATGCAGGCGGCCTGCAGCGGCGGCACGGGAACCTTCGTCGAACGGATCGCCAAGAAGCTCGGCGTCACGCCCGCCCAGCTCGCCGAAGCCGCCTATGCCGACGTCAGCCGACACGAAATCAGCGCCAAATGCGGGATCTTCGCCGAGGCCGACGCCAATAGCCTCGTCAAGGCCGGCGTCCCGGTCGAGGAGATCATCGCGAGCCTGTTCGAAGCCGTGGTCACCCAGAACCTGGCGACCTTGACGAAAGGCAACACGCCCTTGCCGACGGTGCTGCTGCTCGGCGGTCCCAATCGCTTTTTCAAGGGATTGCGCGAAGCGTGGCAGGCGCATCTCGCGAGGCTTTGGGAACAGCGTTCGATCACGCTGCCGGCCGGTGCCATGGTCGACGACCTCGTCCAGGTGCCACCGGCGGCCCTTTATTACGGCGCCCTCGGCTGTGTGGAGATCGCGCGCACGGAGCCGAGCGAGGTCGGCGGCTATTCGGGCCTCGAGCGGTTGCATTGGTGGATCGACGTCGGCCAGCACGAGGCCAAGGCCCGAGCGGGGGCCAAGGGGCTCGCGGGCGATGCAGAGGAACTGGAGCGCTTCTTGCGGGCCTATGCGGCCCCGCCGGCGCCGTCCTCGCTCGACCCCGAACCCGAGGCGACGGTGCCGCCCGGGCCGCGCACCAGGGAGCCCGTCGTCATCGGCTGCGATTTCGGCAGCACGACGGCGAAGGCGGTGGCGCTGTCGGCAGAGCGGCGCTTGCTCGGCAGCTGGTACGTCCCGTCCAAGGGCAATCCGATCGAGGATGCGAAGCTGCTGTTCGGGCGACTGCGCGAGGCTGGCTTCGAGGAGGTGGCTGGGCTTGCGCTCACCGGCTACGGCAAGGACCTCCTGCGCGACGTCCTGGGCGCCGACTTGACCGTGGTCGAGACGGTGGCGCACGCGCGCGCCGCACTCGAGCTCTACCCCGATGTGGACGTGATCTGCGACGTCGGCGGCACGGACGTGAAGATCATGATCCTCCGCCAGGGCACCGTCGCCGACTTTCGGCTCAACTCCCAATGCTCCTCCGGCAACGGGGCGTTCCTGCAAGGCGTCGCCGAACGTTACGCCGTCCCGCTGGAGGATTACGCGGCGCACGCCTTCAGGGCCCAGGCCATGCCCCAGCTCGCCATGGGCTGCGGGGTGTTCCTTCAGTCCGACATCGTCAACCAGCAGCGCAACGGCTGGTCGGCCGACGAGATCATGGCCGCGTTGGCCTCGGTTTTGCCGCTCAACGTCTGGGTCTATGCGGGCCAGTTGCGCAACCTCCAGGCCGCTGGCCGGCACTTCGTTCTGCAAGGCGGAACCCATCGCAACCTGGCGGTGGTCAAGGCGCAGGTCGACTTCATCGAGCGCCGGGTGCCGGACGCGCGGATCGTCATCCATCCCCATGCCGGCGAGGCCGGCGCCATCGGCGCAGCCCTTGCGGCCGACGAGGCGCGCCAAAGCGGAGTGGCCAGCCGCTTTCGCGGCTTTGCCGCGATCGAGGCGTTGCACTACCGCAGCACGACCAGTGCCCTGACGCGGTGCAGCTGGTGCACGGTGCAATGCCGCCGAACCTTCATCGACGTTGCAGTCGAAGGCGGCCCTGGGCGGCGCTGGAGCAAGGTGAAACTGGCGGAGGGCTGGGAGCGGGTGATCAGCGGCAATTCCTGTCCCAAGGGGCTGATCGAGGACAAGGACGAACTGCGGGTCGTGAAGTCGCGCTACGAGGAGACCAAACGTGCCCATCCCAACATTGGCGAACTGGTTCGCGCGGCTGCGTTCCGGGCCGTCCGGTGACCGCGCGCAGCTGCGCATCGGCATCCCCCGGACCCTCGCCATCTGGTCGACGCACCAGTTTTGGTTGGGCTTTTTCGCCGCCCTCGGCATTGCTCCACGCAACTTGGTCTTCTCCTCACCGACCTCCGAGGCCCAGTATCACCACTTCGGCCGCGGCCGCGGGACGGTCGATTGCTGCTACCCGGTCAAATGCATGGCCGGGCACTATGGCGAGCTGGTGTTCGGACAAAAGCGCCGCCTCGACGTCCTGTTCTCGCCGATGTTCCATTCCATCCCGTCGTTCTTGGACGGTGCCGTCAAAACCAGCCTCAGCTGCCCGCGGGTCATGGCCGCACCGGAGAACATCAAGGCGGGCTTTTTGAAGGAACGCGACGTCTTCGGCGAACGGGGCATCCGCTACGTCTCGCCGCTGCTCGACTTCGGCGAGCCGGCCCTGGTGCCGGGGCAACTCCATGCGGCCTTGGCCGAGGTCATCCCCGGCCTGACATTGGCGGAAACGACGCGCGCCGCCGCCATCGGCTGGGCAGCGCTCCAGCGCTTCGACGCCGGCCTCAGGGCCGAGAGTGCCGCCGTGCTTGGCGCGTGCGCCCGCAGGGACGCGCCGTGCATTCTCGTGCTGGCGCGGCCCTACCACATGGACCCGGGTATCGGCCACGAGATCGAAGGCGAACTCCAGGCCTACGGCTATCCGATCCTGTGGGGGCAATATCTCCCGATCGAGCCCGCGCTGATGGCTTGGATGTTCGGCGCCGAGATGCAGAGAGGCGACATCGCCTCGCCGTTCGACATCGCCGACGTCTGGCCGTCGTCGTACAGCGCCAACACCAACGAACTGCTGTGGGCCGCCAAATTCGCCGCGCGCATGCCCTGGATCACCTGCGTGATCCGGCTCACCAGCTACGAGTGCGGCATGGACCAGCCCACCTTTTCCCCGGTGCAGGAGATCGTCGAGCGCTCGGGTACGCTGTTCTTCGCGTTCCAGGAACTCGACGCGACCAAAGCGGCCGGTTCGATCAAGATCCGGGTGGAAACCATCGCCCACTACCTCGAACACGCCTCCGGCGACATCATCCGGCAAAAGCGCAGGCTGATGGGTGCCGGCTGCCCGTTGGAGGATGCCACGTCCCAAGCCGCGTGAAACCGCTGCCTGGCCAGCCGGCCGACATCGGCCGCGGAACCGTCCGCGCGGTCTGAGGTTGCGTCTCTATGACCAAGCTGCCTGATCGCGTGGCCAATCTCGTCGACCGCATCGAGGGTGCGACACCCGCCGAGCGCGACCGCTATTTGGACTTCGTGCGCGTGGTGGCCATCTTGATGGTGATCGTCGGGCATTGGGTGGTGCGGGTGGTCACCGCCCCGGACGGCACGCCGACAACCGGCTATTTGCTCGAGATGCAGCCGCACTGGCAGTGGGGGAGCCTGATCTGGCAGGTCATGCCGCTCTTCTTCCTCGTCGGCGGCAGCCTCAATGCGCAAAGCCTGAGGCGCGCCTTGGACGCCGGCGCAACGCCGGCCGGATGGGCGCGGGCGCGGCTGCATCGGCTGTTGCGCCCGACCTGTGCGCTGCTCGCCTGCATCGTCCCGCTCTGGATCCTGGCGGAGCTTTTGGTGCCCGAGGCGCTGCTCTTGGAGCCGAATGCAGCCCTGATACCCCTGTGGTTCGTGGCCGCTTACGTCATGATGACGGCGCTCACGCCTTTGACCCTAGCATTGCACGAGCGGGGCTGGACCTTGCCGGCCATCACCTTGGCCGTGCTGGTTGCGGGCGGTCTGGATGTGGCGCGCATCGCCGGCATCGGCCCGGTGCTCGGCGATCAATCGCTCGTCTCGGCGCCGAACTTCCTGTTGATCTGGGGCAGCATCTACCTCTTGGGCCATCTCTGGGCCGATGGGCGTTTGCCCTCGCAAGCCCCGCGTCAGGCGGCGCTGGCGGCGGTTGGGGCCATGGGGCTCGTCCTCCTGATCGGCCTCGGCGGCTGGCCGCTCAGCATGGTGCCGATCGAGGGCACGGCCGAACTCAACAACGTGGCGCCGCCGACCGTGGCGCTCTTTGCGCTGGCGCTGGTGCAAACGGGGCTCGTGCTGCTCGCGCGTGCGCCGCTGACGGCCGCGTTGCAACGGCCGCTGTTCTGGGCGCCCGTGGCACTGTTGGGCGCGCGCATGATGACCCTGTTCCTGTGGCATCAGGTGGCGCTCGTCATCATGACCAATCTCTTGATCCAAGTCGGCTGGCCGCCGCTGACCGAGGCGATCGACGCGCGCTGGTGGGCGCAGCAGCCGCTTTGGGTCTTGATGTTCGCGCTGCCGCTCGCGGCGCTGGTGCCCTTGGTCGGCCGGTTCGAGGCGCCAGGCGACGACGCACCCAGCCACGACGAGGGGCGTTGGGATGCGATCATCGGCGGCGTCGTCCTGGCCGGGGCCGCCATCGGCGTCCTGGTCGGGCTCGGTTTGTTCGACGTGGGCCCGTGGCCCGCCTTGGGCGCCCTTGCGCTCTACGTCGCGGGCTACCGCCTCGCGACGGGTGCCAGGCTGACGCCGCGGCCGCCGCGCCAAGCCAAAGGAGAAACGACCCGATGACCCGGCATCTCGACACCGAAGCCGCCGCCGTCGATTGGCTCCTGGCAACGGTGGGGCGCGACCTGCGGGTGGCGCTGCCCTTGGGCCTCGGCAAGCCCGTGGGGTTGATCAACGAACTGACCCGCCGGGCCTGTGCCGATCCGACGATCCGGCTGGAGATCTTTACCGCGCTCACGCTGGAGCGCCCGCGCCCTTCCTCGGACATGGAGAAGCGCTTCCTCGGCCCGGCACTGGATCGGCTGTTCGGCGCCTATCCCCAGATCGACTACGCGCGACTGTTGCGCGAGGACCGCCTGCCGGAGAACATCCGCGTCACCGAGTTCTTCCTCCAAGCCTCGAACTGGCTGGGTGTGGCACCCGTGCAGCAGGCCTATGTCGCGGCGAACTATACGCACGCGTTCGACCTGCTGCTCGCCCAGCGCCCCAACGTGGCGCTGCAGCTCGTCGCCGCCGAGGGCGATGCCCTGAGCCTCTCCTGCAACACCGACATCTCGAGCGATCTCCTCGCAGCACGGCGCGGCGGTGCGGCCGATTTCACCTTCGTTGCGCAGGTTCACCCCGATCTGCCCTTCATGCCTGGCCCAGCGGAGATAACACCCGCCGATTGCGACGGCCTCTTGCGCACGGACGGCAAGCCGCACGACCTGTTTTCGCTGGTCAAGCGGCCCGTGGGGCTCGAGGAGCACGCCATGGCGCTGCACGCGTCCAGGCTGATCCCCGATGGTGGCACGCTGCAAATCGGGATCGGCGAGATCGGCGACGCCTTGGCCCATGCGCTGCTCTTGCGCGAGCGCGCGCAGATCGCGCCGATCTGGCAGAACTGCCCGTTCGCGCAGAGCCCCGCTTTCGCCGAAACCGGGCGTTTCGAGGCGGGGCTCTACGCCGTCACGGAAATGCTGGTCGACGGGCTCTTGGCGCTGTTCGAGGCAGGCATCGTCCGGCGCGAGGTCGACGGCACGGCCATTCACGCGGGCTTCTTCGTCGACAGCCGGGACTTCTACGCGCGGCTGCGGGCCCTGCCGCCGGCGCAGCGCGCCAAGATCGCCATGGTGCCGGTCTCCTTCACCAATGCCCTCTACGGCGACGAGGCGGCCAAGCGCGCCGCGCGCTGCCACGCGCGCTTCGTCAATTCCGCCATGATGGTGACGCTCCTCGGCGCGGCCGTTTCGGACGGGCGCGACGACGGCCAGGTGGTGAGCGGCGTCGGCGGGCAGTTCAACTTCTTCGAGCAGGCCTTCGCTTTGGATGGTGCGCGGTGCATCCTGACGCTGCCGGCCACGCGCGAGGGAAGTGCCGGCCTCAACTCCAACCTGCGCTGGAACTACGGCAACACCACCATCCCGCGCCATTACCGCGACGTGGTCGTGACGGAATACGGCATCGCCGATTTGCGCGGCAAAAGCGACGCCGAGACCATCGCCGCGCTTCTGCAGATCGCCGACAGCCGGTTTCAGGGCGAGCTGGAAGACGCGGCCAAGTCCGCCGGCAAGCTGCCGGCGTCCTGGCGCCTGCCCGAAACGGCCCGCCGCAACACGCCCGAAGCGCTCCAGGCCTGGCTGTCGCCGCATCGCGACGAACTGCTGCCGAGCTTTCCGTTCGGCACCGATTTCACCGAGATCGAACGGCGGCTGTTGCCTGCCCTCGGCAAGCTGCGCAGCGCCCTGAAGCGCAAGCCCGAACTGCTCAAGCTCGTGCTCGGTGGCTGGTTCGGCCACCCGGTCGCGCAGGAAGACGAGGCGCTCGAGCGGCTCGATCTGACCCACCCTGCAGGCATCCGAGAGCGCCTGTCGGCCCGCGCGCTGCGCGGTGCGCTGCGCAAGACGGCCTAGAGCGTTTCCCGGTTAGGTAGCGCACGGACCATCCCT
>RECO01000221.1 GCA_007694015.1 Geminicoccaceae bacterium
GCGGAAACGGATCGCGGGACGTGCAGGCACGTCCCGCGATCCATTCCCGCCACTTTACAACTGGCGGCGGCGTCAGCCGGCGCCTGGGGGGTCCAAGGGGGGATCATCAAATCCCCCCTTGCTGGCTTCCCCTCAGAAGGTCGCCTTCGCCCCCATGGCGATTTGGCCGTCGCAGCGCCGGGCGATGAGGTCGTAGCCGCCTTCGGCTTGGAGGGCTTCGAGGCGGATCGGTTGGTCGACGAAGCAGGGCGTGCGGGCGCGGAATTGGAAGCTTTGGGCCGAGCGGCCGGCTTGGCGCATGGCGAAGTCGAGGAGTTTGGTGGCGATCAGGGGGCCGTGGACCACCAGGCCGGGGTAGCCCTCGACCTCGGTGGCGTAGGGGTGGTCGTAGTGGATGCGGTGGCCGTTGTAGGTGACGGCCGAGTAGCGGAAGAGGTCGACGCTGTTGGGGCACCAGTCTTCGCAAACGGCTTCGACCGCCGGCAGGGGTTGCGGCTCCGGCAGTTTTTGGGGGGCGGCCGCGTCGAGATAGACCAGGGTTTGGACCTCGGCGGCAACGGCGGTGCCGGCCTGGACGTAGCGGCTCTCGACTTCGACGAACATCAGCTCGCCCGCAGCCCCTTCCTTGCGCTGCACGTCCTTGATGGTTTGGTGCAGCTCGGTTTCGACGCCGAGGCGGAACGGGGCAAAGCTTTCCATCCGCGAGCCGGCGAACATCCGCCGTTCCAGGCGGATCGCCGGAATGAACCCGCCGCGCTTGGGATGGCCGTCCGGGCCGGCCTGGCCCGGGCTGACCACGACGAGGAAGAAGCCCCAATGCCGGCCGAGCGGCAGGGTCGCGTCCTCCTCGTAGCGGACGTCGCCGATGGCCGCGGCGTAGCGCCGCGCGACCAGTGCCGTCGGCGTTTCGACCAGCACCTGCTCGCGGCCGATCGCGGCGGTGTAGTCGGCGATTTCCTCAGGCGTCAGCTTCGCTCCGGCCATCGAGCGGACCTCCTCGGACTGGGACCTTCGTCGCACGCCAGAGCTAAAGCAAAAGCCGGCCGGCGGCGAGGGACATCAGCTTTTGGCGGGCATTTCATAGAGGTTCCAGGCGGTCTTGGCGGCGACGCGATCGTAGAGCGCGCGCGCCCGGTAATTGTCGTCGGCGGTGATCCAGCGGATCACGCCCCAGCCGCGTTGCCCGGCCAGATCGGCGAGGAAGGCCAAAAGGTGCTCGCCGACCCGATGCCCGCGCGCCGCCGGGTCGACGAAGAGGTCGTCCAGAAAGCCGATGTCCTGGCCGCGGAGCGGGCTCGGCATCCGGCGCACGTGGGCAAGCCCTTGGGGGATGCCGTCCACCAACGCCAAATAGCCCTCCAACTCGTGGTTCGGGTCCATCAGCCAGCCCCAAACGACGTCCTTGTGCGCGTCGTCGGACGGACGGCGATAGAAATCGGCATAGCCCTGGTAAAGCTCGCGCCACCGCGCCGCATGCGTTGGCGTCACCGCGACGATCTCGACCCCCATGCGTGTCTCCCCGGAGCGTGGTGTCGCGCCAGCATAGCCGATGGCGCGGGCAACGATATCGACCTCGTCGACGCGCCGCTCGCTCAGGCCTTGATGCCGGCGCCGATCGCCGGCTCGGCTGCGGGGTCGAGCGGCCAGCGGGCGCGCACCGGTGCCTCCAGGCTGTCCGGCGCAAAGCCCGCGCGGGCGCGTTCCAGGGCCGCCCAGGCGATCATCGCCGCGTTGTCGCCGCACCAGCGCAAGGGCGGCGCCGAAAAGGTCAGCCCTTCGGCTGCGGCGAGGTCCGCCAGCCGCGCGCGCACGGTGGCATTGGCGGCAACCCCGCCCGCGACCACCAGGCGGTCGAGGCCGGGTGCCATGTCGCGCGCGAGCACGACCGCGCGCCGCGTGCGGTCGACCAGGGTCTCGGCAACGGCGGCCTGGAAACCGGCGGCGAGGTCGGCCTGCCAGGTCTCCGCTGAGCCGGTTTGCGCCCGCGCCAGGTGCAAGACCGCGGTCTTGAGGCCGGAGAAGGAAAAGTGGCAACCCGGCCGGCCGAGCAACGGGCGCGGCAGCGCGAAGCGCGCCGGATCGCCGGCACTGGCCAGCCGCTCCAGGGCCGGACCGCCCGGATAGCCCAGTCCCAACAGCTTCGCGACCTTGTCGAAGGCCTCGCCCACGGCGTCGTCGATGGTGGTGCCAAGGCGGCGATAGCGGCCGACCTCTTCGGCCAGCACCAGTTGGCAGTGCCCGCCCGAGACCAGGAGAACGAGGTAGGGAAAGGGGGCGGGTGCCACCAGGCGGGGGGTCAGGACGTGGCCTTCGAGGTGGTTGATCGCCCAAAACGGCAGCCGGTGTGCCAGTGCGATCGCCTTGCCGGTGACAGCACCCACCATCAAGCCGCCGATCAAGCCGGGCCCGGTGGTGGCGGCGACGCCTTTGAGTTGGCCAAAGCCCGTGCCCGCCTCGGCCATCACCTGGGCGATCAGGTGATCCAGGGCTTCGACGTGGGCGCGGGCGGCGATTTCGGGGACGACGCCGCCGAAGGGGGCGTGTTCGGCGAGCTGGCTCCGCACCCGCTCGGCGACGACCACGCCGTCGGCGCGCACCAGGGCCGCCGCGGTTTCGTCGCAGCTCGTCTCCAGACCGAGCATAAGGGCGGTCTGGTCGAATGGGGTCGATGTGCTAGGGCCATGCGCCATGCACATGCTCATAGCTTCCGGCCGGACCTCATGAAAACGCTCAAGATCGGAACCCGCGGCTCGCCGCTCGCCCTCGTGCAGGCGGAAACGGTGGCAGCGCGGCTGCAAGCCGACACCCCGGGCCTCGCCACCGAGATCGTCGTCATCAAGACCACGGGCGACCACGTCCTCGACCGGCCGTTGAGCGAAATCGGCGGCAAGGGCCTGTTTACCAAGGAAATCGAGGAGGCGCTGTTCGACCAGCGTATCGACCTCGCCGTCCACTCCTTCAAGGACGTCGCCACCGTCCTTCCCGACGGCCTCGTCATCGCCGCCGTGTTGGAGCGCGAAGATGCGCGCGACGCCTTGATCGCGGGGCCGCTCCAGCGCATCGCCGACCTGCCGCCGGGGGCCGTCGTCGGCAGTGCGTCCCTGCGTCGCCGCGCCCAGCTGCTGGCGCTTCGCCCCGACCTCGAGGTCGTCAACCTGCGCGGCAGCGTGCAGACCCGGCTCGGCAAGGTGGAGAGCGGCGCCATCCACGCCACGCTGCTCGCCATGGCCGGCCTCAACCGCCTGGGCCGCCCCGACGCGGCCAGTGCGCCCATCGCACCCGAGGAAATCCTGCCGGCCGTGGCGCAAGGGGCGATCGCCATCGAGGTGCGGGCCGACGACGCCCTTACGCGGCCGCTGGTCGAAGCCCTCGACCATCGCCCGACCAGCATCGCCGTGACCGCCGAACGCGCCTTTCTGCGCGCGTTGGACGGCTCCTGCCGCACCCCCATCGCCGCCCATGCGAGCCTCGAAGGCGACGAGCTGCGCTTCGAGGGCCTGCTCGCCGAGCCCGACGGCAAGCAGCTCTGGCGTACCCAAAGGCGCGGGCCTGTGGCGGAGGCCGACCGGCTCGGCCGTGACGCCGGCGAGGAGATCCGCAGCCAAGCCGGCAACGCCTTCTGGCTCTAGGCCTTGGCCACCGTCCTCGTCACCCGCCCGGCCGAGGTCAGGGAGCGGACGGCCGCCACGGCCCGGAGGCTCGGCCATGCGGTCATGTTCGCGCCGGTGATGACCATCAGGGCCCTGGACGTGCCGCGGCCCGACTTCACCGGGGTGCAGGCGCTCCTCGTCACCAGCCGCCAGGCGGTCGGCACGGTCGCCGCTTGGCAGCCGACGCCGCCGGTTTGGGCGGTCGGCGACGGCACCAAGGCGGCGCTCGACGAAGCCGGCGTCCCGGTGGTGGGGGTCGGTGCCGGCGACGGCGTCTCCTTGGGCCGCCTCTTGGCCGAGCACTTGGCGCCGGCTCGCGGGCTATTACTGCACGCCTCGGGTGCTGTGACCGCCCACGGGCTGCAATCGACGCTGCAAGCGGCGGGCTTCGCCTACCGGGCCATTGCGGTCTACCGTGCTGTGGGCGTGCCGGCCCTGCCGCCCGCGGTGGCCGATGCCCTGGACCGCGGTGTGGTCGATGCGGTCACGCTGCACTCGCCGGAAAGTGCGAAGCGCCTGCTCGAGCTGGTCGAGGCGGCGGGGCTCGGCGAGCGGCTGAGCGCGGTCACGGGCTTGTGCCTCAGCGAAAACGTCGCGATGGCGGCCCGTTCACGTCGCTGGCGCGAGCTTCGGGTGGCGAGCCAGCCGGACGAACGAGGCATGGGCGGTTTGCTTGAAGCCTTGCCGCTTTGATGCTAGCCGTCCGTAGCACGACGAACGTCGTAGCAGCGAATGCAATCGTGACAGCGCCGACATCGGATTTGGCGCGGGGAGAGACGCGGCCATGGCCCAAGACGACGTGCAACCCGCTCGCACGGACGAACGCGCCGCGCCGCCCCCGCCCGCCGCGCCGGCACCGGTCCGGACCAGCCGCACCAAGGGCTTCGTTGCCGGCGTCGTCGGTGGCGTGGTCGGTGCCCTGGGCTCGGTCTACGCCCTGCAATTCCCCGAAGTCCGCCAGAACCTGCCGCTGCCCGAGCAGGCGGCGCTGATCGTCAACCCCGAGGCCGTGGCCCGCATCGTGGCCTTGGAACAGGAACTGGCGCAGGTGCGCAACTTTGCCCGCGAGGCCGACACCCGCGGTGCGGTGCAGAGCCTCTCGGCGCGCATGGAAACCCTCTCGGGCGAGGTCACCGCGGCGGCGACCTCGGCGCAGCTCAACGAATTGCGCAGCGAGCTCAGCAGCCTCGCCATGCCGGAAGGTGCGGCCGAATTGGAGGCGCGTCTGGGCCAACTCCAGGCGGGGCTGACCGAACTCGGCGAGACGGCGGCCCGTGCCTCGGCGCTGGCCACGGTCGAATCGGCGGTCCAGGGCTTCGAGCGCCGCGTCGGCGAGCTGGAGACGACAGCACCCGCGCTCCGCTCCGACATCGACCAGGTGGCGAGCGACCTCGCCGCCGCGCGCGAGCGCGCCGCCGAGATCGCGGCGACGTTGGCCTTGGCCGAGATGGCGCTCGCCGAGCGGACCGCCGCCCTCGGCGGCCGCATCGATGCCACCGCGCGCGACGTCGCCGAGGTGCAGGGCGGCATCGGTGCCGCGTCCGCGCGGATCCAGGATTTGGCCGGCCAGGTGCAGTCCTTGGCGAGCCAGGCGGCGGCCGCGACCACGGCCGCGGCGGATGCGGGTGTGGCCGCGGCGTCGACGCGCGACGTGGTGAGCGGCTTCGTTGCCACCGTGGAAGACCAAATGGCCGGCGTGCTCGCGACGCTCGCCACGGTCGAGGGCGAGGCCGCCCGCGCCGTCGAGCGCGCCGCCGGGGCGGAAGCGTCGGTCGCCGTCGCCATGCAGCGCGCCCGCGTCGCCGGGCAACTCAGCGCGGCCGCGCGGTCGCTGGACCAGGCGGTTGCCGCGGGCGAGGACCTGACGCCCGCCCGGCGCGAACTCGCCGCGATCGATCTGGCCCCGCTCGATGCGGCCCAGGCCCAGCGCCTCGCCGGGATCGACGCGGTGATCGCCGACCACGAAGCGGGCGTGGCGAGCCTGCCGGCGCTCCGCGCGAGCCTCGCCAATCTGCGACCGGCGGTGGAAGCCGCGGTCAGCCCGCCAGCCCCCGAGGGGAGCGTCGGGGCCATCCTCGGCACGCTGCAATTGCGGCCGACGGTGCGCGACGGCGACGCGGCCGCAGCGTTGGATCGCATGCGCCAGTTGTTGGATGCGGACGACGTGGCCGGTGCGGTCGCCCAAGCCGAGACGTTGCCGGAGGCGGGGCGTGCCGCCCTGGCCGACTGGATCACCGCCGCCCGCGACCACCTGGCGGTGGACCGTGCGCGCCAAGCTTTGTTGGACCTGGGCCGCGACGTGACCGCCACGGCGGCCGGCGCGTCCTGATCACCAAGACTCGTTAGGAAGGGCGCACCATGCTGCGGCTGCTCGGCTTTCTCATCGTCACCGGCCTCTTGATGTTCGGGGCCACCTGGCTGTTCGACCACGACCACGGCACGCCGGTGACGATCCAGTGGTACGACGGCACCGTGTTGCAGCCGCCCTTGGCGATTGCCGTTTTGTTGCTGTTGGCCCTGATCGGCCTCGGCATCGTCTTCTTCGAATTGCTGCGGGTCATTTTGGGTTACCCGACCCGTTGGTTCCAGCGGCGGCGGGTCAACCGCCGCCTCGAAGGCTTCAAGAGCGTCTCCAAGGGGCTGATCGCCGCTGCGGCCGGTGACGCGACCGAGGCCAAGGAACTGCGGCGCGAGGCCGAGCGCTATCTGGGCGACCGCGATCCCGCCACCCTCCTCCTCGCCGCGCAGACGGCCGAAATGGAGGGCAATCACGAGGTCGCCCAGATCAAGTACCGGCAAATGGTGAAGCGGCCGGAAACCCGGCTGTTGGGCCTGCGCGGCCTGATGTCCGACGCGATGGCCGCGGGTGACGAGGACGCCGCCTTGGCCTTCGCCCGCCAGGCCTTCGCCCAGAAGCCCTATACCGAGTGGGTGGTGAAGACCCTGTTCGATCTGTTGACGCAGAAGGGCTTGTGGAGCGAGGCGCTGCGCCGGGTCGACGATTTGAAGCTCAACAAGGTGGTCGAGCCCGAGGAGGCGCAGCGGCTGCGTGGTCTCCTCAAGATGTTGATGGCCAAGGAGCTGGAGGCGGCGGGCGACGAGAAGGAGGCCCTGAAGGCGGCGCAGGACGCCACCCGCCGCCAGCGCAGCTTCGCCCCTGCCGCCGTCTATGCGAGCGAACTCGCGACCAAGCTCGACAAGCCGAAGGTGGCGCGGGAGGTGCTCGAGGAGGCGTGGGCCCGGTTGCCCCACCCGGCACTCGCCCAGGCCTATGCGGGCCTGGCGCCCAACGAGAGCGGCGACAGCCGGCTTGCCCGCTTCGAGCGGTTGGCGACCCGCAACCCGACGCATCGGACCACCCTCAAGACCCTGATCGAGTTGGCCCTGGCCGACGGCCAGAACACCCGCGCGCTGCGCTACGCCGCACAGGTGCCGGACTCGCGCCCCACCGCCGGCGTCCTCCAGGCCGCGATCGAGGCCTATCGTGCCGAGGACCCCAAATCGCCGAAGATCGGCGAGCTCGAAGCGTTGGCCGCGCAAGCCCCCGCCGACGAGGCCTGGGTCTGCGAGGCGAGCGGCCAGATCGTCGAGGAGTGGCAGCCCTACGGCCCGACCGGCGTGTTCGACAGTCTGCGCTGGCAGTCGCCGCCGCGGATCGCCACCCTGGTCGCCCGCACGAGCGATGCCGAGGATTTCGCCGGCACCACCGTCGACCTGGAGCCCGCCCGCGCCAGCTGACCGGCCGGCCGCGGCCACGCGGACGCGCGGGGGCGTTGACGCCGCCCCCGCCCCCCGCTATCCCCACCTCGCGCCGCATTAGCTCAGTCGGTAGAGCACGTGATTCGTAATCACGGGGTCGCTGGTTCGAGTCCGGCATGCGGCACCATCTTTTCAAGCACTTAGCTACCCCCGCCGAAGCATCGCCGAAATCGGGTAGCCACCGGATAGCCACCGGAACCGATTTCGCGGCCCTTTCGGGTCGTGGTGGTGACGTTCGAGCCGCCGCGCTGGCGAGAGTGACGAGCCGCCCCGATGGTGGCGCCGGATGCCACCACGCGAGCGCTTTCAATCGCGGGAAAAACTCTCTGCGTGGGAAGGTCGGGCGGTTTCCGCGCGTCGCCGGTCCAGGGATTGGCGCCGCCCCCGTCCGGCCCCCGCAACAATCCAGCGGGGAGCGGCGTTGTATCCACTGGATACGCCGTGGAGTGCCGTGGAGCCTCGCCAGCGGGCGCCGTGGTCGCCGGCTAGGGTGGTAGCTGCCGGCCCGTCGTCGCGCGTCCTAGGGCGCACGGAGTCACGCTCGCGAGGGCTTTTTGACCCCCGGTGTCCAATTCGCGGCGGCGTGCGCGTGGGTAGGGGGTGCGGTCTGCGCCCTTGGGGTCGGGAAGATTTGGACCACCCCCGGCCCCCCGGTCGAAACTAACTCTGTGCGCTCCGAGGTCGTGCGGTCCGCGGTCGCCAGGTCCGAGAGATTTTGCCCCGCTGCGGCCCGTGGCGCTTGGTCAGGCGGCGTCGAGCGTGGCGGCACCACGGTAGGCCCCGCCGCGTCATCGGCCCGTGGCGAGCCGCCATGCGAAATGTGGAACCGTTGCAGCGTCGAGGGATGCAGAACGGTTTCCCGAAAGGGTCGAGCCAGAGATTTGCACCACCCCCCTACGGGGTGCCGCGGGTCGCGTGCGACGCGAACATCAATCCGCAATCGCGCGCGTTTCTGGTGGGGGTACGGTTTCCGCGTTCCAGCGGCCCGGAGATTTGCACCGCCCCCTACCGTACCTCGTCGAGCGCCCCGGCCACGGCTCGCAGCACCACCGCCGGGTGGAAGAGCGCCGGCAACCGCTCGTCGGCGAGGTCGAGCGCCGGCCCCCGCAAGACGGCAGGGATGGCGCGCACCACCGCCCGCAGCCGAGCGTGGGCTTCGTCGGCTTCGTCCGACATTTCGCCGGCCGCGTGGCCCCTTCGTTCCAGCTCCATCGCTTGCACGTCGCCAAGCAGCCGGCCGCGGGCGTAGAGTGCCGCCCAGCGCCGGCCGGTGCTGGCGAGCGTCGCGTCGATCCGGCCGGCTCGTTCCAGCGCGTCGAACATGTCGCGGCATCGAAGCTGAAAGCAGCGGTCGGCAGGCTGGACGATGCGGCCCCGGTCGATGGCAAGGCGGTGCGGTCCGGCGTGCTGCATCGGCGCAACCTCGTGTGGCGTATCGGCCACAGCATAACGCGGGGTGGGGGCGGTCGAAATCCCCAGCGCAACGGGTGCCGGAAACCGCTTCCCTTAGATCGCCGTTGCAACGGCTTGAGGTTTGCAAGGTCGCAGCGCGAAAGCGGAACTCGGATCATCGGTGCGCCGGCCCGTTCGTTTGCCGGCCATTGGGACCATTGCGGGCGCCGTCATAGGTCGAGCGCTTCTTGTCGCGGGTCATGCCCCCGGTGCCGTCGTCGTGCCCGTGGCGCCGCGCTGGCGAGCAGCCGCCGCAAGCGTTCGGCCTCTTGGGCGTGGTGCGCGACCAAAGCCCGCAACCGCCGCACGGTCAGGTCGTCGCCGGCCGGTGCCGGTGTTGGCGTTGCCGCGCGCCACCACGTCGGCGCGGTCGGTGCGGTGCTCGAGGTCGTCGCCACTCGAGCCAGAGCCTCGGCTATGTCGTCGCGCTCGACGGCGGCGGCCTCGGGTCCGTGCCGCAGGTTCACGCGGCCCAGGTTGCGCACCCGGCGTGCCAAGCAGTGCAGGTCAACCGCCATCGCCGGCCCCTACCTCGGCCGCCAATTCCGCCAGCGCCGCGCCGTCGTCGCCGCGCTGCGAGCGCAGCGCCTGGAAACGCGCCCGCAACTCGGGATCGGCACAGACGCTCGCCATGGTGGCCCAAAGAAGCCCGCCCCAGTTCGGCAGCCGCCGCTCTTGCGCTGCGAGCAGTTCGGCCTCGGCGCGGCGATAGCCGCCTTCGTGCTCCAGGAACGCCGCGCGCGCGTCGGCCTCGGCAAAGGTGGTCAGCGCTTCGAGGGCGAGCCGCCGGAGTAGCGCCGGGTCGTCGTGTTCTGCCCCGACCTTTGTCGTTTGCGGTGTTCCCGGTGTTCCCGGTGTTCCGCCCCCCAAAAAACCTAGGTTTTCTGCGGCTTTCGGCGCCGTTCGGGCAGGAACACCGGCCCGTGTTCCGGTGTTCCTCGGTGTTCCTGCTTCCCGCTTCAGCCGAGCGAGCAACGCATCAATGCCCATCGGAGCAGGCCCCCAGCCGCTCGGCATCGACGGCGTAGACGCGCACCTTGCGCCCCTGGACCGTCTTGGCGGCGGCGGTCTTGCCGTCCGGCCCCGGTGGCGGAAGCACGCCCTTATCCACGAGCACGGCGGTCGCTGCTTTCAGGTCGAAGCCCGCCACCGCCTCGCGGAGCCCGCCGGCTGTGAAGAAATAGGTCGAACCCTCACGCCAGCCCGCCCGGTCGCGGATCGCTGGATGCTCGGCGCCGTCGATGGGCTCGAACCGTGAACCGCCGTGCCGCTCGATGAAGTCAACGGCGGCTTGCAAGATCTTCGTCGGTTCCTCCTGCCCGCTGCCCCGATGGTCGCGCCACGCCTGGAACGCCTCGCCGGCCGCGTCCATAGCCGCGCCTTCTGTCCAGCCGGTCACGCCGTATTCGGTCGCCAACTCGCCGGCCAAACCGATCAACGCGAACCGGGTTGCCGCCCGCGCCTCTTGCCCAGGTTCGGCCTTGAACAGGTCAAGGCTCTTGGCTCGGTCCAGCCGCTCGCCGAAGTCGCGGTCATCGTTGGTGAGGCGTTCCAGGAATGCCCGGCCGGCGGTGCCGTAGTAGGCGCCCGCTGCGTTTTTCAGGTGGTCGGCGAGCGCCCGGCCGCTGGCGAGCCCATGCAGGTCGTCGAAGAGCCCGAACCGCCGCCGCGCTGGCAGGTCGAGCAGGCGCACGCCTTGACCGGCGTTCGGTCGTTGCCCGGCCTTCATCATGTGCGCGGCGAGGGTCGTCTCGCCGGTCGAGAGGACGAACGTCCGCCACCGCTTCGCCGGCCGTGCGGCCCCGCTGCGGCTGGCTCGGCTTTTGCCAACGCCATTGGCGATCATGTAGGAGACTTCGCCCAAGGCCCGGCCGTCGCACTCGGATATTTCGTCGAGCGGTAGGAGCAGGTCGTCGTGGAGCGCGGCCACGCCTTCCAGCCCGTTGGCGGTAGCGCGCCATTGCCGGCGGAAATCCGGCCCGCCCCATACCGAGCGCGCGATTTCCAAGCCCGTGGTTTTGCCCGTCGAGCTATCGCCGAAGAAATGCAGCCCGCCGCCCTCGACCTGGCAGCGTTGCAGGAGCGGCCCGACGAATGCCGCAGAGAGGGCGACGAGCATCCACGGGTTGCCGGTCGCCAGCGCCGCGACGTGCTCTGTCCATTCGTCGAGCGTGCCCTTGGTGCCGTGCCCCTCGCCGCTGCGGTCGCTGGACTGATAGACGACGTTCGCCGCCCCCGGTCCGATGACTTCGGTCGGCAACACGAAGGCGTCAGGTGCGGCCCAGCCGGTCGAGGTGACGCACCGGACGATGCGCTTGGGCGTCCGGCTGGCGAGGTAGCGGTTGAGCAGCCCCTTCCGCTCGGGGTCGATTTCGAGCCCCATGTGAAGCAGCGCCGCCCGCAATTCGTCGCCGGAACCGGCCAACAGTTCTTGCGGCATGGCCCATGCCCGCCAGCGCCCCGTCGAGGTCTGGAACCGCAGGAGCCGGCCGTGGTTGTCGCCGGCCTCGTCATGGGTTTGCGCATCGAGGTGAACCGGCCCGCAAACCCAGGTCTCGACGGCTGTCGGCGGTTCGGAATTGGTGCCCCGCGTCATCGTGCAGTGCCAGACACCCGGTCGCATCTTTCGCGCCCGGCCGTGCGCCTCGGTCCAGCCGTCGAGCACGATGAAGCACGGTCGATGCTCGGGTGACGGCAGCGCGCAGAGGTCGCCGCCGACATTGCCGTCATCACCCACGGGCTTGAGGTGCGCCGTCATCGGCCCGCCCCCAGGAACACCGCGGAACACCGATTTTCGGCCCGGTGTTCCTGCTCTTCAGGCGAAAAAACGGCGGATTTCTGCGGCGTTTCGCGGCCAGGAACACCGGGAACACCGAGAACACCGGATTTCGTAAAGGTCAGGTGCGTTTCGGCGCGGCCCAGGTCGTTGAAGTCGGTCACGCCCGGCATCGTCGGCGGCTGCACCACGAGGGCACCCGTCGCCACCGCCGCGGCCCGCGCCTTGCTCAATCCCGGATTGCCGGCGGTGCCGTGGTCGTTGTCGGCGGCAATGACGAGGGTCGAGCCCGGCCATTGCCGCCGCGTCATCTTCGCCACGGGTTCCAGGCTGCTGGCGTTCATGGCGGCGAGCGTCGGCAGCCCGGTCGCCTCGTGGATCGTCGCCGCCGTGGCCCAGCCCTCGCAGATGACGAGGGTCGAGGCGGTCGCCGGATCGCCGATGGTGGCGAACATGCCGGCCACGCGGCCATGGCGCCGGAATAGCTTGGTTCCGTCCGGTCCGATGGTCTGGACGTTCCACAACCGCCCGGCGGCATCGGCGAGCGGCACCAAGAGCAGCCCGCCGCGCTGGCGTAGACCGTGCGGTCCGACGGCCTTGCGCCGCAGATAGGGATGGGCCGGGTCCGCCGGCCGTGCCTCGTTCCAGAAGGCCCAGACGGTCGCGGCGGTGCCCCGCTGCGCTTCTCGACGCTCGGCTTCGGCCTTGGCCTTGGCCTCGTGGATGCGCCGCCGCAGTTCGGCCCGCTCGGCTGGCGTCAGGCGGTCGTCACCGCCCGCTACCCAGGTCTCGGACTGCCCGGTGCGCCACGAACCGAAGGCCCCCGCCGGCCGCCCGTCGAGGTGCAAGACGTACCAGCTATTGAGGCGGCCCGGCTTGTCGCCTTCTCCCTGGAAGCGATTGAGCCGGCCATCGCCGATGACGCGGCGAGGTGCGCCGATACCGGCGCGGTTCATGGCGTTGATGAAGTCGTCGAGCGCGGCGGTCATCGGCTGCCCCCGTCACGCTGCGGTGCGTCCGCGAACATCAGGACGTGACTATGGTCGCCGTCGTCGCCGTCGCGCTTGGGCATGACGAGCACGCGCACGCCACCCAGGCGCCCGGTCAGGTAGTCGGTGCCCTTGGCGCTGGTCTTTCGCCACAGGCGAGCGGCGGTCAGTATCGCGCCGCTGCGGTTCGGTTGGTCGATCATCTTTCGGCCTCGAATGCAGGCCGGAAAGCGTGGAAATCCGCCGCTGGTGACGCTACAAAGGCGAAGCCGCCGCCTACAGCATCATCGCCGCCGGGTGCCCCCACGCGCCCGGCGGTTTCAATTTTGGGCGGCGTTCTTCCGCGGGCGGCCCGGTCGCCTCGCTTCGGTCGGCATGTTCTCGGCAGTCGAGCGGCGGCGGCCCGAAGCGACCCAGGCGTCGAGGTCTTGGACGCGATAGAGCACGCGGCGACCGACGCGGGAATAAAGCGGCCCGCCGCCGGTCAGTCGCAGCTTGTTCACGGTTGAAGTGGAGAGGCCCAAGTAGCGGGCGGCCTCGGGCGCGCGCAGATAGGCTTGCACCGTCGCCAGCTGGCGGTCGTCGAGGGCGGAAGTTTCGGCGGTCATGGCGTCACCTCTTCGTTGAAGGTGACGTTTAATATTCACAATTTTCGTGCTGCGTGCATAGTTTTCACCCTATAATTGGGGGTTTTCGCCATATAAATGGGTGTCATGCGATGACACCTGATGCAAAGGTAACGGGTTGTGATCGCAAGCCGAGACGTGGCTAGGGGGGGCTAAATCCCTACAGGGTACAGAGCGGAGACCGTGCGTCTCGCTCTATTTGCACGGGCGCCGCTTCGGCAAAGGAAAAACCCAAGTGCCGTGCCACAAGGTCGCGGCGGGCGTCACCTTGGCGAGCGAGGGTTGCGCATGACGGGCAAGGTCTGGACCTTCAAAGGCTACACGGCCGCGGTCGACTT
>RECO01000008.1 GCA_007694015.1 Geminicoccaceae bacterium
CCGACCCAGCCGCGAGCGGCTCCGATCCCGACGCGGGTTCGGATACCGGCTCCGGCTCCGGTTCCGATCCGGCCGCGAGCGGTTCGGATACGGCTTGCGACAGCTCCCCGGACGGTTCCGATGGGGCTGGCGACGCCGGCGGCAACGCCTCGTCCTCCGCTTCCGATTCGGTAGCGGATGGCTCGGGTTCCGTTGCAGGGCAGGGGGGTGATCCCACCGCCCCGGCTCCAGGCAGCGGCAGTGACGCTTCGTCGCCCGCGCCAGGCAGCGGCACCTCCTCCGGCTCCGATTCTTCTTCCGACCCGACGTCCACCCCTGGTGGTCGCGGGCCGGGTGCTGGAACGGGACCCAAGCCCGAGCTGTTCCAGGCCGTCCTCGACGGTCAGGGCCTCGATCCGGCCGATCCGATGGCGTCCATCGGCGCGCTCCTCGAGCAAGCCGCGGCCGCCACGGTCGACGCCGGTGCCATGATGCTGCCGGTCGCCTACCCGCAGCCGGCGGCCGATGCTGGTGACGTCCTGCAGCGGGTGTTGCCGGCCACCGGCGCCATCCGCCAGCGGCTCAAGTCGCTGGTCCAGGCCCAGGACCGTACGCGTGTCCATAGCGCGGTCCGCGGTCGCCGGGTCCACTCCCGGTCGTTGCACCGGGCGCCGGTCGGGGATCCTCGGATCTTCGAGCGACGCGACGAGCAGCCGGCGGTCAACACCGCCGTCCATCTCGTCATCGACACCTCCGGGTCGATGTCGTCCCGGATCGGTGTCACTTGCGACGCCGCCCTGGCGCTCGCCATCGCCCTGCACGGCATCCCCAAGGTGACCGTGTCGGCGGCGGCCTTCCCCGGCAACGGCATCGCGGTCGCGGACAAGCGATCGGCTGTGGCCGAGGTGCTGCGTCCGGGCGTCGATCCCCGTCGTCGCGCCGGTGCCTTCGTCCTGCCCGCCGGCGGCGGCACGCCCCTCACGGGTGCGCTCGTCCACGGCGCGGCCGTGCTGCTTACCCAGCACGACGTCGAGCGCCGGCTGATGCTGGTGCTTCACGACGGTGATCCGAACGATCCGCCAGGAACCCTGGCGGTCATCGCTCGCCTCCGTGCCCGGGACATCGAGTTCCTGGGCATCGGCATCCAGACCGACGCGGTGCGGGCGTATTTCCCGGACCACGTCGTCGTCAACGAGCTGGCTGACCTTCGCTCGGCCCTCTTCCAGGCGACCAGGCGCGCCCTCGCGGCCTCCGCCTGAACGCCCGCGCGGCCCTGCTGCCGCGCCCTCGGTCCGGCGTCCTGCCGGTCCTTTCCCCCGCGAACCCCACGCTGCGTCCCGGTGCCACCGCACCGGGCGCCTTTCCCATGAGGTGCGACATGATGGAGAACGCTGCCGTCCTGCCGACCAACGGCGATCTCTTCGGGGATCTGCCGACCCTTTCGCGTCCCCGCCGGTCCGGCATGGACGCCCCTTGCGCCGTCGTCCGACGGCCGATCGAGCCGGCGAGCGTGCTCGCCGAGTTCTACCCGCCCGATGCGGTGGCTCGCTTCGAAGCGGCCTTCGCCGCGGACGACTTCGTGGCCCTCGCCAAGGTCTTCGACCAGCAATCCTGGTTGTCGAAGGAACGGGACGAGGTCGACGACGCCCAACTCGGCTTCCTCGATCCGGTCTCTTGGTCGGACGAGGAGATCCGCGAGCTGCGCGGCGTGCTCCTCGTCGACGCCCTGGAGGACCTGGCCAAGGCCCTGGTCTTCGATCGGGTCTCGATCGTCGACCGGATCGCCTGGATCCTGGCCGATGATCCCGATCACCCGTTCGGCTTCGCCAACTGCGCCGAGGCCTGCGGGTTCGACGCCGAGCGTCTGCGCTCGGAGGTCGTCGCCACCCTCCGCCACATGGGGGTCTGGTCACCTGGCCAGCCGGTCCATGTGTAGGGTCGCCACCGCCACCCCTGCCGGTCGGAGCACCGACCGGCTCCGGGCGCGGATCAAGGAGGTCGGCTGGGCCTATGTGCTCGGCCGGCTCCTGCCGCCCGAGTTCGACACCGCACTCGGGCAACCGGGCCGGCACGTGCCATGCCCGGTCCATGGTGGGGTCGATGGCTTCCGCTTCTTCGCAAAGGGGCGGGCCCTCGACCCCGACGGTGGCGGCATCTGCAACTCCTGCGGTGCCTTCGCCGACGGCTTTCGCATCCTCCGCTGGGTCCATGGTTGGACCTTCGCCGAGGCGGCGAAACGGATCGAGGATCTCCTCGGCGCCGAGACCGAAACGCCTCGCCCGGCGTTGCTCCGTCAGGTTCCGGCCCTTCGCTCCGGTCCGGATCCGGAACGGCTTCGGCAACGTTGCCGGGAGATCTGGGCCTCGGCCCTGCCGCTCTCGGCCGACGCTGCCGAACCGGGCCGCGTCTACCTCCGCAGCCGTGGCTATTACGGCTGCGACCTCAAGGGCTTGCGGGACGTGCGTTTGCACCCCTGTCTGCCCCACTTCGCCAAGCGTGCCCGGCGGCCCACGGGCCGCTTCCCGGCGCTTTTGGTCGTGTTCCGCAACCCGCTGGGGCAGGCGATCAACCTGCACCAGACCTGGTTGCGGCCCGATGGCAGCGGCAAGGCCGATCTGCCGTCGAACAAGCAATTCCGTCGCGTGAGCGAGCCCCGAGCGCTCAGCGGCGGTGCGCTTCGTCTCTTCCCCCTGGTCGGCGACACCCTCGCCGTCACCGAAGGGGTCGAGACGGC
>RECO01000308.1 GCA_007694015.1 Geminicoccaceae bacterium
CGGTCTTCGGCAGTAGAAGCGGCGGCGGCGGGGCGGCTTCAGCCCGCGACCGGCTACGTCCGCCGGCGGCATCGGCTTGTCGCGCGCCGCGGCGGCACATAATGCGCGGAACCATTCGTCCATCGTTGACTTTGCAGGCAAGCGGCCTACACCCCCGTTGACGTCACGCCAACCGATGTGGACTGTTCTTGACCCAAGACATCGAAGCCGTTCCGGAGTTCGCCGACCTGGGGCTTCGCGACGAGGTGGCCAAGGCCATTCGTGATGCCGGCTACACCCGGCCGACGCCCATTCAGGCCCAAGCCATCCCGCACATTCTGGCCAAGCAGGACCTCTTGGGCATCGCCCAGACCGGTACCGGCAAGACCGCGGCGTTCGTCTTGCCGATGATCCATCAGCTGGCCAGCGGGCGGGCGCGGGCGCGGATGCCGCGCTCGATCATCTTGAGCCCGACCCGCGAACTGGCAGCACAGACCGCCGACAACTTCGAGAAGTACGGCAAGTACGTGAAGCTCACCATGGCGCTGATCATCGGCGGCGTGGGCATGGGCGATCAGGAAAAGCTGCTCGACCGCGGCGTGGACGTGCTGATCGCGACGCCCGGGCGGCTCCTGGATTGGTTCGAGCGCGGCAAGATCCTGCTTGGCGGGGTGTCGATCTTCGTCATCGACGAGGCCGACCGGATGCTCGACATGGGCTTCATCCCGGACGTCGAGAAGATCGCGGGCCTCTTGACCCGCCGCGAGCAGACCCTCCTGTTTTCGGCCACCATGCCGAAGGAGGTGCGCCGGCTGGCCGAACGCTTCTTGACCGATCCGGTGGAGGTGGCCGTGTCACCGCCGGCCACGACCGTGGCGAACATCGAGAGCGTCCTGTGCCGCATGGCGCCGACGCGGAAAATGGACGCGGTCGAAGCGCTGATCCGCCAGCACGAGGTCGCCAAGGCGATCGTGTTCTGCAACCGCAAGCGCGACGTCGGCACGGTGACGCGCAAGCTGCAGAAGAAGGGCTACAACGCCCGCGACATCCACGGCGACCTCGACCAGAGCCAGCGCCAGGCGACGCTCGATGCGTTCAAGGCCGGCGAGGTCGACTACCTGATCGCCACCGACGTGGCGGCGCGCGGGCTCGACATCTCGGACATGCCGGTCGTGATCAACCTCGACGTGCCGACCCACGCCGACGATTACGTGCACCGGATCGGCCGCACCGGGCGGGCGGGCAAGAAGGGCCGAGCCTTCACCTTCGCCACCGACGACGACGACAAGCGGCTGGCCAAGGTCGAAAAGCTGATCGGCGGGCCGATCGCCCTGTTCGACCCCTTCCAGTCCAAGCCGCACGTGCCCGAGGGCAACGAAGTCCTGGAGACGGCGGCAGCACCGGCGGCGGTGGCCGAGACCGCAGGGGAGGCTGGAGTCGGGGCCGAGGCGGAGGCCGCAGCGGAGGCCGAGCCCGCACCGGCGAGCCGGGGACGGCGGCGGCGGCGCAGCAAGGCGGAGGCCCCGGCGCCGGTCGAGGCGCCGTTGCCCGCCATTCGCCAGGACCGTCCGCCGTCGCTGACCCGGACCGAAGCCCGCGCCGAGGCCGAACGCGCCGCCCGTGCCCAGACCGAGCGCGGCGATCGCCGGGGCGCGCGGCCGGGTCGGGACGATCGCCGGGGCGACGGCCCGGTCATCGGCATGGGCGACCATGTGCCGAGTTTCCTGTTGCGCGAGGTGCCGATCCGCGCTCTCGCCCGCGCCGACGAGGACTGATGCAGACGCTCTTCATCATGGTGAAATGCGACCTCGGCCGCGCCTACGACGTGGCCGACGCCGCGGTGCAGGGCCTCGATGAAGTGTCCGAGGTGCACTCCATTTCCGGGCAGTACGACCTCTTGATGAAGGTCTATCTCGACGACGGCGAGGACATCGGCCGCTTCGTCAACGCCAAGGTGCAGACGCTCGACGGCGTCAAGGACACCTTCACGCTGATCACGTTCAAGGCGTTTACTTAGTGCGGCTGGAGATCGGGGCGGTCGAGCGGCTGCTCGAGGGTTGGGTGGCCGTGGACCGGCTGGAGTTGCGGCACGAGCGCTTCGACGGGGGGCTGACCGACTGGTTGCAGCGCACGGTGCTGCGGCGGGGACAGGCCGTCGTCGTCTTGCCCTACGACCCGGTGGTCGATGGTGTCGTGTTGATCGAGCAGTTCCGCGCCGGGGCGGTGGACGACGCCAACTCGGCCTGGCTGATCGAAGCGGTGGCGGGGCTGTTGGACAAGGGTGGGCCGCCCGAGGCGACGGCCAGGCGGGAGTTGATGGAGGAGGCGGGGCTGGAGGCCCTGGACCTCGTGCCGCTCTACCATGGCTATGCGAGCCCCGGCATCAGCGACGAGTACATCTTCGGCTTCGTGGCGCGCGTCGACAGCCGCAAGGTGGACGGCCACCACGGGCTCGACGAGGAGCACGAGGACATCCGTCCGTTCGTGCTGCCCTTCGAGGAGGCGATGGCGTGGTGGCGCCAAGGCCGCATCCGCAACCTGCCCACGCTCGTGGCGCTGTTGGGCTTGGCTGCCGAACGCGAGCGCCTGCGCGCACTTTGGCGCTGATCCGTCACCACCGAGGCACCGCTCGCTGCCCGAACGCAACCTGGCCGTCCGCCGCTTCGAGCGCTGGCCCGCAGGTGGTGCCGCAGGAGGGATTCGAACCCCCGACCGCCTGATTACAAAT
>RECO01000158.1 GCA_007694015.1 Geminicoccaceae bacterium
GCCTTGGCGCTGTCCGAGTGGCTGACCCGGCAGGGTCGGTTGGCGGCTGCGCGATGATCGAGGTCGACCTCACCAAGACGCTCGGGGCGTTCACGCTCACCGCCCGCTTCACGGCACCCGCCGCCGGCGTGCTGGGCGTGCAAGGCGCGTCCGGTGCCGGCAAGAGCACGCTGCTCGCCTGCCTCGCCGGCCATCTCCGGCCCGACCGGGGTCGCATCGCGCTCGATGGCCGGGTGCTGTTCGATGCGGCGCGGCGGATCGACACCGCCCCGGCCCGGCGCGGCGTCGGCCTGGTCTTCCAGGACGGGCTTCTGTTCCCGCACATGAGCGTCCGCCAGAACTTGCTCTACGCCGTCCGCGGCCGGCCGCCCGCCGACCTGGCGCGGCTCTTGGACCTGTTGGGCATCGAAGGTCTGTTGGCCCGGCGGCCCGCCCATCTTTCGGGCGGCGAGCGCCAGCGTGTGGCGATCGGCCGCGCCCTGGTGGCCCGCCCCCGGCTGCTCCTGCTCGACGAGCCGCTGGGCGCCGTCGATCCCGCCCGCAAAGTCCAGGTCTTGGATCTGTTGCAGGCGGTGCAGCGCGAAACGCACACGCCCTTCATCTACGTCGCGCATGGCCAAGCGGAACTGCGCCGCATCGCCGATCGGCTGGTGCGTCTGGACGCGGGCCACGTCATCGCCTCCAGTTCCATTTGCCCGTGGGGCGAGGGCGGCGCCAGCATGGCGGCGTTTTCTCAATAATTCTGTTGCACTCCACGCCGCGATCATTCGACCCGTCGCACGAGCCGGTCTCGTCGATGGTGCAGAAATAGCCAGTTACCATCCTCAGACGAGTGCAAGCATTGTTCGATGATCGCGGTTCGGTGGCTTCTCGCAAACGCACGACAAACTCCACTCGCCAGCTTATTCGCGCGGGCGGATTCAGAACACATGTTCTGTAAACGTGTCATTGGTCGAACTTCACAAGCGCGGCGGCCGTGGGAAGCTGCAGTCATCCATGGCGCCTTTCCGCATCGAGGGAGCATTCGATGGCCGAGATGCGCGCTTCGACCTTATTCGTCCCTGAAGCCAAGAAGAGCTACGAACGACGCGCGATGGCGGCGCTCTACGCCGTCGGCCGGCTGCTCAGCCAGCCGGGCGACCCGACGCGGGCGCTGTCGCCGGTGCTCAAGGTGCTCTCGTCCTTCATGGACCTGCACGGCGGTGCGGTGGCCCTGTTGGTCCACCCGGACGACCCGCTGGCCGACGACGCGGTCAACCCCTACGTGATCGGGGCGACGACGGATGTCGACGTGCCCTTTGCCGCCGGGCAGGGTGCGATCCCGCCGCGCGTGGCGCATACCGTGTTCAAGACGGGCATGGCGCTGGTCGCCGGCAATGCCGCGGTCGAGCTGGGGCCCGAGGCGGTGCCGCCGGAGCTGGCCGACTGCGGCACGGTGGCGCTGTTGGCGGTGCCGATCCGCGCGCATGGGGCAGCACCGCTCGTCGAGGGGGTGCTCTGCGCCTATCGGGTGGTGAACGATGCCGAGCCGCACAAGCTCGGCCCGGACCTGCACCTGTTGATCATGGTCGCGGCCTCCTTGGGCCAAGCGCTGCAGTTTCACCGCCTCACCAGCCGCAGCCTCGCTGCCCCAGCGCCCCCGCCGACCGCGGCCGAGGCCGCCGACCAGCGGGCGGCCGAAGACCTCGTGCGCGAGATCATCGGCGACAGCCCGCCGATCCGCACCGTGCTGGAGCGCATCCGCAAGGTGGCACCGACGCGGGCCACGGTGCTCCTGCGCGGCGAGAGCGGCACCGGCAAGGAGCTGTTCGCCAACGCCATCCACCACCTGAGCCCGCGGCGCCACAAGCCGTTCGTGAAGGTGAACTGCGCCGCCCTGAGCGAAACCCTGCTCGAATCCGAGTTGTTCGGCCACGAGAAGGGCGCCTTCACCGGGGCGCTCGAGCGCAAGAAGGGGCGCTTCGAGCTGGCCGATGGCGGCACCCTGTTCCTCGACGAGATCGGCGACATCTCCCCCGCCTTTCAGGCCAAGCTGTTGCGGGCGCTGCAGGAACGGGAGTTCGAGCGGGTCGGCGGCGGCAAGACCATCCGCGTGGACGTGCGGCTGATCGCCGCGACCAACCGCGACCTCGAAGAGGCGGTGGCCAAGGGCCAATTCCGCGCCGACCTCTATTTCCGCATCTGCGTGGTGCCCATCGCCCTGCCGCCCTTGCGCGAGCGGCGCGAGGACATCCCGCGGCTGGCGGAGGTGTTCCTGCAGCGCTTCAACGGCGACAACGGGGCCCGGCTGCGCTTCGGCCGCTGTGCGTTGGACACGCTCAAGGGCTGCTTCTTCCCCGGCAACGTCCGTGAGCTGGAAAACTGCGTGCAGCGGCTCGCCGCCCTGGCGCCGGGGCCGGTGATCCGGGCCGAGGACATCGCCTGCCAGCAGGACGCGTGCCTCTCGGCACAACTTTGGCGGGTGGAGTCGCCGGCGGGCCAACCGGCGGCGCTGGCGCCGAGCGGCCCCGGCCTCGCCGAACCGCCGCCGGCTCCTGCGCCCACAGCCCCGTCGCCGGTGCCGCGCGCCAATGGCCGGGCGGAGCGTGACGCCTTGATCGAGGCGATGGAGCGGTCGGGCTGGGTGCAGGCGAAGGCGGCGCGGCTGTTGAACCTGACGCCGCGGCAGATCGCCTACGCCTTGAAGAAGCACGGCATCGACGTCGTCCGCTTCTGACCGGCGCCCTTGTCGGCTTTGCGACAGCCTGTCGGAACCCGCACCCGAGGCCCATCGCAAAAGCGTTCTTTCCCAACGCGTTAGTGCGATGGCACGGGCCTTGCGCCGAGGTGGTGGACCACCGCTTTGGCGAAAGGGGCCCTGGCTGATGTCCGCACCCGTGATCCCGCTCGAGAGCCTGCGCGTCAGCCGTGCCAAGGCGGCACCGTCCGCTTGCGGCGGCTGCGGCCCGAGCGCCGAGGCCGACAGCCTGCCGCCCGAGATCTGGGCCAAGGTGAAGGACCACCCGTGCTACGCCGAGGGGGCGCACGCCTTCTTCGCGCGGATGCACGTGGCGGTGGCCCCCGCCTGCAACATCCAGTGCAACTACTGCAACCGTAAGTACGACTGCGCCAACGAGAGCCGGCCGGGGGTGGTCTCCGAACGGCTGACGCCGGAAGCGGCGGCCGCCAAGGTGGTGGCCGTCGCCCGCGCCGTGCCCGAGCTGGCGGTGGTGGGCATCGCCGGGCCGGGGGATGCCGTCTATGACTGGGCGCGCACCAAGACCACCTTCGCCCTCGTGCGGGAACGGCTGCCCGAGCTCACCTTGTGCCTGTCGAGCAACGGCCTCGCGATGTTGGAGCACGTCGACGACATCGCCGAGCTCGGAATCGGCCACGTCACGCTGACGATCAACGCGATCGACCCGGCGATCGGTGCCCAGATCTACCCCTGGATTTTCCACCAGCACCGCCGCTGGACCGGCGAGGACGCCGCCCGCATCCTCTTGGCGCGCCAGGTGGCGGCGCTGGAGGCGCTCGTTGCCCGCGACATCCTGGTCAAGGTCAACTCGGTCCTGATCCCCGGCGTCAACGACCAGCACCTGCCGGCGGTCAACGCCTTCGTGAAGGCGAAGGGCGCCTTCCTGCACAACGTCATGCCGCTGATCTCGGCGCCCGAGCACGGCACCGCCTTCGGCCTCCAGGGTGTGCGCGGGCCGACGGCGCAGGAACTGGCCGCGGTGCAGGACGCCTGCGGCGGTGGGGCGCGCCTGATGCGGCATTGCCGGCAATGCCGGGCCGATGCCATCGGCCTGCTCGGCGCCGACCGCCCGCCGGACTTCGCCGGCGAGCCGGAAACCGCCGATGCCCCGTTCGACCACCAGGCGCGCGAGGACTATCGGTGCTGGGTCGAGGTGGAGCGGGCCGACCGCGAAGCGGCGGCGGCCGAAGCCGCGCTCGCCACCCGCACCGTCGCCGCCCCTGCCCTCAAGATCGCCGTCTGCACCAAGGGCGGCGGCCGCGTGAACCAGCATTTCGGCCAGGCGACGGAGCTGACCATCGTCGAGGTCGATCAAGCGGGCGTGCGTCGGGTTGGCCATCGCCGGATCGACAACCACTGCGTCGGCTGCACTGGCACCGAGGCCCAGCTCGACGCCGCCATCGCCGTGCTCACGGACGTCCCGATCGTGCTCTGCGCCAAGATCGGGCCCGTCCCGCGCCGGGCTCTCGAAGCCGCCGGCCTCATCATCATCGAGGACGACACGGCACCTTATGTCGAGACCGCCGCCGCTCAAATCTACCGCGATCACCTGGCCGGCCGCGACGCGGCCACCGGCTGAACCCATCCATCCTCTGGAGGAAACCCATCATGGCCTACAAGATCATCACTTCGCAGTGCACCGGCTGTGGCGCTTGCGAGTTCGAGTGCCCGAACGCGGCGATCGCGTTCAAGCGCGACACGTTCGTCGTCAACCCGAAGCTTTGCAACGAGTGCGTCGGGCATTTCGACCTGCCGCAATGCAACGAGGTGTGCCCGGTGCCGAAGACCTGCGTGCCGGACCCGGCGCATCCGGCGGGCGGGGACGACTGATGGAACGCGCGAGCGCGCGGGACGCGATCGAGGTCTACCAGCCGCCCGCCTTCGTGCCCGGCACCAAGGTCCGGGCGAAGAAGACGGTGCGCAACGACGGCACCATGCCCGGTGCCGTCATCGGCGACGTGCTGGTGACGAAGGGGGATGAGGGCTACGTCCGCGACGTCGGCGTGTTTCTCCAGGAGTTCTACGTCTACAGCGTCGAGTTCGTGGCCTTGGGGCGGATCGTCGGCATGCGCCGCCACGAGCTCGTCGCCCTTGCCGCAGCGGAGCCACGGCCATGAAGCTGATGATCCGCGAAACGCCGCACGGCTTTCAGGCCTATGTCGCCAAGAAGGACCTGGAGGAGCGCATCGTTGCCAGCCAGGTGCCGACCCTTTGGGGCGGTTGGGTGCGGCTGGCCAATGGTTGGATGTTCGAGTTGCCGCCGATGTGGCCGGCCCCGCGCCTGCCCATCACCGTCGAGGCCCGCCGCCTACCCGACCCGAGCTGATCCATCTTCCACCCAGTCCGGCGCAGCCGGTCGGGGGGCGCGGGGGGCCAAAAGCCCCCCGTTTTTTTGTTTCGTCCCACCACCCACCGGTTGCGAACACCACCAACCCCACCCCGCTTTGTCGGGTTCCGGACATCGCCGCGCCGCCGCCTTCCTCCTTCCAAACCTTTGTTATTATTTCCTTTTTTCCTTCCCGCCCCGCTTGGCACGGTTCCTGCGGTTAGGGGTGGGAAGGTGGCGACGGCAGGTTCGACCACCACGGGAACGACTGGTGAAGGGACCCGACATGACCGCACTTCGACAGATTGCCTTCTATGGCAAAGGCGGCATCGGCAAGTCGACCACGTCGCAGAACACGTTGGCGGCGCTGGTGGAGTTGGACCAACGCATTTTGATCGTCGGCTGCGATCCGAAGGCGGACAGCACCCGGCTGATCCTCAATGCCAAGGCGCAGGACACCGTCCTGCACATGGCGGCCGAGATGGGCTCGGTGGAGGACCTCGAGGTCGAGGACGTGCTGCGGACGGGCTACAAGGGCATTCGCTGCGTCGAGTCCGGCGGGCCGGAGCCCGGTGTGGGCTGTGCCGGCCGCGGCGTGATCACCGCGATCAACTTCCTCGAAGAGAACGGTGCCTATGACGACGTCGACTACGTCTCCTACGACGTGCTCGGCGACGTGGTCTGCGGCGGTTTCGCGATGCCGATCCGCGAGAACAAGGCGCAGGAAATCTACATCGTCATGTCCGGCGAGATGATGGCGCTCTATGCCGCCAACAACATCTCCAAGGGCATTTTGAAATATGCGACCTCCGGCAGCGTGCGGCTCGGCGGGCTGATCTGCAACGAGCGGCAGACCGACCGCGAGATCGACCTTTCGGAAGCGCTGGCGGCGAAGCTCGGCACCAAGCTCATCCATTTCGTGCCGCGCGACAACGTGGTGCAGCGGGCGGAGCTGCGGCGCATGACCGTGCTGCAATACGCCCCCGACAGCCAGCAGGCCGACGAGTATCGGGCGCTGGCCACCAAGATCCACGAGAATTCGGGCAAGGGCGTGATCCCGACGCCGATCTCGATGGACGAGCTGGAAGAGATGCTCCTCGAGTTCGGCCTGATGCAGAGCGAGGAGGACCGGCTGAAGGCGATCGCCGAGGCCGAGGCCAAGGTCGCGGCCTGAGCCGGCACCCCGAGGACGCTTCTGGAGGAGCCCCGTCATGGCGCTCGATACCACCGACGACACCCGCGACCTCGCGCGACTGATCGAGGACGTGCTGGAGGCCTATCCGACCAAGGCCCGCAAGAACCGCGCGAAGCATCTGGGCGTGAGCCAACCCGTGCTGGACGACGACGCGGAACCCGACCCCGCGGCCCATGCCAGGGCCCCTGGCATCGGCTCCGCCTGCGACGGGGTGAAGTCGAACACCCGCTCCTTGCCGGGGGTGATGACCGTGCGCGGCTGCGCTTTTGCCGGCAGCAAGGGCGTGGTCTGGGGGCCGGTCAAGGACATGGTCCACATCAGCCACGGCCCCGTCGGCTGCGGCCACTACACCTGGGGCCAGCGGCGCAACTACGCCGTCGGCACCACCGGCGTCGACAGCTTCGTCGCCATGCAGATCACCACCGACTTCCAGGAAAAGGACATCGTCTTCGGCGGCGACAAGAAGCTTTCCGCCACCATCGACGAGATCCGCACCCTGTTTCCGTTGGCCAACGGCATCACCATCCAGTCGGAATGCCCGGTCGGGTTGATCGGCGACGACATCGAGGGGGTGGCGCGCAAGAAGGTCACGGAGCACGGCATCACCATGGTGCCGGTGCGCTGCGAGGGCTTTCGGGGCGTGTCGCAATCACTCGGCCATCACATCGCCAACGACACCATCCGCGATTGGGTGCTGGAGCCGAATGCCGCCAAGCACGAGGCGGCCGAGGTTGGGCCTTATGCCGTCAGCGTCATCGGCGACTACAACATCGGCGGCGATGCCTGGGCTAGCCGCAAACTGTTGGAAGAGATCGGCCTCGAAGTCGTCGGCAACTGGTCCGGCGATGCGACCCTTGCCGAAATCGAGCGGGCGCCGCGTGGCAAGCTCAACCTGATCCATTGCTATCGGTCGATGAACTACATCTGCCGGCACATGGAAGAGACCTACGGCGTGCCGTGGATGGAATACAACTTCTTCGGCCCGAGCCAGATCGCGGCGAGCCTTCGAGCGATCGCCGCCCGCTTCGATGCGACCATCCAGGAAAATGCCGAGCGGGTGATCGCCCGCTACCAGCCCATGGTCGACAGCATCCTCGCCAAATATCGGCCGCGGCTCGAAGGCAAGTCGGTGATGCTCTACGTTGGCGGCCTGCGCCCGCGCCACGTCATCACGGCTTATGAAGACCTCGGCATGGTGATCGCCGGCACCGGCTACGAGTTCGCCCATGGCGACGACTACAAGCGCACCGGCCATTACGTGCCGCAGGGCACGCTGATCTATGACGACGCGACGGGCTTCGAACTGGAGAAGTTCATCGAGCAGGTGCGCCCGGACCTCGTCGGCTCCGGGATCAAGGAAAAGTACCCGGTGCAGAAGATGGGCATCCCGTTCCGGCAAATGCACAGCTGGGACTATTCCGGCCCCTATCACGGCTATGACGGCTTTGCGGTGTTCGCCCGCGACATGGACCTCGCCGTCAACAGCCCGGTCTGGGCCCTGTTCGACGCCCCCTGGCAACCGGCCGCCGAACCGGCCACCGCCTGAACGGACGCCGCCTGGCATCCCTCCCGCCAGCAAAGGATCACGATCATGCCGCAGCAAGCGGACAAGGTCCTCGACCACAGCCAGCTCTTCCAGGAACCCGACTACCGGGAGATGCTGGACAACAAGCGCGTCCGCTTCGAATGCGGGCATCCCGACACCATGGTCCAGGAGATCGCCGACTGGACCAAGTCCTGGGACTATCGCGAGAAAAACCTCGCGCGTGAGGCGCTGACGGTGAACCCGGCCAAGGCCTGCCAGCCCTTGGGTGCCGTGTTTGCCGCCGCCGGCTATGCCGGGACGCTCAGCTTCGTCCACGGCAGCCAGGGCTGCGTTTCCTATTACCGCTCGCATCTGTCGCGGCACTTCAAGGAGCCGGCCTCGGCCGTTTCCTCGTCGATGACCGAGGACGCGGCGGTGTTCGGCGGCCTCAACAACCTGGTCGATGGCCTCGCCAACGCGCACGCCCTCTACCAGCCCGAGATGATTGCGGTGTCGACCACCTGCATGGCCGAGGTGATCGGCGACGACCTCACCTCGTTCATCCAGCAGGCGAAGAGCAAGGGCTCGGTGCCGGAAGACTTCGCCGTCCCCTACGCCCACACGCCCGCCTTCGTCGGCAGCCACGTCGACGGCTACGACAACATGCAGCGGGGCATCCTCGAGCACTTCTGGGCGGGTGCGGAGCGCGTTCCTGACGAGCGCCTCAACATCGTGCCCGGCTTCGACGGCTATGCGGTGGCCAACAACCGTGAGCTGAAGCGGCTGCTCGGCCTCATGGGCATCGAGGCGACGATCCTCTCCGACGTCTCCGACGTCTACGACACGCCCTCGGATGGCACCTTCCGCATGTTTGCGGGCGGCACGACCCAGGACGAGGTCATGGCGGCCCTCAACGCCAAGGCGACCCTGTCGCTGCAGCACTACTGCTCGCGCAAGACCCTCGAATACTGCACGAGCGTCGGCCAGGAGACGGCGTCCTTGCACTACCCCTTGGGCATCGGCGGCACCGACGAGCTCTTGATGACGTTGCAGGACCTCACCGGCCGGCCGATCCCCGAGAGCCTGCGCCTGGAGCGGGGCCGTCTGGTCGACGCGCTCGCCGACAGCCAGGCCTATCTGCACGGCAAGACCTACGCGATCTATGGCGACCCCGACTTCGTCTACGCCATGGCGCGCTTCGTCATGGAGACCGGCGGCGAGCCGCGTCACCTGCTCGCCACCAACGGCTCCAAGGCCTGGGCGAAGAAGCTGCAGGCGCTCTTGGATGCCTCGCCTTTCGGCAAGGACGCGCAGGTCTGGGCCGGCAAGGACTTGTGGGCGCTGCGCTCGATCCTGGCGACGGAGCCGGTGCATCTGTTGATCGGCAACAGCCACGGCAAGTACCTGGAGCAGGACCTGGGCGTGCCGTTGATCCGGCTGACCTTCCCGATCTTCGACCGCCACCACCACCACCGCTTCCCCACCCTCGGCTATCAGGGCGGCCTGCAGGTGCTGGTGCGCATCCTCGACACCATCTTCGACCAGCTCGACCGTAAGGCCCAGGCCGATCCGCTGGCGGCCGTCTCCTTCGACCTCACCCGCTGAGCCGAACGGAGGGGGAGCCCCACCATGCCCAGCCGCCACCATGCCGCCGCCGCCTTCGACGAGCCGGCCTGTGCCGTCAACCGGGCGAAGGACACGACCAAGCGCAAGGCCGGTTGCAGCAAGGCCTTGACGCCTGGGGCGGCAGCCGGCGGCTGCGCCTTCGACGGCGCGATGATCGCACTCCAGCCGATCGTCGACGTGGCCCACCTGGTCCACGGCCCCGCCGCCTGCTGCGGCAACAGCTGGGACAACCGGAGTTCGGCGTCCTCGGGCTCGGATCGCTATCGCCGCGGCTTCACCACCGACCTTGGCGAACTCGACATCGTCATGGGGCGGGGCGAGCAGAAACTCTTCCGCGCCATCGGCGAGCTGGTCGCCAAGGAGGCCCCGCCCGCCGTCTTCGTCTACACCACCTGCGTGCCGGCGCTGATCGGCGACGACGTGCACGCGGTATGCAAGGCCGCCGCCGAGCGCTTCACCACGCCGGTCGTGCCGATCGACGCCGCCGGTTTCGTCGGCTCGAAGAACCTCGGCAACCGCCTCGGCGGCGAGGCCCTGTTCGAGCACGTCATCGGCACGCTGGAGCCGGAAGAGGTGCGGCCGACCGACGTCAACCTGATCGGCGACTTCAACCTCTCGGGCGAGCTTTGGCAGATCACGCCCCTGCTCGACCGGCTCGGCATCCGCGTGCTGGGTGCCATCACCGGCGATGCCCGCTACCGCCAGGTGGCGATGGCGCACCGGGCCAACGCCACCATGCTGGTCTGCTCCAAAGCCCTGGTCTCGCTCGCGCGCAAGCTGGAGGAGCGCTTCGGCATCCCCTGGTTCGACGGCTCGTTCTACGGCATCGGCCCGACCTCGGCGGCAATCCGCACCCTCTGCCGCCTGCTGGTCGAGCGGGGGGCGCCCGCCGATCTCGTCGCCCGTGCCGACGCCCTCGTCGCCGCCGAAGAGGCCAAGACCTGGGCCGCAATTCAGCCCTACCTGGCCGACCTCCGCGGCAAGCGGGTGCTCGTCTACACCGGCGGCCACAAGAGCTGGTCGCTCGTCACGGTCCTGCAGGAACTGGGCATGACCGTGGTCGGCACCTCGATGCGCAAGGCCACCGATAGCGACCGGGTGCGCGTCACCGAGGCGATGGGCCACGGCGAGGCGATGTACGAGAACATCGCACCTAAGGAGATGTGCCGGCGCCTGAAAAGCGGCGAGGCGGACCTGTTGATGTCCGGCGGCCGCAGCCAATTCGTGGCGCTCAAGGCCAAGGTCCCCTGGGTCGACGTGAACCAGGAGAAGCACGGCGCCCAGGCCGGCTATGCCGGCATGGTCGGCCTCGTGCGCACCATCCACCAAAGCCTCACCAACCCGGTCTGGGATGATGTCCGCCGGCCGGCCCCTTGGGAGCTGGCCCCGCCCGCCGCCCAGCCCGTCCCCTTCGTGCGGCCGGTGAGCGACCGCGCCGACTTCGAGGACTGCTGACATGGCCCAGGTCGTCCACGCCGAACGTGCCCTCTCGACCAACCCCTTGAAGGCCAGTGCCCCCTTGGGGGCGGCCATCGCCTATCTCGGCATCGAGGGCGGCATCCCCCTGTTCCACGGTGCCCAGGGCTGCACCGCCTTCGCGCTGGTGGCGCTGGTGCGGCACTTCAAGGAAGCGATCCCCCTGCAGACCACCGCCATGAACGAAATCTCGGCGATCCTCGGCGGTGCGGAGCAGGTGGAGGAGGCGATCGGCAACCTGGTCGCCCGCGCCCAGCCCGGCTTCATCGGCATCGCCTCGACGGCGCTGACGGAGACCCGCGGCGAGGACGTAGCCCACGAGCTGGCGGCGATGCGGGCGCGGCGTCCGGACCTCGCCGACACCGCCATCGTCTACGCCGCCACCCCGGACTACACGGGTGGCCTCGAGGACGGCTTCGCCGCCGCCGTCGAAGCCATCGTCGAGACGCTGGTGCCGGCGGGGCCGGCGGCCGACCTGCGGCCCGAACAGGTCAACCTCTTGGTCGGCGGCCACCTGAACCCGGCCGACGTCGAGGCGATCACCCAGCTGGTCGAAGCCTTCGGCCTGGAGCCGATCGTGCTGCCGGACATTTCCCGCTCGCTCGACGGTCACGTGGCTGACGAGTGGCGCGGCACGGCCCTGGGCGGCGCGCGGCTCGACGACATTCGCGCCATGGGTGCGAGCGCCGGCACCCTCGTCGTCGGCGAGCGCTTACGTGCGGCCGGCGAGCGCTTGGCGGCCCGGACGGGGGTGCCGGCCCAGGTCTTTCCCTCGCTCACCGGCCTCGCGGCGGTCGACGACTTCGTCGCCGCGCTGATGGCCATCGCCCGCACCACCCACGTCCCGGAATCGATCCGACGCGCTCGCGCGCGCCTGGTGGATGCCGCCCTCGACGCGCATTTACACACCGGCGGGCTGAAGGTAGCGATCGCCGCCGAGCCCGACCTGCTCGTGGCCCTTGCCGGCACCCTGCAGCGCATGGGCGCCGAAATCGTCGCTGCGGTGACGACGGCGGCGAGCCCGGCACTCGCCCGCTTGCCGATCGACGAGGTGGTCGTCGGCGATCTGGGCGACCTCGAAGTCCTCGCGGCTCAGCGCGGCGCCGATCTCCTGCTCACCCACGCCCACGGCCGGCAGGCGGCAGCCCGCCTGGGCCTCCCCTTGATCCGCGCAGGCTTCCCGGTGTTCGACCGCCTGGGGGCGCAGGACGTCTGCCGGGTCGGTTATGCCGGCAGCCGCGCCTTTCTCTACGAGGTGGCCAACGCCGTCCTCGCCCAAGCCCACGAGCCCAAGCCCCAGGACTGGGGTGCCCATCCCGTTGCCACGGAGTTCGACCATGTCCGTCCACCGGTTGCGACGCCTGCATGACGAGGACGACCCGACCATGACCACGGCCCCGACGGCGGACGCACCCTTGCGCATCGCCATCGCCACCTCCGACCGGCGCTATCTGGACGCCCATTTCGGCTCGGCGCACACCATCGCCGTGTTCGACGTCGGCCCGGAAAGCTGGCGCTTCGTCGAACTGTTGCGCTTCGACGACGTGACCAGCGAGGTCGGCGGCCACAGCGACGCCGACGACCGCATCGGCCCCAAGATCGCCGCCCTCGAGGGTGTGGCCATCCTGTTCGTGCTGGCGATCGGCGGGCCGTCGGCGGCGCGCGTCGTCAAGGCCGGCATCCACCCGGTCAAGGTCAAGGAACCGGAGGCGATCCCGTCGGTGATCCTGCGCGTGCAGCAGATGCTGAAGGGCAACCCGCCGCCCTGGCTGCGCAAGGTGCTGGGCCGCACCGGCGACCCGGCGGTGTTCATGGCGGAGCCCGTCGCCTGACGGTGCCCGCATCCCCTTTCGGAGACGGCCGATGCCGCACCCCGCCTTCACCCGCGACGGCACACCCTACGAACCCATCTACCTCGTCGCCATCGACCCCAAGAATTGTCTCGGCTGCGGCCGCTGCCACAAGGTCTGCGGGCGCGGCGTCATGGCGCTGAAGGGCGTCGACGAGGACGGCGCCTTCGTCGACCTCGACGAGGACGACGACCCGGAGGACGTCGAGCGCATGGTCATGGTCCTGGCCCAACCCGGCGCCTGCATCGGCTGCGGCGCCTGCGCCCGCGTCTGCACCAAGGGCTGCCAAACCCACGAGCCCGGCTGATCAACCGGCCGCTGCCGCCTCGAAGAGGCGAAGGCGGAGGCAGGTGACCAGGCGCGGCAAGGTTCTTGCACGCACAGCCTCGTTCCTTGTTGTGGAGGAGGCTGGCGTCATGGATGAGTTTGCGCCCTCGCGGTCACCCGGCATTGGGGCCCATCGGTTGGAGCCCGGCGACTACGACCGCCATTTTGCCGACGCGCATCCGCCGCTCGGCCCCCACGAGGTGCTGGTCGCCGCCGATCGCTGCTATTTCTGCTACGACGCACCCTGCACCCTGGCCTGCCCGACCTCGATCGACATCGCCCTCTTCATCCGCCAGATCGCGACCAAA
>RECO01000194.1 GCA_007694015.1 Geminicoccaceae bacterium
AAATCCCAAAACCCCCCCCCCCCCCCCGCCCGGCCCCCCCCCGGGGGGGGGGGGGCCAAACCCCCCCCGCGTCCTTCCCTTTCTTCTACTGCCCTTCCTTCTACGTCCCTTTCTTCTACTTCCCTGCGCCCTCCACCACCTCCGCCGGGCCGATGTCGGCGAGGCCGCTTTCCCTCGGGAAGCCTACCGGGACCATCCGACCGGCGGTGGCGCGTTTGGCTTGCCACGGGCTGAGGTCGCGTTCGGCGCGGCGGCGGGAGCCTTGGCTCCAGCCGAGGCCTTGGCTGGCGTCGAGGCTTTTGAGGTCGTCGAGGGTGCCGTCCTTGTAGCGTTGCAGGATGACGCCTTTGCCGCGGCTCATTTCGGGCAGTTCGTCGGCCGCGAAGACGAGGAGTTTGCGGTTGGTGCCGAGGACGGCGACGTGGGGTCCGGTGAGGGGGGCGACTTTGACCAGGCTGTCCTTGCCGCTGAGGTTGACGACCTGTTTGCCGGCGCGGGTCGCTGCGGCGATGTCCTTTTCCTTGGCGGCGAAGCCGTAGCCGGCCTTGGTGGCGAGGATCAGCTTGCCGTCGGGGCGGTGGACGCGGACGTCGACGATCTTGGTGGTGGGCTCCAGGTCGACGTAGAGGCTCAGGGGTTCGCCCTGGCTGCGGCCGCCGGGGAGCTTGTCGATGGGCACGAGGTGGCAGCGGCCGTCGTTCCTCAGCACGAGCAGCTTGTCGGTGGACTGCGCCGGCAGAAGGAAGCGCGGGCCGTCGCCTTCTTTGAACTTCAGCTCGTCGGCGTTGGTGACGCTGCCGCGGACGGCGCGCAGCCAGCCTTCCTGCGAGCAGACGACGGTGACGGGCTGGCGCTCGATGTGGTCTTCGACGTCGAGGTCGACCGGGGCGGGCGCACCGTTGACCTGGGTGCGGCGGGGCTCGGCACCGAAGCGGGTTTGGATGTCGCGCACTTCGTCGGCGAGCTTTTGGCGGCGGAGGGTTTCGTCGGCCAAAAGCGCCTTGAGGCCGGCTTCCTCGGCGAGAAGGGCGTCGCGCTCCGCCTGCAGCGCCATTTCCTCGAGCTTCCTCAGTTGGCGCAGGCGCAGGTTGAGGATGGCTTCGGCTTGGCGCTCGGAGAGCTCGAATTCGGCCATCAGCACCGGCTTGGGGTGGTCGTTCTCGCGGATGATGGCGATGACGCGGTCGATGTCGAGGAAGGCCTTGAGGTAGCCGTCGAGGACTTCGAGCCGGTCGTCGATCTTGGCGAGGCGGAACTCGGAGCGCCGGATCAAGACCACCATGCGGTGGGCGAGGAAGGCATCGAGCGCCTCGGCGAGCGGCATGACGCGGGGCACGCCCGCGGCATCGAGCACGTTGAGATTGAGCGGGACGCGGACCTCGAGTTCGGTCAGGCGGAAGAGCTGCTCCATGAGCAGTTCGGGCGGCACGGTGCGCGAGCGGGGCACGAGAACCAGGCGCACGTCCTCGGCGCTTTCGTCGCGCACGTCGCCGAGGAGGGTGAGCTTCTTCGCCGCCAAGAGCTCGGCGATGCGTTCGACCAGGCGCGACTTCGGCACCTGGTAGGGCACCTGGTCGACGACGATCTGGTATTGGCCGTATCCCTGGTCTTCCTTTTGCCAGTGGGCACGCAGGCGGAAGGAACCGCGGCCAGTGCGATACGCCGTTTCGATGGCGTCGCGGTCCTCGACGAGGACGCCGCCCGTCGGAAAGTCCGGGCCTTGGATGCAGGCCAGCACCTTGGCCTCCGGTGCGTCCGGGTCGGCCAAGCGGACGAGCAGGGCTTCGGCCAGTTCGCCCACGTGGTGCGGCGGGATCGAGGTCGCCATGCCGACGGCGATGCCCGAAGCGCCGTTGGCGAGCAGGTTGGGGAAGGCGGCAGGCAGGACGACGGGCTCGGTTTCGCTGCCGTCGTAGGTGGCCCGAAAATCGACGGTGTCCTCGTCGAGCTGATCGAGCAGCGCCATGGCGACGTCGGTGAGACGGCTTTCGGTGTAGCGCATGGCGGCGGCGTTATCGCCGTCGACATTGCCGAAATTGCCCTGGCCGTCGACCAGCGGGTAGCGCTGGGTAAAGTCCTGGGCGAGGCGGACCAGGGCGTCGTAAACGGCGGTGTCGCCGTGCGGGTGGAACTTGCCGATGACGTCGCCGACGATGCGGGCGCACTTCTTGTAGGCGCCGTCGGCATCCAGGCGCAGCTCGCGCATGGCGTAGAGCAGCCGCCGCTGCACCGGTTTCAGGCCGTCGCGGACGTCGGGCAGCGAGCGCGAGGTGATGGTCGAGAGCGCATAGGCGAGGTAGCGCTGGCTCAGGGCATCGCGCAGGTCGACCGGGCGGATCTCGCCCGGTTTTTCGTCGCTATCGGGCTTCGCTGCCAAGCGGCTTTGCCTCCTCGCTCTGTTGCGCCAGCCGCTGGCGCGCTGGCGGCAGGGCCTGGTCGATCGGGTGGTAGACGTGCTTTTCGAGGAAATGCCCGGTCAGTTGCAACCCCTGGGCGAAGGCCGCAGCATCGGGCTCGCTGGCGTCCAGCAGGCATGGCGGCAAGGGGAGCAGCCGGTCCTCGTAATCGGGCGCGGCCCCTTGGGCGACGGCGCGGCCGGTGCGCGGCGAGACGAAGGCGAGCTGGTCGGCGCGGCCGGTGACGGCGCAGCGCTCGAGGTCGAGGGCGAAGCCGGTTTCGGCCAAAAGCAGCGCCTCGAAACGGAGATAGAAGCCCCGCCAGTGCTCGTCGCCCGCAAGGGTTGCGAAAAGCCGCAACAGGCCGGCGTAGAGGGTCGGGTGGGCTTCGCGTTCGGCGAGTGCCGTTTCGAGCAGTGCGGTGGCGGCGGCCATGGCGGCGAGCCGGTCCGGGCGGTCGAGCACGCGGGCGGCAAATGCATCGATCGGTTCGGCGGTGAAGCGGCCGAGGTCGTCCTCGAGGCGGGCCTGCCAGTGCAGTTGCAGGCGGTTGCCGGGCTCGTAGAGCGGGCGGTTGCGGCTGGCGGCAGCGCCGGCGATCCAGCCGGCGTGGCGGCCGTGTTCGAAGGTGAAGGCGGAGACGACCAGGGCGGTCTCGCCGTGGCGGCGGGCGCGCAGCACGATCCCCTCGTCGTCCCAGGCGACCGTCACGCCTCCCCCGGATAGTCCAGGCCCATCTCGCGGTAACGCTCCGGATCGTCGACCCAGCCCTCGCGCACCTTGACGAACAAAAAGAGGTGCACCTTCTGGCCGAGGATCTCCTCCAGCTCCAGCCGCGCCGCCTCGCCGACGCGCTTGATCTGCTGGCCGCCCTCGCCGAGCACGATCGCCTTTTGGCTGCCACGGCGGACGTAGATGGTCTGGTCGATGCGTACCGCTTGGCCGTCGGGGGCGGTGGCGTAGCCTTCGGTTTCGACCGTCAGGCTGTAGGGCAGCTCGTCGTGCAGCTGGCGAAACAGGTGCTCGCGGGTGATCTCGGCGGCGAGCACGCGCTCGGACAGATCGGACAGCTGGTCTTCGGGAAAAAGCCACGGCCCCTCGGGCATCAGCTCCGGCAGAGCCGCCAGGATGTCGGCGCAACCATCGCCCTTGGCCGCCGAGACGAGGAAGGTCCGCTCGAAGGCGAGCCTCGCATTGGCCTGCTCGATCAGCGGCAACAGTGCCTGCGGCTTCACCAGGTCGATCTTGTTGAGCACCAGCATCTTCGGCTGGCGGCTGTGCTCCAGGCGCTGGAAGACGAGCTGGCTGCGCTTGTCGAGGCCGCGCTTGGCATCGATCACCACCAGGACGACGTCGCTGTCCTCGCCGCCCCGCAAAGCCGCATCGACCATGGCGCGATCGAGGCGCTTTTGCGGATCGAAAATGCCCGGCGTGTCGACGAAAACGAGCTGGGTTTCGCCCTTGATGGTGATGCCGAGCACGCGGCGGCGGGTGGTCTGCACCTTGGGCGAGACGATCGACACCTTGGTGCCGATGAGCTGGTTCAACAAGGTCGACTTGCCGACATTGGGCGCACCCAGGATGGCGACGAAGCCGCAAGCCGTGGTGGGGGCCTCACTCAACCCTTCTGTCCTTCGAGCTTGGCCAAGAGGGCGGCCGCCGCCTTCTGCTCGGCCTGGCGCTTGGAGCCGGCTTCGGCCTCTTGGGCGGGAAAGCGCGCCACCCGGACCGCGACCTTGAACGAGGGCGCGTGCGCCGGGCCGCTCCGGCCGATTTCCTCGTAGACCGGCAGGCCCAGCCCTTGCGCCTGACTCCACTCCTGCAACGCCGTTTTCGGATCGCGCGGGGCTTCGGCGAGGCCGGAAAGCCGCGGCTCCCAGTCGCGCTCCACGAGCTGGCGCGCCGCCTCGAACCCGCCGTCGAGGTAGACGGCGCCGATGATCGCCTCGACCGCGTCGGCCAGCAAGGCCGGGTTGGCGCGTCCGCCCGATGCGACCTCGCCGGCCGCCATCACCATGTCGTCGGCGATGCGCCAGGTCTTGGCCACCTCGGCCAGGGTTTCGCGCCGGACCAAGGCGGCATGGCGCTTGGAGAGGCCGCCCTCCGGCTCGTGGGCGAAGCGCCGACAGAGCAGATCGGCCACCACCAGGCCGAGCACGCGGTCGCCCAGAAATTCCAGCCGTTCGTTGTCGCCCTGGCGGCGCTCGCCGGCGCTGCGGTGGACGAGGGCGCGACGCAACAGCGAGCCGTCGCGAAAGCGATAGCCCAGGCGCTGCTGCAACGGCTCCAACGGCGTCTTCAACATGACCGCACCCACGCGCGCGACCTCACTCGATGCGCATGAACAAACGCTCGTAGCGAATGGCGAACGGCCACTTCCAAATTTCCCACAAGCGCGCCGATCCGTCGGTTGAGAAGAAAATGATTTCGGCACGACCCACTAGGTTTTCAATGGGCACGAAACCAACAAAGGCGGAGCGGCTGTCTTGCGAATTGTCGCGATTGTCACCCATGGCGAAAAGATGGCCGGCGGGCACCTCGAACACACGGGTGTTGTCGAACGGGCTGCTTGGGATCATGTCGAGGACTTCCCAACTACGGCCGTCTGGCAGGGTTTCACGGTAGCGCGGGATTTCCCGCCCGCCAAACGCCTCGTCGAGGAAGGGCTCGATCGGCACCTTCGCCACCGCCTCGTCGTTGATGTAGAGGATCCCGCCCTGCATCTGCACCCGGTCGCCGGGCAGGCCGACGATGCGCTTGATGTAGTCGGTGCGGTTGTCGGCCGGCAGCTTGAACACCGCCACGTCGCCGCGTTCCGGCAACGCACTCCACACCCGGCCCGGAATCAGCGGCAGGCTGAACGGCAGCGAATGCCGGCTGTAGCCATAGGCGTATTTCGAGGTGAACAGGTAGTCGCCGACCAAAAGCGTCGGCTTCATCGAGCCCGAGGGAATGTTGAACGGCTCGAAAAAGAACGTGCGCACGACCAAGGCGATCAGGACCGCATAGATCAGCGTGCGGAAAGTTTCGACGAAGCTCGAGCGGTTCATGTCAAAGAGGCCGTGCGGTGAGGAGGACGATGGCCTGGGCGAGCGGCGGCTCGTCCGTCAGGGTGAGCTCGACGTCGACCTGCATGCCTGCGGGCGTCAGCGCCTGGAGCCGCCCGAGCGCCCCGCCCGTCAGCCGCAGCGTCGGCTTGCCGCTCGGCAGGTTGACCACACCGATGTCGCGCATGAACACACCCTGGGAATAGCCGGTGCCGAGCGCCTTCGAGCACGCCTCCTTGGCGGCGAAGCGCTTGGCGTAGGTATCGGCGCGCTTCAAGCGCCGATCCGCCTTCTGCCGCTCGATCGCGGTGAAGCAGCGCTGGGTGAACCGCTCGCCGAACCGCTCCAGGGTGCGCTCGATCCGCCGCGTGTCGATCAGGTCCACGCCCATGCCGATGATCATGCGCGTGCCTGGTCCATCAGGTCGCGCATGTGGCGGATGGCCGGCACGAACCCCCGAAACACGGCCTCGCCGATCAGGAAATGGCCGATATTGAGTTCCACCACCTCGGGCATCGCCGCCACCGGGCCGACATTGCCGTAGGTGAGCCCATGCCCGGCGTGACACTCGAGCCCGAGGGCCAGAGCCGTTGCCGCCCCGCGCTCGAGGCGCGCCAACTCCCGCCCGAAGGCAGCGCTGCCCGGCTCGTGCTCGGCATAGGTCCCGGTGTGCAACTCCACCACCGCCGCACCGGCCGCGGCACTCGCCGCCAGCTGACGCTCGTCGGCATCGACGAACAGGGAGACGCGAATGCCGGCGTCGGCCAAGCGCCTAACCTGCGGCGCCAGCCGGTTGCCCAGACCGATGACGTCGAGCCCACTCTCGGTCGTCCGCTCCTCGCGCTTTTCCGGCACGATGCAGACCGCATGCGGGCGATGCCGCAAGGCGATCGCGACCATCTCGTCGGTCAGTGCCATCTCCAGGTTCAAGGGCAAGGGCGGATCGGCCGCCAACCTGGCCAAATCCTCGTCGACGATATGCCGCCGATCCTCGCGCAGATGCAGCGTGATCCCGTCACCCCCCGCTTCCTTGACGAGCCAAGCCGCCCGCACCGGATCGGGATGCGCCCCGCCACGGGCGTTGCGAATGGTGGCGACGTGATCGATGTTGACGCCGAGGCGCAAGCTCAAAGCGCGTTCCTTCACTCGAGGGACGCAGCCTTATAGCCGCCGGCCAACCGGAAAGCCAAGGCAAGCGCGACCAAGGTCATCCAAGTGGCGTTTGCCACCCTAGAGCGCTTCTTGAAATGCGTGACCTGCCCTCACCCCCGCCCGCCGGCTAATGCCGCCGCCACTTCTGAAACGACAGCCGTGATTGCCGGGCGTGCAGGCACGCCCGGCAATCACGGGTGCTGGGGGTTTCCAAGGGGGCCAAAAGCCCCCTTGGCCTTCCCTTCCCTTCCCTGACCTTGCCTTGCCTTTTGCCTTGCTGTCACCCAGCGGGCTCGACCACGACCAGCAGGTCCTTGGCATCGACCTGGGCGTGCGGCTCGACGCAGAGTTCGGTGACTTTGCCTTGGTGCGGTGCCCTGAGGCTGGTTTCCATTTTCATGGCTTCGAGGGTCAACAGCACGTCGCCGGCCTGGACCGTTTGGCCTTCGCTGACGGCGATGCTGGCGACGATGCCGGGCATAGGGGCGCCGATGTGGGCGGGGTTGTTCGGCTCGACCTTGCGGGCGGCGGGGCGGGTGGCTTGGACGCCGCGGTTGGGAACGGCGATCATCCGCGGCTGGCCGTTGAGCTCGAAAAAGACCTCGACCTTACCGTCGTCCCGGGTTTGACCGACGGCGGTGAGGAGAATGACCAGGGTTTTGCCGCGTTCGATGTCGACGGCGATCTCCTGGCCCGGCTCCATGCCGTAGTGGAAGACCGGCGTGGGCAGGCTGGAAACCGGCCCGTAGTCGCTCTGGATGCGGGCGTAGTCGGTGAAGACCTTCGGATACATGAGGTAGGACTGGAATTCGCGCTCGCTCAGGGCGCGGCCGCAGGCGGCTTCGGCCTTGGTGCGCTCGGCGGCGAGGTCGGTCGCAGGCAGGAGCGAGGCCGGCCGCACGGTGATGGGGGCGGTCTCGCCGAGCGCCTTCTTTTGCAAGGCTTCGGGCCAACCGCCGGGGGGCTGGCCCAAATCGCCCTTCAGCATCTCGATCACCGAGGCCGGAAAGGCAACCTCCTTCGCCGGATCGAGGATGTCGGCGCCGGTGAGGTTTTGGCTCACCATCATCAGGGCAAGGTCGCCCACCACCTTCGAGGAGGGCGTGACCTTGACGATGTCGCCGAAGAGGTCGTTGGCCTCGCGATAGGCTCGGGCCACCTCGTGCCAGCGCTCCTCCAGCCCCATCGAGCGCGCCTGGGCCCGAAGGTTGGTGAACTGCCCGCCCGGCATCTCGTGCAGGTAGACCTCGCTCGCGCCGCTCAACAGATCGCTCTCGAAGGCGCGGTAATGGGCGCGAACGGCTTCCCAGTAGAACGAAATCTCCCGGATCGCCTTGGGATCGAGCCCGGTGTCCCGTTCGCCGTGGCGGAGCGCTTCGACCAACGAGCCGAGGCAGGCCTGCGACGTTGTGCCGCTCATCGCGTCCATCGCCGCGTCGATGGCGTCCACGCCCGCGTCCACCGCCGCCAGGATGGTGGCAGCGGCAATGCCCGAGGTGTCGTGGGTGTGGAAGTGGATCGGCAGGTCCACCGCGTCCTTCAAGGCGCCGATCAGCTTGGTGGCCGCCGCCGGCTTCAACAGGCCCGCCATGTCCTTGAGGCCGAGGATGTGACAGCCGGCGGCTTCGAGTTCCTTGGCGAGGCCGACATAGTAGCGGAGCGAATACTTGGCACGGTCAGGGTCGTCGATGTCGCCGGTGTAGCAGATGGCGCCTTCGACCAGCTTGCCGGTGGCGCCCACGGCGTCGATCGCGACCCGCATGTTCTCGACCCAGTTGAGGCAGTCGAAAATGCGGAAGAGGTCCATTCCGGCGGCCGCGGCTTCGTCGATGAACGCCTCGACGACGTTGTCCGGGTAGTTCGTGTAGCCGACGCCGTTGGCGCCCCGGAGCAGCATCTGCGTGAGCACGTTCGGCACGCGCGCGCGGATGTCCGCCAAACGCTCCCACGGGTCCTCGAACAAAAAGCGCATGGCGACGTCGAAGGTGGCCCCACCCCAGCACTCGAGCGAGAGGAGCTGCGGCAGCCCGCGCGCATAGGCGTCGGCCACCGCGACCAGGTCGTAGCTGCGCATCCGGGTGGCCAGAAGCGACTGGTGCGCGTCGCGCATGGTCGTGTCGGTGACCAGGACGCGCTGCTCCGCCTGCATCCACTTGGCGAAGCCCACCGCCCCGAGTTCCTCCAGTTTCTGGCGGGTGCCCGGTGCCGGCTTATGTTCGAAACGCGGCGGTACGGGCTGGCGCAGGGTCGGTGCGGGCCGCGGCCGGTCGCGCAGGTCGGGCTGGCCGTTGACCGTCACGTCGGCGATGTAGGTCAAGAGCCGGGTGGCCCGATCCTGCGGCTGGGCGACTTCGAACAGCGCCTTGGTTTCGTCGATGAAGCGCGTGGTGTAGCTGGCGGCGCGGAAGGTCGGGTGGCGCAAGACCGTTTCGAGGAAGGTGAGGTTCGTGGCCACGCCGCGGATGCGGTATTCGACCAAGGCCCGCAGCATCCGGTCGATCACCTCCTCGGGCGAGGGCGCCCAGGCGGTCACCTTCTCCAAGAGCGCGTCGTAAAAGCGGGTGACCACGGCGCCCGAATAGGCGGTACCGCCATCGACCCGGATGCCGAAGCCCATCGCCCCGCGATAGGCGGTGATCCGGCCATAGTCGGGGATGAAGTTGTTTTCCGGGTCTTCGGTGGTGATCCGGCACTGCAGCGCGTGGCCGCTGAGCTGGATCTGGGCCTGGGGCGGGATGCCGGTCTCGTCGAGGTGACCGATGCGCTGGCCCTCGGCGATCTTGATCTGTGCCTTGACGATGTCGAGCCCGGTGACCTCCTCGGTGACGGTGTGCTCGACCTGGATGCGCGGGTTGACCTCGATGAAGTAGAAATCACCGCTCTCGGCATCCATCAGGAACTCGACCGTGCCGGCACCGTAGTAAGCGACCGCGTTGCCGATCGCCAATGCCGCTTCGCCCAGTTGCTGGCGGGTCGCGGCGTCGACATAGGGGGCCGGGGCCCGCTCGATGATCTTCTGGTTGCGGCGCTGGATGGTGCAGTCGCGCTCGAAGAGGTGGACGAGGTTGCCGTGCTGGTCGCCCAGGATCTGGACCTCGACGTGGCGGGCGCGGCGGATCAGCTTTTCCAGATAGACCTCGTCCTTGCCGAAGGCGGCCTTGGCCTCGCGCTTGGCGGAGCGCACCGCTTCGACCAGTTCGCCCGCGTGCTCGATGGTGCGCATGCCGCGCCCGCCGCCGCCCCAGGACGCCTTGAGCATGAGTGGGTAGCCGACCTCGGCGGCGAGGGTGGCGATGTCGGCCGCGTCGTCCGGCAGGGGTTCGGTTGCCGGGATCACCGGGACGTCTGCCTGCTGGGCGATGTGGCGGGCGGCGACCTTGTTGCCCAGGGCGCGCATGGCGTCGGGCGAGGGGCCGATGAAAAGGATGCCGGCGGCAGCACAGGCTTCGGCGAATTCGGGGCTTTCGGCCAAGAAGCCGTAGCCGGGGTGGATGGCGCAGACCTCGGCCTGGCGGGCGATGCGCAGCACGTCGTCGATGTCGAGATAGGCCTCGATCGGCCCCTTGCCGGCGCCCACCTGATAGGCCTCGTCGGCCTTGAAGCGGTGCAGGGAGAGCTTGTCCTCGGCGGCGTAGACGGCGACGGTGCGGATGCCGAGTTCGGTCGCAGCCCGGAAGACACGAATGGCGATTTCCGAACGATTGGCGACCAACAGGCGCTGAATGCGACGCACGGGGCTGACCTCCTTCGGCTCGTCAGCGCATTGCAGCACGCGTCAGTCGCCTTGGCGAGCCCAAGCGCCATGGTACCACCTGACGATCAGCGCCCGCTCAGCCGGCTCCATCAGGGCGAAGCGCGCCGGCGGCATGGCGTCGGTGCGGCCGGCATGGAGGTAGATTTGCCGGGCGTGCGCCGCGGTCTGCGCTGCGGTCTCGAGCACGACGCCCTTGGGGGCGCTTGCCATGTTCGGCCAAAAGGGCCGCGTGGCGTGGCACATGGCACAATGCTGCTGGACCAGGTCGTGCACCGCCTCGAACTCGGGTGCGGCGGCCAAGCGCGCCTGCTGCGGCGAGAGCGGCAGGGCCTGGGCCTCGCCGTCGGGCCTGCCCTGCACCGACAGCCAGATGATGGCCGCGAACAAAGCGGCGGTGACGCCCCAGGTCCACCAGGGATGCCCTTTCCCGGCGTGCATGGTGTTGAAGAAGTGGCGGATGCTGACGCCCGTGAGGAACACCAAAGCCGCGATCACCCAGGCGTACTCGGCCTGAAACGCCAAGGGGTTGTGCATCGACAACATCAAGAACAGCACCGGCAGCGTCAGGTAGTTGTTGTGGGTGGAGCGCTGCTTGGCGGTCTTGCCCAGCCTGGGATCGGGGCTGCGGCCGGCCTTGAGATCGGCCACCACGATCTTCTGGTTGGGAATGATGCACAAAAAGACGTTGGCCGACATGATCGTCGCGGTGAAGGCGCCGAGGTGGAGAAAGGCGGCGCGGCCGGAAAAGACCATCGAATAGGCAAAGGCCATGACCACGATCAGGGCGAACAAGGCCAGCATCAGGCCCGTGTCGCTGTCGGCCACCCGGCTCTTGCAGAGCGCATCGTAGACCAGCCAGCCGAATGCCAAGGATGCGACCGACAGCGCGATCGCCAGGGGTGTTGCCAGGTCGAGCACGCCCGGATCGATCAAATAAAGATCGGCGCTGACGTAATAAATCAAGACGAGCAGCACGAAACCCGACAGCCACGTGCTGTAGGCCTCCCATTTGAACCAGGTCAGATGCTCGGGTAAGTTGGGTGGCGCCACGTTGTATTTCTGAATGTGGTAGAAGCCGCCGCCGTGGACTTGCCACTCCTCGCCGGATACACCCTCCGGCAACGGCCCCTGCCGGCGCAGGCCGAGGTCGAGGGCGATGAAATAGAAGGACGAGCCGATCCAGGCGATGGCCGTGATCACGTGCAGCCAACGCACCCCGAAGGTGAGCCACTCATAGAGAACGGCCGTTTCCAGCATGGTCGAACGCTCCCCTCGGCCGGCCGAGGCCCCTCGCCTCCGCCTTCGCAATGCAGTAAACGCGCCATACCGAGCAAAAAACGGCGCCATCCGGCCAGGAGCAAGCGGCCAATGGTGCACATCACAGGGAGGCCGGGGATGGCACGAGGGTTGAAGGGTGGGCTGACGGATTACGGCGATGCGGGCTTTGCCGCCTATCTGCGCCGCTCGTTCGCTTCGTCGATGGGCTATTCCCGGGCGATGCTGGAGAAGCCCGTGATCGGCATCGCCTACACGCCGTCCGGCTTCAACAATTGCCACCGGCACTTCCCGGAGCTGTTGGAGGCGGTGAAGCGCGGCGTCTTGGCGGCCGGCGGGCTGCCGCTCGAGTTTCCCACCATCTCGCTCGGCGAATCCTTCACCAGCCCGACCACGCTGAAGTTCAGAAACCTGATGGCGATGGACACCGAGGAGATGATCCGCGCCCAGCCAATGGACGCGGTCGTGCTCATGGGCGGCTGCGACAAGACCGTGCCGGCGCAGCTGATGGGCGCCATCTCCGCTGACAAGCCGGCGGTAATGCTGTTGGCGGGGCCGATGCTCGGCGGCTCGCTCGACGGCGAGCGCCTGGGTGCATGCACCGACTGCCGGCGCTTTTGGGCGCGGTTTCGCGCGGGCGACATCGACCAGCCGACCATTGACCGGGTCGAGGGCCAGCTCGCCGTCACCGCCGGCACCTGTGCCGTGATGGGCACCGCCTCCACCATGGCGTGCCTCACCGAAGCCATGGGCCTTTGCCTCCCCGGCACCGCCGCCATCCCCGCCGTCCACGCCGACCGCCTGCGTGCCGGCGAGGCCACGGGCGAGCTGGCGGTGCGCATCGCCGGCCGCGACGACCGCCGGCCGAGCGCCTTTCTGACGGCCAAGAGCCTGGAAAACGCCCTCACCGTGCTGCTGGCGCTCGGCGGCTCGACCAACGCCGTCCTGCACCTGACGGCTATTGCCGGCCGCATGGGTTTCGACCTCGATTTGCACCGCCTGAACGAGCTGAGCGAGCGCACGCCGGTCCTGGTCAACCTCAAGCCCACCGGCACCCACTACATGGAGGATTTCCACCGCGCTGGCGGCCTCGGCGGGGTCTTGCGCGAACTCGAAGACCTGTTGCATCGGGATGCAGCGGGCGTCACCGGCGAGACCCTGGGCGAACGGCTCGCGGCCGAGCGGGGGGCCTGGGTCGACCGTGGCGTGATCGCCGCCCGCACGACGCCGATCGATCCGGTCGGCGGGCTGGTCGCCGTGTTCGGCTCCCTGGCCCCGAACGGCGCCATCGTGAAGCGTTCCGCCGCCGAGGCGCGGCTGTTGGAGCACACCGGCCGGGCGGTGGTGTTCACCTCGCTCGCCGACATGGCCGAGCGCATCGACGACCCGGCGCTCGAGGTCACCGCCGACGACGTGCTGGTGTTGCAGAACGCTGGCCCGACCAGTGCGGCGGCGATGCCCGAGGCGGGCTATCTGCCGATCCCGAAGCAGCTCGGGTCGAAGGGCGTGAAGGACATGCTGCGCATCTCGGACGCGCGCATGAGCGGCACGGCCTATGGCGCCATCGTCCTGCACGTCGCCCCCGATGCGGCCTCGGGCGGCCCCTTGGCGCTGGTGCGCACGGGCGACCGCATCCACCTCAGCGTGAAGGAGCGGCGGCTCGATCTTCTGGTCGACGAGGCGGCCTTGGCCGGGCGTCGCCAGGAGCTCGAGCCCGCGGCCACGGCACCTGAGCGCGGCTATGCCCGGCTCTACGCCGAACACATCCTCCAGGCCGATCGCGGCTGCGATTTCGACTTCCTGCAGCCAACGGCCCGCACCCCCCTTGCCGGCGACTGATCCAGGCGCGATAGCACCGCGTAAAGCAGGTATCCGATACTGGGACGAGGTTTGATCATGCTGTCGATGGATCGTCGACGTTTCGTGGCTGGCGCGGCCGCAGCCGGTGTGTTGCTGCCGCAGGCGGCGCGTGCCGAAAGCGGTCTTTTGGCGTTCGACGTCAGCCGCAACGGCTCCAAGATCGGAACGCACACCATCCGGTTGCGCCAGGACGGTGACCGGGTCGAGACCGACATCGCAATCGACCTCGAGGTGCGGCTCGCCTTCATCACCGCCTATCGCTACACCCACCGCAATCACGAGGTGTACGTGGCCGACCGCCTGGTCTCGATGCAGAGCTGGACCGACGACAACGGCACCCGCTACGAGGTCGATGCGCGCAACCAGGGCGACCGGCTGGTGGTGACCGGCACCGACGGCACGAAGGAGCTGCCGGCGGGGATCCTGCCGACCACCTATTGGAAGCCGCGGATGGTGCAGGACGGCGCGTGGATCAACACCCAGCACGGCCGGCTCGTCGAGGGCCGCTCGGAGTTGGTGGGCGAGGAGCTGGTCGAGGTCGGCAGCCAGGTGGTGCCGTCGGAGCACTGGGCGATCCGGGGCGACGTCAACCTCGACCTCTGGTACGGCGACATCGGCTGGACTCAGCTCGCCTTCACCATCCGCGGCGACAACCACATCCGCTACACCCGCCGTCCCGAAAGCGACGTCGCCTCGCTGCCGCAAGCCGTCAGGGCGTGAGCGGAACGCTCCGCCTCGTCCTGGGCGACCAGCTCGACCACGATCTCCAGAGCCTCCAAGACCTCGATCCGGCCACCGATCGGGTCTTGCTCGCCGAGGTCGCGGACGAGGCGACCTATGTCCGCCACCACCCGAAGAAAATCGCGTTCCTGTTCAGCGCGATGCGGCATTTCGCGGCCGAACTCGCGGCCAAGGGCGTGCCGGTCGACTACGTCCAGCTCGACGACCCAGCGAATACGGGAAGCTTCACCGGCGAGGTGAAGCGCGCGCTCGAGCGCCACGGGCTCGGCCGGATCGTCGTGACGGAGCCCGGCGAATGGCGTGTTCGGCAGATGCTGGACGGCTGGGCCGAGGCCTTCGGGGTCGCCGTCGAGGTCCGCGCCGACGACCGCTTCGTGTGTTCGCTCGCCGACTTCGAGCGCTGGGCGGACGGGCGCAAGCAGCTACGCATGGAGTGGTTCTACCGCGCGATGCGCAAGCGCACGGGCCTCTTGCTGACGGCCGCGGGCGAGCCCGAGGGTGGGCATTGGAACTACGACGCCGACAACCGCAAACCCCCGAAGGCGGGCCTCGACAGCCCCGGCCCGTTGCGTTTTGCCCCCGATGCCGTCACCGCCGAGGTCCTGGACCTCGTCCGCCGCCGCTTCGCCGACCACTTCGGCGACCTGGAGCCCTTCTGGTTCGCCGTCACCAAGGAGCAGGCGCTGGCCGCCCTCGACCACTTCATCGCCCACGCCCTGCCCCGGTTCGGCGACTACCAGGACGCCATGGTCGACGGCGAGGACTGGCTGTTCCACTCCGCCCTGTCGCAATACCTGAATTCGGGCCTCTTGCGGCCGCTCGAGGTCTGCCAAGCGGCCGAGGCCGCCTACCGCTGCGGCCACGCCCCCTTGAACGCCGTCGAAGGCTTCATCCGCCAGATCATCGGCTGGCGCGAATACGTTCGCGGCGTCTATTGGCGGTTCATGCCGGACTATGGCCAGCGCAACCACCTGAACGCCCAGCGCCCGCTGCCGCCCTTCTACTGGACCGGCGCGACGGCCATGAACTGCCTCGCCAAGGTGGTCGACCAGACCAAGCGCGAGGCGCATTCGCACCACATCCAGCGGCTGATGGTCACGGGGAACTTCGCCCTGCTCGCCGGCATTGAACCGAAGGCGGTGTGCGACTGGTACCTTGCCGTCTACGCCGACGCCTACGAGTGGGTGGAGCTGCCCAACACCCTCGGCATGGCGCTCTACGGCGACGGCGGCGTGATGGGCTCCAAGCCCTATGCCGCGAGTGGCGCCTACATCGACCGCATGTCCAATTTCTGCTCGTCCTGCCGCTTCGACGTGAAGAAGAAACAAGGCCCCGATGCCTGCCCGTTCAACTATCTTTATTGGAACTTCATGCTGGAGAACCACGACACACTGCGAAACAACCCGCGAATGCAGCCCATCTTGCGCACGCTCGACAAGATGAGCGACGAGAAACGGACCGCAGCACGGGACGACAGCCGCCGGTTTCTGGCCAAGCTGGAAAAGGAGACGCGCGATGCCGCGTGAGGTGATTTGGATCACCGGCGCGTCGGCCGGGATCGGCAAGGCGATCGCCCTTGCCTACGCCGCCGAGGGGGCCTTGGTCGCGGCCACCGCCCGCCCGAGCGAGCGGCTGGACGAGGTGGCAGAGCACCCGAACGTCACCGCCTTTGCGGGCGACATCACCGACGGCCCCGCGATGCACGAGGTTGTGCGTCGGATCGAGGCCGAATTGGGTCCGATCGACCGCGCCATCCTCAATGCCGGCACCCACCAACCCGTGAAGGCCGAGGACTTCAAGGCCGCCGAGCTCGAACGGCTCCTCACCATCAACGTCATGGGCACGGCCCACTGCCTCGAAGCCGTCCTGCAACCGATGCTCGGCCGCCGCGGCGGCCAGATCGCCGTGGTCTCGTCGGTTGCGGGCTATACGGGCCTGCCGACTTCCGCCTATTACGGCGCCACCAAAGCCGCCCTCTTCAACATGTGCGAGGCGCTCAAGTTCGACCTCGACAAGGCCGGCGTCGACATGCGGGTCATCGCCCCCGGCTTCGTGCGCACCCCCCTGACCGACAAGAACGAGTTTTCCATGCCGTTTTTGATGGAACCGGAAGCCGCCGCGCAACGCGTGGTCAAGGGCCTGAAGGGCAAGCAATTCGAGGTCACCTTCCCCCGCCGCTTCAGCTGCATCTTGAAGGTGCTGCGCATCCTGCCCTACGCCGCCTATTTCGCCCTGGTCCGCCGCACGGTGAAGACATGAGCCAGGGTCTCGATCATTACGTCGCGGTCCTGAATGCGACCAACGGTGCCAACATCGACCGACTCGTCGCCTGCTTCAGCGACGACGCGCGCTTTCGCGATCCGTTCAGCGACGTGCGCGGCAAGGCCAAAATCCGCCGCGTGTTCGAAAAGACCTACGACGACGTCGACGACGTCGTCTTCCAGGTCACCGACCAAGCCTCGGGCCAGGACGCCCACTACCTCCGCTGGACCTTCACCTGCCTGCCCAAGGGCTTCCTCCGCCGCCAAGGCCCCCTGGTCATCCACGGCATGGCCGAAATCCACCTGAACGACACGGGCCTCGTCACCGCCCATCTCGACTACTGGGACCCAGCGCCCGGCCTTTATCAGCGGATCCCGATTCTCGGTTTGGCCTTGCGGAAGCTGCGGCGGCAGATCGGCGTACGCTGATCGAGCCCGCCAAGCCGAGAAACCAGGCAGCCACGGGGTTGTTTCACCCCCTTGCCATTGCGCCGCTCAGGAGACGCGTGGCAGGGTTTCGCGGGTGATCCGGCTCCTTCGGCCAGCACCGTTGCCGGCTTTGATTTTGCGCACCGGTTCGGTGTCGCGGATCGAGGGCTCCGGCTGGTAGCTGCCCTCGTCTTCGGCGAGGCCGCCGAGAACGAGGCGTTCGGCGTCGAGCCAGTTGTCGATGTCGCTCAAATGCGCTCGCGCGGGGTCCTCCGAAAGCTCGAAGGCCCGCTGGCGGATGCGTTCTTCCGTTATGGAGTCCATGGTCACGCTCCGTAGCTACCGCGCCGCTGCACGGCGTCCCTCTTTTGGTTAATTGCATCAAATGTTATTCGCCTGTTGCGCGCAATTGACAAGACGCTTCGTCGCACCCGACCGCGCCATCGGCCAAAGTGCGAGGCGCGCCCCGGAGCCGCTTGGCCGCTCGAGGCCAACGCTTGCTTTTCGGGCCGAGTTCCCCTAAAGCCGCGGCATCTCTCACGCGGGTCGCGTGGCCTTCCGGCCACATCCGGTGCGCCGATCCTTGGGTTCGGCGCTCAGACCCGCGGCGGCTCAACCGGACTTGGAAGCGTTCGATGACCTTTCCGACCTTTACCATGCGCCAGCTCTTGGAAGCTGGTGTCCACTTCGGCCACGTCACCCGGCGGTGGAACCCGCGCATGCAGCCGTACATTTTCGGCGCGCGCAACGGGGTGCATATCCTCGACCTGACGCAGACGGTGCCGATGCTGCACCGCGCGTTGACGGTGACGCGGGAAACCGTGGCCAGCAACGGCCGCGTGCTGTTCGTCGGCACCAAACGCCAAGCGCAGGAGCCGGTGGCGCAGGCGGCGCAGCGTTGCGGCCAGTATTTCGTCAATCACCGCTGGCTCGGCGGCATGTTGACCAACTGGCGGACCATCTCGCACTCTATCAAGAAGCTGCGCGAGATCGATGCACGGCTGGACGACGAGCAGACCGGGTTGACCAAGAAGGAGCTGTTGCAGCTCACCCGTGAGCGCGACAAGCTGGAACGCGCGCTCGGCGGCATCAAGGACATGGGCGGCCTGCCCGACCTGATCTTCGTCATCGACACGAACAAGGAGCAGTTGGCGATCGCCGAGGCCAACAAGCTGAACATCCCGGTCATCGCCGTGGTGGACAGCAATTCGAGCCCGGCGGGCGTCAACTACCCGATCCCCGGCAACGACGACGCGAGCCGGGCGATCAACCTCTACTGCGACCTGATGGTCGGGGCGGTGCTCGACGGCATCCAGGCCGAGATGCACGCCTCCGGCGTCGACGTCGGCGCGCTGAGCGAACAGTTGAGCGGTGTCGCCGAGCAACTCGACGAGGTCGGGGCCGACGACATGGCAGGTGCGGAGGCGGCACCGGAGGAAGCCCAGGCGCCGGCGGCGCCCTGAGCCGATCGTCGACCTGAACAGCTTTTGGACATCGGAGGAACGATGCCTGCCATTACCGCTCAGCTGGTGAAGGAGCTTCGCGAGAAGACCGGCGCCGGCATGATGGACTGCAAAAAGGCACTGGAAGAGACCGAGGGCGACGTCGAGGCCGCCTCGGACTGGCTGCGCAAGAAGGGCCTCGCCGCGGCCGCCAAGAAGGCTGGGCGCGCTACCGCCGAGGGCTTGGTCGCCGTGGTCGTCGACGGGCCGATGGGCGTGTTGGTCGAGGTCAACAGCGAGACCGACTTCGTCGCCCGCAACGAGGCCTTTCAAGCGATGGTCAAGACCATCGCCGAGGCGGCCCCGGCGGCGAAGGGCGACGTCGAGGTGCTGCAGGGCTTGACCCTGCCGACGGGGCGGACGGTGGCGGACGAGATCGCCAACGCCATCGGCATCATCGGCGAGAACATGGGCCTGCGCCGGACGGCGATGCTCACGGTCGACCCGGGCGCGGTCGGCGGCTACGTGCACGCCCAGTCGGCGCCGGGCCTCGGCAAGATCGGCGTTTTGGTCGGCCTGCAGTCGAGCGCGAGCGACCAGAACGCCCTCGGCGAATTGGCACGGCAACTGGCCATGCACGTCGCGGCGGCCAACCCGAGTGCCGTCACGGTGGCCGCGCTCGACCCGGCCCAGGTCGAGCGCGAGAAGGCGATCTTCACCGATCAGGCGCTGGCCAGCGGCAAGCCCGCCAACATCGTCGAGAAGATGGTCGAAGGCCGCCTGCGCAAGTACTACGAGGACGTGGTGCTGTTGGAGCAGGTCTACGTCATCGACACCGACAAGAAGGTGAAGGACGTGGTCGAGGCTGCCGGCAAGGCGCTCGGCGCACCGATCGAGGTCGCCGGCTTCATCAAGTTCGTCCTCGGCGAAGGGATCGAGCGCGAGGCCACCGATCTGGCCGCGGAGGTCGCCCAGCTTGCGGGCAACTGACCGACTGACGTACACAGCCTGAGGTTGTGTCCCGGCCTCCACCCGTCCCCTCGCCCGCCGCCATGAGACGCTGATGTCCGACCTCGCCCGACCCCTCTACCGCCGCGTGCTGTTGAAGATGTCGGGCGAGGCGCTCATGGGCGAGGGCGAGTTCGGCCACGACCCGCGGATGTTGCGGCGTCTCGCCGCCGAGGTCCGCGCCGTGCATGCGATGGGCGTGGAGCAATGCCTGGTCATCGGCGGCGGCAACATGCTGCGTGGTTCGGCCGCGGTGGCCAGCGCCGGGATCGAGCGGACGACCGCCGATTACATGGGCATGTTGGCGACGGTCATCAACGCCCTGGCCGTGCAGAGCGTGATCGAGCAGTCGGGCCTGCCGACGCGGGTGATGTCGGCCATCCCGATGAGTGCGGTGTGCGAGCCCTATATCCGCCGCCGCGCCATCCGCCACATGGAAAAGGGCCGTGTGGTGATCTTCGCCGGCGGCACCGGCAACCCCTTCTTCACCACCGACAGCGCGGCCGCCTTGCGCGGGGCGGAAATGGGGTGCGACGCGATCTTGAAGGGCACGCAGGTCGACGGCGTCTATTCGGCCGATCCCAAGCGCGACCCCAGCGCTCGACGCTATGACCGCTTGACCTACCTGCAGGTCCTGGCCGACGACCTGCGGGTGATGGACGCGTCGGCGATCTCGCTGGCGCGCGAAAGTCACATACCGATCATCGTCTTTTCGGTGCAAACCGAGGGGGCCTACGCCAACGTGATGCGCGGCGACGGACCGCACACCATCATTACCGAGGACTAGGGATCAGCCCGATGAGCGACGCATCGACCGAACCGGACCTCGACGATCTGGAGCGCCGTATGGACGGGGCCGTCGCGGCGTTCCGCCACGAACTGTTGAGCCTGCGCACGGGCCGCGCCTCGGCGAGCATCCTCGATCCCGTCACCATCGACGCCTATGGCAGCCAGATGCCGCTCAACCAGGTCGGCTCCGTCAACGTGCCCGATGCCCGCATGATCACCATCGCCGTGTGGGACAAGGGCAATGTGAGCGCGGTCGACAAGGCGATCCGCAACGCCAATCTGGGGCTCAACCCGGTGGTCGACGGCACCTTGATCCGCATCCCCATCCCGGAACTGAACGAGGAGCGGCGCAAGGAGCTGGTCAAGGTCGCCCACGGCTATGCCGAGACCGCCCGCGTCGCGGTGCGCAACGTTCGCCGGCACGGAATGGACGAGCTCAAGAAGCTGGAGCGGGACGGCCATCTCAGCCAGGACGACCACAAGCTTTACGCCGACGAGGTGCAAGCGCTGACCGATCGCCACATCGCCGCGATCAACGAGCTATTGACCGCCAAGGAAAAAGACATCCTGACGGTCTGAGCCCATGTCCAGCCCGCTCGCCCCCTCGGTTTGTACGAACGGCCCCGGCCCTGCGATACCCGCCCACGTCGCCATCATCATGGACGGCAATCGGCGGTGGGCCCAAGCACGGGGGCGGCCGGCGCTCTACGGCCATCAGCAAGGTGCGCAGGCGGTGCGCCGGGTGATGGAGGCGGCCAACGAACTCGGCATCCGCTATCTGACCTTCTTCGCCTTCTCCGCCGAAAACTGGAATAGGTCGGCCGACGAGATTCAGGACTTGATGAACCTCTTGCGGTTCTATCTGCGGCGGGAGGTGGCCAACCTGGTCGAGCACAATGTGCGGCTGCGGTTCATCGGCGACCGCGGCAGCCTGCCGGACGACATCAACCAGCTCTTGGACGGCGGGCTCGCGGCGACGCGGGGCTGCACGGGGCCGGTCGCCACCTTCGCCCTCAACTACGGCAGCCGGCAGGCGATCGTGCAGGCCGCACGAGACTTCGCGCTCGCCGTGGCACGTGGCGAGGCGAAGCCGGACGACCTGACCGTCGAAGGCTTCGGCCGGCGCCTGACCGACGGGGTGCCGGAGCCGGACCTGTTGATCCGCACCAGCGGCGAACAGCGCCTGTCCAACTTCCTCTTGTGGGAGTTGGCCTATGCCGAGTTCGTCTTCACGCCGGTGAACTGGCCGGCATTCGACATTACCCATCTGCGGGCCGCGCTGGACGAATATGGCCGGCGCGAGCGCCGCTACGGGGCGTCGGGTGGCTGAGGCGATCAGCCACGAGCTCCGGCTTCGCCTCGCTTCGGCTGCCGTCCTCATCGTCTTGGGCCTGGCGGCCGCGTTGGTCGGCGGCTGGCTCTTCGCCTTGTTGGTCGCGGCGGTAGCGCTGATCGCCGCGCACGAGTGGGGCAGCCTGGTCGCCAGGCGCCACGAGGTCGAGGGCTTGCGGCTCTGGGCCGCGCTCGTGGCCGGGGTGGCGGCCGTCCTCGGCGTGGTGGCCGCCATGCTGGGAGCGGTTCTCTGGGGGTTCGTGGCGATCGGCCTGATCGCGCTTTGCGCTGCCGCCTTCGGCCGCGGTCGCGGCTGGCCGCCGCGGTGGCTGGCCTGGGGCGTGGTCTACATCGCGCTGGCCCCGATGCTGTTGGTGTGGATGCGCGAACGCGGTGCCGACGGCCTGATCTACGTGTTGTTCGTGTTCGCCGTGGTCTGGGCCGCCGATACGGTCGCCTTCTTCGCCGGGCGCACCTTCGGCGGCCCGAAGCTGGCGCCGGTGTGGAGCCCGAACAAGACCTGGGCGGGCTTGGCGGGCGCCATGGTCGGGGCGAGCCTCGCCGCCGGTGCCGTGGCCTACGTTGCCGGCCTGCCCTTCGTCGGTGGGGCGATGCTGTTGGGGGCGGGGCTGGGCGCCGTGGCGCAAGCGGGCGATCTGTTCGAAAGCCGCTTCAAGCGGCTGGCCCACACCAAGGACACGAGCCACCTGATCCCCGGCCATGGCGGCGCGCTCGATCGCCTCGACGGGCTGATGTTCGCAACCCCGGTCTTTGCCTTCTTCGTGGCCCTGCATCCATGACCAAGCGCCGCCTCACGATCCTCGGGGCCACCGGCTCCATCGGCCAAAGCACGCTCGATCTGGTCTACCGCCAGCCGGAGCGGTTCCAGGTGGTGGCGCTGACGGCGCATCACCGCGTGGCCGAACTGGCCGAAGCGGCCATCCGCAGCCGGGCCGAACTGGCGGTGGTGGCCGATCCGGCCCATTACCCGTCCTTGAAGGCGCGGCTCGCCGGGCGCGACATCGAGGTGGCGGCCGGCCCCGAGGCGGTGATCGAGGCCGCCCGGCGAGCCAGCGACTGGACCATGGCCGCCATCGTCGGCGCCGGCGGCCTCGCTCCCACCCTCGCCGCCGCCGAGCGGGGCGGCGTGTTGGCCTTGGCCAACAAGGAAGCGCTGGTCTGCTCGGGCCCCCTGCTGCTCGACGCAGTGCGGCGCTCAAGCGCCGTGCTGTTGCCGGTCGACAGCGAGCACAACGCACTCTTCCAGGCCCTGGCCGGCCGGCCGGCGACGACGGTGCGGCGGCTGATCCTCACCGCCTCGGGCGGTCCGTTTCGCACCGCGAGCTTGGCGACGATGGCGGCTGCGACCCCCGCCGAGGCGGTCGCCCACCCGAAATGGTCGATGGGGGCCAAGATCTCCGTCGACAGCGCCACCATGATGAACAAAGGGCTGGAACTCATCGAAGCGCATCTGCTCTTCGGCGTCGCCGCAGCGAAGCTCGACGTCTTGATCCACCCGCAATCGATCGTGCACGGCATCGTCGAATACGAGGACGGCTCGCAATTGGCCCAGGTCGGGCCGACCGACATGCGCGTGCCGATCGCGCACACCCTGGCCTGGCCGGATCGCCTCAACCTCGAGGACCAGCGGCTCGACTTGGCGGCGGTCGGCAGGCTGGAGTTCGAAGCGCCGGACGAGGCCCGCTTCCCGGCCTTGCGCCTCGCCCGTGAGGCCTTGCAGACGGGGGGTGGCGCCCCCACCATCATGAACGCGGCCAACGAGGTGGCGGTGGCCGCGTTCTTGGAGGAGCGGCTGGGCTTTCTCGACATCGTCGCCGTGGTCGAGGCGGTGCTGGAGGGTCTTGCCGCGACCTCACCGACCACCCTGGCCGAAGTCTTGGCGCTGGATGCGGCGGCCCGCGACGCCGCTGCCGCCGCGGTCGACCAGACGTCGCGCCAGCGTCACTGATCGCGGCTTCGCCGCCGACCTGCCGGCTCGCGGCTGGCCCATCGAGGAACGTGTATGGATTTGTTGGGTGGGTTTCCCCTCTACGTTTTGGCTTTTCTGGTCGTGTTGTGCATCGTCGTCTTCGTGCACGAATGGGGCCATTACTGGGTCGCGCGCAGGAACGGGGTGTTCGTCGAAGCGTTCTCGGTCGGCTTCGGCCCCGAGCTCTTCGGCTGGACGGACCGGGCGGGAACGCGCTGGAAAATTGCCGCGATCCCGCTTGGTGGCTACGTCAAGATGCGCGGCGACGCCGATCCGGCCAGTGCCACGGTAGACCCGGCGACGGCCGGTGCCGACGACAGCTTTCCGGGCAAATCCGTCTGGCAGCGCATGGCGATCGTCTTCGCCGGTCCCGGCGCCAATTTCCTGTTCGCTATTCTGGCGCTGGCCCTGCTCTTGGCCCTGGCGGGCCGGCCGGTGCTGTTGCCGGTGGTGGGCGAGGTCCGCGACGGCGGACCCGCGGCCGCGGCCGGGCTGGTCGCGGGCGACCGCATCCTCGCCATCGACGGTGCCCCGATCGACACCTTCGCCGATCTGCAAATGGCCGTCTCAGAGAGCGGGGAAGCGCCGCTGACCCTTTTGGTCGACCGCGCCGGGGATCGCTTCGAGCTGGCGATGTCACCGCGCATGGAGACGCTGGGCGAAGACGAGGCCACGGTGCGGCGGCCGGTGATCGGCATCGTCGCCGCACCGCCCACCTTCGAACGGGTCAATCCGCTGCTGGCGCCGATCGAGGCCACCGGGCAGGTCCTGACCATGATCCGCGACATCCTGGTCGCGGTCGGGCAGATCATCACGGGCAACCGCGGCTTTGACGAATTGGGCGGCCCGCTGCGCATCGCCGAGCTTTCCGGTGAGGCCGCCCGCCTGGGTGTCCCCGAGTTCACGTGGTTGATCGTGGTTCTTTCGGTAAATCTCGGGCTCATCAATCTTTTCCCGATCCCGATGCTCGACGGGGGTCATTTGGTGATGTACGCCGTCGAAGCGGTTCGCGGGCGGCCGCTCGCGGAGCGAGTGCAGGAGATCGCGTTTCGGGTGGGCCTGGCCTTGGTGCTCGGCCTGATGATTTTCGTAACCTGGAACGACATCATGCGCTATCTCCCGGGCAACTGACCGTCCCCGAGCCAGGGTTCGGCCTTCTGGGAGGCATGAATGGCCCGTCGGGCTCGGTTGGCGCTGTTGATCGCGGCTTGTGTCGCGTGTTGGGTGGTGATGGCCCCGCTGCCGGGCGCGGCACAGACGGCGGGGACCATCGCCGACATTCGGGTCGAGGGGAACGAGCGGATCGAGCCGTCGTTCGTCGAGATCCAGCTCACCGTCGGCATCGGCGACCCGTTCGATCCCGCGGCCCTGGACGCGTCGCTGCGCTCGCTGTTCGCGACGGGGCTGTTCGAGGACGTTCGCCTCGAGCGCGACGGCAACGTGCTGGTCGTCGTCGTCCGCGAAAACCCCTTCATCAACCGCATCGCGTTCGAGGGGAACCGCCGCCTCGGCGACGACGCGCTGGCGAGTGAAATCGACCTGCGCTCGCGGGAGGTGTTCAGCCGCGCCCGCGTCCAGACGGCGGTGGCGCGCATCCTCGAACTCTACCGCCGCACCGGCCGCTTCGGCGCCACGGTCGAGCCCAAGATCATCGAACTCGACCAGAACCGCGTCGATCTCGTCTTCGAGATCACCGAAGGCCCGCTGACCCGGGTCACCGGCATCAGCTTCGTCGGCAACCGCAATTTCAGCGACAGCCGGCTGCGCGAGGTGATCCAGACCACGGAAAGCCGTTTCTGGCGCGTCTTCACCACCGCCGACACCTACGATCCGGACCGCCTCGCCTTCGACGAGGAACTGCTGCGCCGGTTCTATTTCGACCGCGGCTTCATCGACTTCGAGGTGCGCTCGGCCATCGCCGAGCTGACGCCCGAGGGCGATGGCTTCTTCATCACCTTTACGATCGACGAGGGCGAGCGCTACCGGTTCGGGGCGATCGACGTGGAGAGCCGGATCCGCGATCTGGATGCGCGCGAGTTGCAAGGCCTGGTGCGGATGCGCCAGGGTCAGGTCTATCGGGCGCGGGACGTCGAGGCGACCATCCAGGCCATGGTCGAGCGCGTCGGGCAGCTCGGCTACGCCTTCGTCGACATCGACCCGTTGCTGCGGCGCAACGCCGAGGATCGAACCGTCGACATCCTCTTCGTCGTCAACGAAGGTCCCCGGGTCTTCGTCGAGCGGATTGAAATCATCAACAATCTGCGCACCCTCGACGAGGTCATCCGGCGCGAACTGCTCCTCGCCGAGGGCGACGCCTTCAACTCCGCCTTGCTGCGCGAATCCGAGCGTCGCGTTCGCCGGCTCGGCTATTTCGCCCGGGTGGAATTCCGCACCCGTGCCGGCTCCGCGCCGGATCGGACCGTCATCGAGATCGAGGTCGAAGAACAGGCGACCGGCGAGCTTTCCTTCGGTGCCGGCTTCTCGACCACCGACGGCCCGCTGGCCCAGGTGGTCTTCGCCGAGCGCAACCTGCTCGGTACCGGCCGCGCGGTGCGGGCGTCGTTCACGATCTCCGGCCGCCGGCAGGACATCGACTTCAGCTACACCGAGCCATGGCTGCTCGGCTACGAGGTTGCGGGCGGCATCGACGTCTTCAACCGGCAGACCGACTTCCAGGACGAGGGTTCGTTCGACGAGCGCAGCACGGGCTTCGTTTTGCGCGCGAGCTACCCGCTCACCCGCGACATCACCCACGTCGTGCGCTACGGCCTGCGCGAGGACGAAATCCGCAGCGTGCGCGAGGACGCTTCACCGTTCATCAAGGCGGAGAAGGGCGATTCGATCACGTCCAGCATCGGGCAAAGCTTCATCATCGACCGGCGTGACAACTTCCAGTTGCCGAACGAAGGCTATTCGTTGCGGCTCGATCAGGATTTCGCCGGTCTCGGCGGCGATCGCACCTTCATCAGCCACGAGCTGAGCGTCTCCTATTTCCAGCCGATCGTCGGCGACCAAGTGGTGGCGAACCTCCGCTTTGCCGGCGGCCACATCGCCGGCATTGGCGATGACGTTCGCTTGTCCAACCGCTTCTTCGTCGGCGGCAACGACTTTCGGGGCTTCCGCGTCGGCGGTATCGGCCCGCGCGATTCGGTGACGCGCGACGCACTCGGCGGCAATCTCTACTACGTCGGCACGGCGGAGGTGCGCTTTCCGCTCGGCTTGCCCGAGGATTTGCGCTTCTTCGGCCGCGCCTTCGTCGACGCCGGCAGCCTGACCGACATCGACGTGTCCGGCCCCAACCTCACGGACAGCGGCAATCTGCGGGTCACCGCCGGCGTCGGCCTGACGTGGCTCTCGCCCTTCGGCCCGCTCGCGTTCGATTTCGGCCAGGCCGTCGTCAAGGACAACCTCGACGAGACCGAGTTTTTCCGGTTCTCTTTCGGCACGCGGTTCTGAGGCGCCGATGGTCCGAAGTCCCCGCCTCTTGGCGCTGGCGATCGGCCTTGCCGTCGCCGGACCCGCCTTCGCCAACGAGGCAGAGCGCCCGCTGCCACCGGCGGTGGTCGCCATCGTCGACTACCAGCGGCTCTTGCGCGATAGCCTGGCGGCGCAGAGCATTCGCCGGCAGGTGGAGGATCTGCGGCTGCGGTTCGAGGACGAAATCGCGCGGGAACGCGAACGGCTGGAGCGCGCCGATGCCGAACTCGGGCGCCTGCGGAGCGAGCTCGGCCCCGAAGCCTATCGCGAGCAGCGCCGCGCCTTCGAGGCCGACGTTGCCACCGTGCAGCGGCTCGTCCAGGAGCGCCGCCGGATGCTCGACGTCGCCTCGGCCGAGGCGTTCCAGCGCGTCCGCGACGAGGTCGTCGAGGTGATGAACGATTTGGGCGACGTCTACGCCTTCAACGTCGTCCTGCCGCGCTCCGACGTGCTGGTGTTCACGCCCGATTTGGACCTGACCGCCGAGATCATGGCGGCGTTGGACCAACGCCTGCCGATCGTCGCCATCATGCGCCACGAGGACTGAGGCCGGTGCCGGATCCCCGTTTCTTCGACCGCGCCGGCCCGTTTCCGCTGGCCCTCGTCGCACAGCGCGCCGGCGCCCGCCTCGAGGGCGACCCGGCCATGCCGATCCAGGACGTCGCCGCGCTGGGCCTCGCCACGGAACGGGACGTGGCCTTTTTCGACAATCGCCGCCTGCGCGACGCGCTTGCCGCCACTCGCGCCGGCGCCTTGATCGTCCGCGACGCCGACCGCGACCTGGCGCCGGCTGGCCGCGCCCTCCTGATCAGCCTGGAGCCCTATCGCAGCTATGCCGCCGTGGCGGCGCTCTTCTACCCGAGCCAGGAACGGCGCGCGGCCGGCGTCCACGCCGGCGCCCACGTCGATCCGACGGCGAAGCTCGGCGACCGCGTCCACGTCGCCGCCGGTGCGGTGGTCGAGGCCGGGGCGGAGATCGGCGACGGCTGCCGGATCGCGGCCAACGCCGTCCTCGGCGAGCGCTGCATCCTCGGGCCCGATTGTGTGGTCGGTGCCGGCGCCAGCCTCAGCCATTGCCTCATCGGGGCACGCACGGTCATCCACGCCGGTGTCCGCATCGGCCAGGACGGCTTCGGCTACGCGCTCGGCTTCGCGCACGGCAAAGTGCCGCAACTCGGCCGCGTCTTGATCGGCGACGACGTCGAGATCGGCGCCAATACCACGATCGACCGCGGCGCGCTCGGCGATACCGTGATCGGCAGCGGGACCAAGATCGACAACCTCGTGCAGATCGCGCACAACGTCGTGCTCGGAGAGCATTGCGTCATCGTGGCGCAGAGCGGTATCTCCGGCAGTGCCGAACTCGGCCATCACGTCGTTGTCGCGGCGCAATCCGGGATCACCGGTCATTTGACCATCGGTCCCGGCGCCAGGCTGGCCGCACGGACGGCGGTGATCCGAGACCTCGAGGGCAACCAGGATTATGGCGGCGCGCCCGCCATCCCGGCCAAGGAGTGGCGCCGTCAGTTGGTGGCGATCGGCCGCCTCGGACGCCGGAATTGACGACAGGAGGTTCGAACCCAGCCATGACCGATGCCGCCGAGGCGGTGGGGCAGCCCTACGAGATCGATCTCGACGGGATCATGCGCAAGATCCCACACCGCTACCCCTTCCTCTTGATCGACAAAGTGGTCGACGTCCGCGTCGGCGAAAGTGCGGTGGGGATCAAGAACGTCACCATCACCGAACCCTATTTCCAGGGCCACTTCCCGCGCCGCCCGGTGATGCCCGGCGTCTTGATCGTCGAATCGATGGCGCAGACCGCCGGTGTGCTGGTTGGTGCGACCCTGGGGCCCAAAGCCGAGGGCAAACTGGTCTACTTCATGACCATCGACAGCGCCCGCTTTCGGGCACCGGTGGTGCCGGGCGACCAATTGCGCATCGAGGTCAAGCTGCTGCGCTCGCGGATGTCCGTCTTCAAGTTCGACGGTAAGGCCTTCGTCGACGGTCGGATGGTCGCCGAAGCGACCTACTCGGCCATGATCATGGACGATTGAAGCATGGCGCGTGACATCCACCCGACGGCCGTGGTCGACCCGGAGGCCCGGCTCGGCGAAAGCGTCAAGATCGGCCCCTATTGCATCGTCGGCGCCGGTGTGACCCTCGGCGAAGAGGTGGAACTCGTCAGCCACGTCTCCATCGTCGGCAACACCACGGTGGGCGACGGCACCGTCGTCTACCCCTTCGCCGCCCTCGGCCACCCGCCGCAGGACCTGAAATATGCAGGCGAGCCCACCACCCTCGAAATCGGCGTCGCCAACCGCATCCGCGAACACGTCACCATGCACCCCGGCACCATCCAGGGCCGCGGCCGCACCGTCGTCGGCGACCACAACCTCTTCATGGCCGCCACCCACGTCGCCCACGACTGCCAGATCGGCAATCACGTGATCATGGCCAACAACGCCACCCTCGGTGGCCACGTCACGGTCGGCGACCACGCCTATCTGGGCGGCCTCTCCGCCGTCCACCAGTTCGTGCGCATCGGCCCGACCGCCATGGTCGGCGGCCTCACCGGTGTCGAAGGCGACGTCATCCCCTATGGCCTCGTCATGGGTGACCGCGCCACACTGGCCGGCCTCAACCTCGTCGGCCTGCGCCGCCGCGGCGTTGGACCCGGCGACCTCCGCGTCATGCGCAACGCCTTTCGCCAGCTCTTCGTCGACGAGCGCGGCGCCTTCGCCGACCGTCTGCTCGAAGTCGCCGAAGTCTACGCCGACCAACCCCGCGTCATGGAAATCGTGGCCTTCATCAAGGACCGCGGCAACCGTGAAGTCATCCAACCGGCCGCGGCGAAGCGGTAAAGGCTAGGGGGCTTTTGGCCCCCTAGGACCCCCAGGCAGCGGCTGTCGCCGCCGCCACTTTTCAAGTGGCAACGGCAACGCCGTTGCCTGGGGGGTCCAAGGGGGGCTCATCAAAGCCCCCCTTGCCTTCTCCTTCCACCTTTGGAGCTGCCTCTCACCTTGACCACCGTCGGCATTCTCGCAGGGGGCGGCAGTCTACCCCCCGTCGTGGCTGAAGCTGCGCGGCAGGGTGGGCGCGAGGTGGTGGTGATCGCCTTCGAGGGCCATGCCGAGCCCGGCTGGGTCGCGGGCTACCGGCACGATTGGGTGCGGTTGGGGGCGGTCGGGCGCACCTTGGCGCTGTTGCACCGTCATGGGTGTGACGAAGTCTGCATGATCGGCAAGGTCGGGCGGCCGTCCCTGGCGGCGGTGGCGCTCGATCGCCGGGCGTTGGCGATGTTGGCCCGGCTGGGGGCGATGGATGCGGGTGATGACCGGCTGTTGCGGTTGATCGTCGCCGAATTGGAGCGGGAAGGCTTCAGGGTGGTGGGCGCCGATGTGTTGGCGGCCTCGCTCTTGGCGCCCTTGGGCCCGCTCGCGGGGCCGGCGCCGGATGCGGCGGCCTTGGCCGACATCGCCCGCGGGGTGGCGGTGGCGCGGGCCTTGGGCGAGGCCGATGTGGGCCAGGCGGTGGTGGTGCAGGCGCACCTGGTGTTGGGTGTCGAGGCGGTCGAGGGGACGGATGCGCTTCTGGCGCGCTGCCATGACCTGAAGCGGCAGGGGCCCGGCGGCGTTCTCGTGAAGGGACGCAAGCGCGGCCAGGAGCGGCGGGTCGACCTGCCGACGATCGGGCCGGCGACCGTCGACAACGCCGCCGCGGCGGGGTTGCGCGGCATCGCCGTCGAGGCGGGCCATACGCTGGTCGCCGAGGCCGACCAACTGGCGCGGCGCGCCGAGCGCCACGGTCTGTTCGTCGTCGGTGTGGAGCCCTTCGCGTGACGCTGCGCGTGTTCGTGGTGGCCGGCGAGACCTCGGGCGATTTCCTCGCCGCCCGGCTGCTGCAGGCGCTCGGCCCCCAGGTGGGGGGGCTGGAACTCGATGGCGTTGGCGGTGCGGAGTTGGCAAAGCTCGGGCTCAACAGCCGCTTTTCGATGGACGAGCTGTCCTTGATGGGCTTCGCCGAAGTCGTGCCGCACCTGCCCCGCCTGATCCGGCGGCTGCGGGAGACGGCCCAAGCGGCGCGGGCGATGCGGCCTGATCTGGTGCTGACGGTGGATGCGCCGGCGTTCACGCTCCGGGTGCTCGGGCGGCTGCGCGATCTCGACGCGGTCAAGGTCCACTACGTGGCCCCACAGGCCTGGGCCTGGCGGCCGGGCCGGGCGGCGAAGCTACGGGGGCTGGTCGACCGGCTCTTGGCCGTGTTGCCCTTCGAGCCGGCGTTCTTCGCTGCTTACGGCGTCGAGGCGGTGCATGTGGGCCATCCGATCGTCGAGCAGGTGCCGGCGCTGCCCGCGTTCATGCACCGGGAGCGGCACATGGACCCGGTGCTGTGCCTGCTTCCCGGCAGTCGAACCGGCGAAATCCGCCGCCACGTGCCGCTGCTGCGCGCGACGGTGGCGCTGCTGCAGGCGCCGTTCCCGGAGCTTCGCTGCGTTTTGCCGACGCCGCCGGCCAAGGCCGCCTTGGTCGCGGATCTCACCGGCAACTGGCCAACGCCGCTGCTCGTCGAGGCCGAGCCCGAGCGGCGCTTCGCGCGCTATGCCGAGGCCGATCTGGCGCTTGCCGCCTCCGGCACGGTGGGCCTGGAGCTGGCCCTGGCGCGGCTGCCGACCGTGGTGCTCTACCGCACGAGCTGGCTGACCGCCGCCCTTGCCCGCCGCCTGATCCGGGTGAAGTACGTCAGCCTGATCAACCTCGTGGCCGATGCCCTGGTGGTGCCGGAGCTGCTGCAGGAGCGCTGCACGCCCGAAACCCTCGCCGCCGCCGCGCAACGCCTGCTGGGCGAGCCCGAGGCTTGGCAGGCGCAACGGCGCGCCCTCGACGCGGTCGCGCACGAGCTCGGCGCCGGGGCTATGGCACCCAGTGCCCGGGCCGCTGCCGAGGTGTTCGAGGCACTCGGGCGCTGAGCCATCCTCCGCGCCGTCCCGCTCGAAGCCATGCCCCCGCCTTTGACAGGCTCCCGGCCTTGTGGCACGCGGGCGCCATGCTGATCGTCAGGGGCCATCGCCGCGTGGCCGACGCCGCGCGGGGGGCCGCAGTGGCGTTGGGCAATTTCGACGGGGTGCACAAGGGGCACCGCGCCGTTGTCGAACGGGCGCGTGCCGCTGCCACCGCCTTGGGCGTGCCCTTGGGCGTGGTGACCTTCCGCCCGCACCCGCGCGAATTCTTCGACCCGATCGGCGCGCCTGAGCGGCTGGGCGGCTTCAAGATGCGCATGGAGCGGCTACGCACCCAGGGCGTGGCGCGCCTCTACGTGGTGGGCTTCAACGATGCGCTGCGCCGCATGAGCGCCGAGGACTTCGTCGAACATGTCCTGGTCCGAGGGCTTGGTGTGCGCCACGTCGTGGTGGGCGACGGCTTTCGCTTCGGCCACCGGCGCCAGGGTGATGCCGCGCTCCTGACCGCGCTCGGTGAGCACCACGGCTTCGGCGTCGAGGCGCTCCCGGCGGTCGCCGTCGACGGCATCCCCGCCAGTTCCACCCGCATCCGCCAGGCGCTGGCCGACGGCGAACTGACCGTGGCCGATCACCTGCTGGGGCGGCCCTACCAACTCGATGCGGTGGTGGTCGAGGGTGACAAGATCGGCCGCACACTGGGCTATCCGACGGCGAACCTCCGGGTGCTCGGCCGCCGCATCCTGTTGCCGCGCACGGGCGTCTACGCCACGCGGCTCAGGCTGCCTTCGGGTGAATGGGCCGATGGCGCCACCAATCTCGGCTGGCGGCCGGTCTTCCACGGCCAGGACCTCAGGCTCGAGACCTATCTGTTCGACCGCGACGTCGATCTCTACGGCCAGCGGGTGCGCCTCGCCTGGCATCGTTTTTTGCGTGACGAAAGAAACTTTGACGGTATCGACGCGCTGAAGGCACAAATGGCGGCGGATTGCGACGAGGCGCGCCGCCTCCTCGCCACGACGCCACCCGTCGAGGCAGCCCCCCTCTAGGTTCGGACCGATGACGCAGGATTTCCGCTCGACCGTTGCCCTGCCGCGCACCGCCTTTGCGATGAAGGCCAATCTGCCCCAGCGCGAGCCGGAGATGCTGAAGCGCTGGGCAGAGCAGGACCTCTATGCCGAACTGCGCCGCCGCTCCAAGGGCCGCGAGCCCTTCATCCTCCACGACGGCCCGCCCTACGCCAATGGGCACCTGCACATGGGCACGGCCCTCAACAAAATCCTGAAGGACGTGATCAACCGCAGCCAGCAGATGCTCGGCAAGGATGCGGCCTACGTTCCCGGCTGGGACTGCCACGGCCTGCCGATCGAGTGGAACATCGAGCAGGAATACAGAAAGAATGGCAAGGACAAGGATCAGGTCCCGATCACCGCGTTCCGCCGCCAGTGCCGCGACTACGCCCAGAAATGGATCGGCATCCAGATGGCCGAGTTCCAGCGCCTCGGCGTGCTCGGCGACTGGGCGGATCCCTACACCACCATGAGCTTCGAGGCCGAGGCCGGCATCTTCGAGGAGCTGGCCAAGTTCTTGATGCAGGGCTCGCTCTACCGCGGCCAGCGCTCGGTGATGTGGTCGGTGGTGGAAAAGACCGCATTGGCCGAAGCCGAGGTCGAGTACCACGATCATACCTCGCACACCATTTGGGTGCGCTTTCCGGTGGTCGAAACGACAGTGCCCGAATTGCAGGGTGCGGCCGTGGTCATCTGGACCACCACGCCTTGGACCATGCCGGCCAACCGGGCGGTCGCCTACGGCAACGCCATCGACTACCGGCTGATCGAGGTGACGGCCGTCGAGGACGGCAGCCACGCCAAGCCCGGCGAGCGGCTGGTGGTGGCCGAAGCCCTCCTGGCCGACGTCGCCAACGCCGCCGGCATCACCGCGCACCGCGCCCTTGCCGCCTTCAAGGGCGCCGATCTCGCCGGCACGGTGCTGCACCACCCCTTGCACCACCAGGGCTACGATTACGGCGTGCCGATGCTGGAGGGGCATTTCGTCACCACCGAGCAGGGCACGGGCCTCGTCCACATCGCCCCCAGCCACGGCGCCGACGACTTCGAACTCGGCGCCAAGCACGGCCTGGAGGTGCCCGACACGGTCGCCGAGGACGGCCGCTACACCGCCGCCGTACCCGGCTTCGAGGGTCTGCACGTCTTCGAGGCGCACGAGCCGGTGATCCAGGCGCTGATCCACGCAAGCGCGCTGTTGGCGCGCGGCAAGCTGGTTCACAGCTACCCGCACTCCTGGCGCTCGAAGGCGCCGCTCATCTTCCGCGCCACACCGCAGTGGTTCATCGCCATGGACGACGCCAACGGCCTGCGCGCCAAATCGCTCCAGGCCATCGCCGAGACGCGCTTCGTGCCGGCGTCCGGGCAGAACCGGCTGCGCGGCATGGTCGAGGGCCGACCCGATTGGTGCGTCAGCCGCCAGCGCGCCTGGGGCGTGCCGATCGCCGTGTTCGTTCACAAAGCGACGGGTGCCGTGCTGCGGGACGACGCGGTCAATGCCCGCATCGCCCAGGCCTTCCGCGAGGACGGGGCCGATGCCTGGTGGAGCCGCGATCCCCAGAGCTTCCTCGGCGACGCCCATCGCCTGGAGGACTTCGAGAAGGTCGACGACATCCTGGACGTCTGGTTCGACAGCGGCTCGACCCACGCCAACGTGCTCGAAAAGCGCCCCGAGCTGCGCTGGCCGGCCTCGCTCTACCTTGAGGGTTCGGACCAGCACCGCGGCTGGTTCCAATCGAGCCTTTTGGAGAGCTGCGGCACCCGCGGCCGGGCACCGTTCGAGACGGTGTTGACCCACGGCTTCGTCGTCGATGCCCTTGGCCGCAAGATGTCGAAGTCGTTGGGCAACGGCATCGAGGTGCAGGACCTCCTGAAGCAGCACGGCGCCGACATCGCCCGGCTCTGGGTGGTCTCGGCCGACTTCACCGAGGACATCCGCATCGGCGACGAAATCCTCAAACGCCAGGCCGATGCCTATCGCCGGCTCAGGAACACGCTGCGCTACCTGTTGGGCAATCTCGACGGCTTCACCGCCGCCGAGAAGGTGGCGCCCGAGGCCATGCCCGAACTCGAGCGCTGGGTGCTGCACCGGCTGGTCGAACTCGATGACCTGGTGAAAAGCTGCAACGCCGAATTCGACTTCGACCGGCTTTACTCGGCCATCCACGGCTTTTGCGCGGTCGAGCTGTCGGCGTTCTATTTCGACGTCAGAAAGGACAGCCTCTACTGCGACGCCCACGACAGCCCGCGTCGCCGCGCCTGCCGCACCGTGCTCGACCTCGTCTTCGACCGTCTGGTCCGTTGGCTCGCCCCGGTCTTGGTCTTCACCGCCGAGGAGGCTTGGCTCGCCCGCCACGGCGAGGCCGCCGAGAGCGTGCATCTCCAGGACTTCGCGGCTTGCGATCCGGCGTGGCGCGACGAGGCTCTCGCCAGGAAATGGGCGCGGGTGCGCGACATCCGCCGGGTGGTCACCGGTGCCCTCGAAATCGAGCGGCGCGACAAGCGCATCGGGGCGTCGTTGGAGGCGGCGCCCGTGGTGCATCTCGAAGCCGACGACATGGCGCTGTTGGCCGGCCTCGACCTCGCCGAACTCGCCATCACCAGCGGCATCGAGCTGACCACGGTCCCGGCACCGGACGACGCGTTCCGGCTGGAGGAGGTCGGCGGTGTGGCGGTGGTGCCGCGCTTGGCGGGCGGCCACAAATGCGTGCGCTGCTGGCAGCAGTTCGACGAGCTCGACGGCGACGGCCTCTGCCCCCGCTGTGCCGCCGCCGTGGCCGCGCACCGCGCCGCCGCCTGAGGGGCGGCCCGTGCGCCTCGAACTCGTCGTCATCGCGGCGATCATCGCCCTCGACCAGGCGACCAAGGCCTGGGTGCTTTGGGCCTATCGGCCGTGGACCTGGCCGATCGAGGTGACCCCCTTCTTCAACCTCGTCCTGGTGTGGAACGAAGGCATCAGCTTCGGGCTGTTGCAGGGCAACGATGCGTCTTTGCAGCGCTGGGCGCTCACGGCGCTGGCGGTGGTCATTGCGGCGGCGCTTTGGTGGTGGCTGCGCACGGGCGAGCACGGGCGCTCGCAACGCTGGGGCCTCGTCTTGATCATCGGCGGGGCTTTGGGCAACGCCATCGACCGCGCCGTGCACGGGGCCGTGGTCGACTTCCTGGATTTCCACGTCGCTGGCTGGCATTGGCCCGCCTTCAACGTCGCCGACAGTGCCATCGTCATCGGGGCGGTGCTGTTGGTCCTCGATGGCTTGTGGGGGCGTAAGCCTGCCTCTACATGAGAGCTTCACCAAGCGAGAACGCTCGATGCGCCGTCCTGCCCTGGTCCTTGCCCTCTCGGCCCCGTTCGTCTTCACCGCCTGCGGCGGCGGTGGCGGTGTCGGCGATGCCCTGGGCATGGGCCGACGCGCGCCGGACGAGTTTCAGGTGGTGCAGCGCGCACCTCTGACCCTGCCGCCCAATTTCGCCCTGCGGCCACCGGAGCCGGGCGCGGCGCGGCCGCAAGAGGGCACGCCGGCGCAGCGGGCCCAGGTGGCCTTGACCGGTGCGCCCATGCCGGTGGCCGATGCCACCCCCGGCCAAGCGGCGCTCTTGGCGTCGGCCGGTGCCGCGACCGCCGATCCCGAGATCCGCATGGTACTCGCCAACGAAACCGAAGGCATGGCAGGGCTGGATTTGGACCGCTTTTGGTTCATCTTGGACTTTCAGCGGCGTGCTTTTGCCCGTGCCCAGCAGACCCCACTGGACGCCCAAGCCGAGGCGCAGCGTCTGAGGGAAGCCGGGATCAACGTGCGCAGCGTGCGCGTCGATACGCAAACCCTGCCCGGCTCCGGAGGCGGTTGATGACCCTGCGCTCGTTGTTTCTCGCCACCGCGCTCGGTGGTGCGGCCCTCGCCATGCCGGCCTTGGCGCCTACGGCCAAGGCCCAGATGTTCGAGCCTGAAACCTTCACCCTCGACAACGGCATGGAGGTGGTGGTGGTGACCAACCGCCGCGCCCCCGTCGTCAGCCATTGGGTCTGGTATCGGGTGGGCTCCGCGGACAGCCCGCCCGGCAAGTCGGGCCTGCCCCACTTCGTCGAACATCTGATGTTCAAGGGCACCGAAAATCTCGCCCCCGGCGAGTTTTCGCGCACCGTGGCGCGCAATGGCGGCACCGAGAACGCCATGACCTCCAACGATTTCACCGCCTATTTCCAGAACATTGCCAAGGACCGTCTGGAATTGGTGATGACCATGGAGGCGGACCGGATGGCCAATCTGCGCCTGACCGACGCCGAGGTCTATCCCGAGCGCGACGTGGTGTTGGAAGAGCGGCGCTCACGGGTGGACAACGACCCGGGTGCGCGGCTCTCCGAGCAAATCAACGCGGCCCTTTTCTTGAACCACCCGTACGGCAACCCCGTCATCGGCTGGTACCATGAGATCGAGAGCTACAGCCGCGCCGACGCCGAAGCCTTCCACGCCTATTGGTACCACCCGACCAACGCCATCTTGATCGTCGTCGGCGACGTCGACGGCGCCGAAGTGCGCACGCTGGCCGAGGCCACCTATGGCCAGATCCCCGGCGGGACGTTGCGGCCGCGCCAGCGCCTGGTCGAGCCGCCGCCGCAGGTGGCGCGGCGCTTGGTCCTGGAGGACGCGCGGGTCAGCCAGCCGAGCCTGTCGCGCGCCTATCTGGCGCCGAGCCAGCGTCAGGCCGGGTGGGAAAAGGCGCACGCGCTCGACCTCTTCGCCGAAATCCTCGGCGGCGGCAGCACCAGCCGCTTGTACCGTGAACTGGTGGTGGAAAAGGGCTTGGCGGCGTCGGCCGGCGCGTTCTACCGCGGCACTTCCTACGACGAGACCGCATTCCGCCTGTTCGCCATGCCGCGCCAAGGCGTGGCGCTGGAAGACCTCGAAGCGGCGATGGACGCCGTGCTGCAGGAAGCGCTCGACGGAGGTGTCACCGAACTGGAGGTGGAGCGTGCGAAGCGCCGCATGGTGGCGGAAGCGGTCTATGCGCGCGACAGCCTGAGCGGGGCCGCCCGGATCATCGGCTCGGCGCTCACCGCCGGGCTCAGCGTCGACGACATCGAGCTGTGGCCCGAGCGGGTCGAGGCCATGACGGTGGAGGCGGTCAACACCGCCGCGCGCGCCGTGCTGCGGCCGGAACGCTCGGTCACCGGCTGGCTCCAGGCCCCAACCAGGGAAGGGGAGACGGGGTGACGCCATGCGCAAGTTCTGGCAGGGGGCCCTCATGAGCGGGGCCATGGCACTGGCGGTGGCCGCACCGGTCGAAGCCGCCAAGGTGGAGCGTGTCGTCAGCCCCGGCGGCGTCGAGGCGTTCTTGCTGCACGAGCCGAGCGTGCCGTTGATCGCGATGTCGTTCTACTTCAAGGGCGGTGCGCAGTTCGAGACGGCCGCGACCGCCGGTCTTGCCCGGATGACGGCAGCATTGCTCGACGAGGGCGCGGGCGACAAGGACAGCCTCGCCTTTCGCACCGAACTCGAAGACAACGCGATCCGTCTCGGCTTCGATGCCAACCGCGACGGTTTCTCGGGCGATTTGCGCACGCTCTCGGCGAACCGGGAACTGGCCTTCGAGCTGGCCCGCCTCGCCTTGAACGAACCGCGCTTCGATGCCGAGCCGATCGAGCGCATCCGCGCCCAATCCATCGCTATGCTGCGCCGGCGTGAAAACGATCCCAACACGCTGGCGCGCGAGCACTTCTTCCGCACCGCATTTCCCGAACATACCTACGGCATCTCGGAGCGCGGCACCATCGAGACGGTGAGCGGCATCGAGCGCGACGACCTGGTTGCCTTCATCCAGAAGCAATTGGTCCGCGACCGGCTGCACGTGGGCGTTGCCGGCGACATCACCGCCGCAGAACTCGCCCCTGTCCTCGACCGGATCTTCGGCGGGCTGCCGGCCACCGGCCCCGCGCCGGAGGTTGCGGCCATCACGCCGCTTGGCGGCGACGTCTTGGTGGTACCGCAGGCGGTGCCGCAAAGCGTGGTGTTCTTCGGCCATCCGGGCATCGCGCGGCAGGACCCGGACTACTACGCCGCCTACATCGCCAACTACATCATCGGCGGCGGCGGCTTCCAGTCGCGGTTGTTGCAGGAAATCCGCGAAAAACGCGGTCTCGCCTATTCGGCCCACAGCTTCCTCTTGGAAGCGGAGCACAGCCCCTTGTGGGTTGGTGGCGTGGCGACCAACAACGCCGATGTCGCCGAGAGCATCCGCCTCGTCCGCGAGCAGGTGGCCGGCATGGCCGCGGGCGAGATCAGCGCCGAAGACCTGGCAGGGGCCCAGACCTTCCTCACCGGCTCCTTTCCCTTGCGCCTCACCAGCAACGCGCAAGTCGCCTCGCTCCTGGTCGGCATGTCGGTCGCCGATCTGGGTGTCGACTTTCTGGAGCGCCGCAACGCCTATATCGAGGCGGTGACCCTCGATGACCTGCACCGCGTGGCGGCACGGATGTTCGACCCCGACGCCCTACTGTTCGTCGTGGTCGGCCAGCCGCAGGGGCTGGAGGGCTGACGCCCGGCTTGCCATGAGCCTGCCGATCCGCCGGCTGCCGCCGACCCTGGTCAACCGCATCGCCGCCGGCGAAGTGGTCGAGCGGCCGGCGTCGGTGGTGAAGGAGTTGGTCGAGAACGCGATCGATGCCGGTGGCCGCCAGGTCGACGTCGAACTGGCGGGCGCCGGCAGCAGTCGCATCGTCGTCAAGGACGACGGCAGCGGCATGGCGGCCGAGGCCCTTGCACTCGCGGTCGAGCGGCACGCCACCTCGAAGCTGCCCGGCGACGACCTTTTGGCCCTCGGCTATCTGGGTTTTCGCGGCGAAGCCCTGCCTTCGATCGCGGCCGTCAGCCGGCTGACCCTGACCAGCCGCACCGCCGCCGCCCCCCACGCCGCCAGCTTGACGGTCGACGCCGGCGAGATCGGCGAGGTGCGCCCGGCGGCGGGCGGGATCGGCACCGAGGTGGTGGTCGAGGACCTCTTCTACGCCACCCCGGCGCGGCTCAAGTTCCTGCGCACCGCCAAGGCCGAGTTGCAGGCCGTTGGCGACACGCTGCGCCGCCTGGCCCTCGCCCATCCCACGGTCGGCTTCAGCCTCGCCCACGAGGGCCGCACCCTGGCGCGCTACAATGCCGCCTTGGACCGCCGCGAGCGGGCGATCGACGTCGTGGGCACGGCATTGGCCGATGCGATCCAGGTGCGCGCCGCGCGCGACGGCATCGAGCTGGAGGCGTTTTGCGCCCTGCCGACCGCGGCGGCGCGCAACGCCCGCCAGCAGTACCTGACCGTCAACGGCCGCCCGGTGACCGACCGCCTGCTGCAGGGGGCGCTGAAGGGGGCTTATGCCGACCTGTTGTTCCACGACCGCCAGCCGGTCGCGGTGGTGCATCTCGACGTCGCCCCGACCCTGGTGGACGTGAACGTGCACCCGGCCAAGGCCGAGGTGCGGTTTCAAGAGCCCGGTGCCGTACGCGGCCTCGTCGTCGGCGCGATCAAGCGGGCCCTGGCCGAGCACGGCCAAGCGACCGCGCGCTCGCTGAGCCAAGCCGCCCTCGGCGCCTGGCGCGCACCTGCGGTCGCGGCCGCTCCACCGAGCCCGCCGCGACCGAGTGGGAGTGCTGGCTGGACCCGGCCCGCCGCCGCCCCGGCTTTGGGGCTGGCCGAAGCGCGGGCGCCGTTCGCCTCCCCACCGCCGGCACCGGCCGCACCAGCGCCCGCAGCGGAGGGGAGTGAGCCTGGCCCCCTCGGCCACGCCCGCGCCCAGCTGCACGGCACCTACATCCTGGCCGAAGCCGAAGGCGGCCTCGTGCTGGTCGACATGCACGCAGCGCACGAGCGGATCGTCTACGAACGGCTGAAGGCGAGCCTCCACGACGGTGTCGCCAGCCAGACGCTGCTCTTGCCGGTGGTCGTCGAGCTCGACGAAGCTGCGGTGGACCAGCTCGAACAGGCCGCTGGCGACCTCGCCCGGCTCGGCCTCGAGGTCGAGCGCTTCGGTCGGGGGGCGGTGTTGGTCCGCGCCCTGCCCGCCCTTTTGGGCCAGGCCGACGCTGCGGCCTTGGTCAAGGACGTGGCCGATGATCTGGCGGAGCACGGCACGGCGCTGGCGCTCGACGAGGCGCTTTTGCGCGTCGCCGCGCGGATCGCCTGCCATGGCAGCGTGCGCGCCGGCCAGCGCCTCGGACTGGAGGCGATGAACGCGCTGTTGCGCACCATGGAAACGACCCCCAACAGCGGCCAGTGCAACCACGGCCGACCGACTTACGTCCGGCTGGAACGCGGCGACCTGGAGCGCTTGTTCGGCAGACGATGAGCGACCGCAGGTCGCCTTCACAACGCCGCTCGAAAGCGGTATCGCGCGTGTCACGTTGCTGATTCGAAGGACCTCCCCCCCATGACCTACGTCGTCACCGAAGCCTGCATCCGCTGCAAGTACATGGATTGTGTGGAGGTATGCCCCGTCGACTGCTTCTATGAGGGGGCCAACATGCTCGTCATCAACCCCGACGAGTGCATCGACTGCGGTGTGTGCGAGCCCGAATGCCCGGCCGAAGCCATCCTGCCCGATACCGAGCCGGAGGCCGAAAAGTGGTTGGAGTTGAACCGCACCTATTCGACCGGTGCTTGGCCGAACATCACCCGCAAGGGCGAAGCCCCCACCGATGCCGAAACCTATCAAGGCATGGCGGGCAAGTTCGAGAAGTTCTTCGATCCGACGCCCGGCGAAGGCAGCTGAACCGGCAGCGACCGTCGGTCCGACCGGCGAAGGGCTGCCTTTAGCTGGATTTCGTCACGGTTTTGTGTTATCCCCAGCCTCCTTGAGGGATATCGATCGAAGAAGGTCGTTTTCACTGAGTGGCACGGCCACTCAATTCACTCGCTCGGCGCGATGGCAAACGGACGACTTCGGTCTGCCCGAGGTTGTCGCCGACCGTCGTTGGCCGAGGGCGACCTGCCGAACGATCGATCTGGCTGAGGAATGGATCTGCATGACCAAGAAGTTGGCGTTCGCTGCGGGTGATTACATCGTTTATCCGTCCCACGGTGTGGGTCGGATCACCGCCGTCGAGAAGGAGACCATCGCCGGTATCGACCTCGAGATGTTCGTGGTCTCGTTCGAACAGGACCGTTTGATCCTCCGCGTCCCGGTCGACAAGGTGGCCAAGTCGGGCATGCGCAAGCTCTCCTCCAAGGAAAAGATCCACTCCGCCTTGGAAACCCTCAAGACCCGCATCCGCCCGCGCCGCTCGGTCATGTGGAGCCGCCGCGCCCAGGAATACGAGGCGAAGATCAACTCCGGCGACCCGGTCTCGATCGCCGAGGTGGTGCGCGAACTGCACAAGACCGAGGACCAGGAACAGTCCTACAGCGAGCGCCAAATGTACCGCGCCGCCCTGGAGCGCCTGGCCCGCGAGGTTGCGGCGATCGACCGCACCGACGAGGTGGCGGCCACCGCCAAGCTCGAAAAGGTGCTCCTCGCCCACGCGGCCTGAGCCCAAAGCCACGACCAACGCGAAAGGGGCGCCCAAAGGGCGCCCCTTTTGTTGGGCCGCCTTCCGGTTGGGTTGCGCATATCCGGCGTTGGTGCGCACGCTTCGGTGCTCAATCGGCACGAAGTGTCGAGGAATTTCCCGATAAATTTCCGTAGTTCCTAGACCGTGTGCGGCTTGGCTGTGCGCAGCCTCTTATTCAATTTACCGAAGGGTGATTGAAGCGGATCGATATTTGGAGTGTAAAGACACAGGTACGCCAGTTCGGTTCGAGTGGCTTCGATGACCTCGCGTATACTGTCGACTTCGTCAACGCCTAGAGCGTTTCCCGAAATGCTTGACCATCCCTCACCCCCGCCCGCCGGGGTCCCCAAGCTGCTTTGCAGCTTGGGGTGGCCGACCACCCACGAGTGTACGATACCATGGGTGGCCGGCAGGGGGTGAGGGATGGCCCGTGCGCTACCTAACCGGGAAACGCTCTAGCGCCATCGACGGCAAGTCCGACGGCCTTGGCCGTCGGTCGGGGGTCCAGGGGGGCAAAAGCCCCCTGGCGCTACCCTTTCACCCTATTCCTTGCCTCCTCCTAACCGTCGCCAGCAGCAGGACGGCCGTGAGGCTGACCGCTGCTGCGAGGGTGAAGCCGGCGGCGTAGCTGTCGGTGCGGGCGACGACGAAGCCGAAGAGCGGGGGCAGGGCGACGATGCCGAGGAAATTGAACATCATGGCACCGGCGGTGAGCGTGCTGGCGCGGGCGGGGTCGATTTGGGCGGCGGCGGCGAGCAGGAGGCCGGTCCAGGACATGATGCTGAGGCCCAAGAACGCGGCGAGGGCGGCGATGAGGAGGGGGCTCGTGCCGGGACCCACCTGGGTGAGGATGGCGACGCCCAGGGTGGCGAGCACGGCGAGGACGGTAATCGTTTGGCGGACGCCGAAGAACTGATCGGCGAGCCAACCCCAAACGACACGGGCGGGCACACCCATAGCCTGCAACAGGCCGTAGAGGGCGCCGGCGAGCGCCAGGGGCAAGCCGACTTCGAGGACGAGGTGGGCGGTGAAGAAGGTGCTGAGGCAGAGTTGCACGCCGGCGAGGCAGAAGCCGGCGAGGCACAGGCGCAGGAGCAGCGGGTCGGCCAGGACCGCGGCGATCGGTGAGCCCGTGCGCGGGCGGCGCTGGAGGCGTGCCGCGTCCAACCGGCGGCGCCAGGTGGAGAGGGCGAGGCCGAGGCCCGCCAAGAGGGCGGCCGTGGCCAGGAGTGCACCTTGCCAGCCGAGCTGGTGGGCGAGGGTGGGGCTGGTCAGACCGACCAGGAGGCCAGCGCCGGGTACGGCGGTTTGTTTGATCGAGAAGACGCGGCCGTAGAGCGCCGGCGGCGCGTTTGCTGCCAGGATTTCGCTGCTGGTGGGGGTGGTGAGGCCGAGCGCGCTGCCGGCGACAAGGGCGGCGAGGGCCAAGAGGGTCAGCTCACCGGTGCTGGCGAGGAGGAGGGCGCCCATGGCCATCATCTGCGCGATCAGGCTCGCGGTCATCGGCCCGACGGGTGCGAGGAGCCGGTCCGACCAGGCACTCACCACTGCACCCGCGAGGTAGGCGAGGGCGACGAAATAGCCGGCCCAGGCCGCCGGGACGCCGAGGTCGGGGCCGATCACCGGGGCGAGCACGGCGACGCTGAGGATCGAGACGTTGACCGAGATCTGGACGCTCAACGTGGCTGCGAGCGGCACCCAGAGGCGGCGCCACGGGCTGATCGCGGCCGGTGGTGCGGCCACGGCTCAGGGGTCGCGGCTGAGACCGCGGGCGGCGAGGGCCTCCAGATAGGTTTGCCAGATGCGGTCCTGGTCGCGGCCGAGCCCGTAGAGATAGGCCCAGGTGTAGATGCCGGTCTCGTGCAGGTCGTCGAACTTGATCCGCACGGCGTAGGTGCCGACCGGCTCGACCGCCATGATGCCGACCGGGCGCTTGCCGCCGAGGATGGTCTTTTGGCCGGGACCGTGCCCCATGACCTCGGCGGAGGGGCTTTCCACCCGCAGGAGTTCCGCCGGCAGTCGACAGGTGGTGCCGTCGTCGAAGTCGATTTCCAACAGCTTCTCGGCGCGCCGAACGCGGAGTTCCACCGGCCAGGGTGCGGGCTCGGCCATGGCTCAAGGTGCCTTGAGCTGGTCGGGGATGGCTTCGTCCTGGCCGAGTTCGCGCGCTTCGTCGACCAGCATGATGGGAATGCCGTCGCGGATCGGATAGGCGAGGCCGGCGGCTTCGCTCACCAGTTCCTGGCGCTCGCGGTCGTAGCGCAGCGTCTGCTTGGTCAGCGGGCAGACCAGGATGTCGAGCAGCTTCGGATCGATCGCGGGTGCTGCCTTCGGTTCTTCGGTCATCGTCGTCTCCGGCGCCGGCAACACGGCCGGCTCGGGTTCAGTGGCGCAGCCCGGTGGCGTCGTCGGCGGAAAAGCTCTGCATCCGCATCAGCGTGATCAGCGTCTCCATCCGGCCGTCGCTGTCGGGGGCCTCCAAGAGAGCCTGCTTTTCGCTCGGCGTGAAGGGGCAGATCATGGCGAGCGAGGTGATCAGCCCGTCGAGTGGTGCCTGGCCCACCGCATCCCAGTCGATCTCGATGCGCTGCCGGTCGAAATAGCCGTGCATGGCCTCGATCAAGGCGTCGCGGCGTCCCGGGTTGGCCGAACTTGGGCGCAAATCTTCCGGCCAGCGGGCGAAGCTGGCGAGGACTTGGCGGTAGGGGGTGACCGTCACCAGCTCTTCGACCACGTCGAACCGGGCCACCCCGGTCAGCGTGATGAGGTAGCGCCCGTCGGGCGTTTCCTCGAAGCTGGTGATGCGGCCGGCGCAGCCCGTCGGGTAGAGCGGCGAGGGCTTGCCCTTTTCGGCGTCGCCCTTGGGCTGGATCATGCCGATGACCTTGTCGGTCTGCATCGCGTCGCGGGTCATTTGGAGATAGCGCGGCTCGAAGATGTTGAGCGGCAGGTTGCCGCCGGGCAGGAGCAAGGCACCGGCGAGCGGAAAGACCGGAAAGCGCGTCGGCAGGGTGTTCGGGCCGCTCATGAGAACAACACGGTCGAGAGCTTGCGTCGCCCGGCGACGGTGGCGGGGTGGCCGTGGCCGAGGGCCTCGAAGAACGTCAAGAGCTGCTTGCGCGCCGCCTCGTCGTTCCAGCTGCGGTCCTTGCGGACGATGGTGAGCAGGTGGTCCATTGCAGCCTCCGCCTGGCCGCGCAGGAAGAGGGCGGTTGCCAGTTCGAAACGCACGTCGTGCGCGTTCTCGTCGGCGGCAAGGGCGGCTTGCAGGCTCTGGGCGTCACGCACCGTGCCGGCGCGCTCGGCGAGTTGCAGGGCGGCGCGGGCGCCGCTGATCTCGGCGTGGTTGCTCTTGGCGGCGGGGGCTGCGTCCAACACCTGCTTGGCGTCGGCGAACTGGCCCAAGCCGATCAACACCCGCGCGAGGCCGGCGATGAGTTCGGGGTTTTCCGGGTCGTTCTGCAGGGCCGCCGAATAGATCGCACCGGCACCTTCGAAGTCGCCCTCGGCCAGCATCGCCTTGGCGGTGGCGAGCGCGTCGGCGCCGTCGTCGTTCACCGGGACGCCGACCAGGCGCTCGATGAAGGCCTTGATCTGGCTTTCCGGCTGCGCGCCGGCAAAGCCCGTGACCGGTTGGCCCTGCACGAACGCGTAGACCGTCGGCACCGACTGAATGCGCAGTTGCTGGGCGATCTCGGGGTTCTCGTCGATGTTGATCTTGACGAGGCGGACCTTGCCACCGGCGGCGCGCACGACCTTTTCCAAGACGGGCGTGAGCTGCTTGCAGGGGCCGCACCAAGGCGCCCAGAAATCCACGAGCACCGGTACCTTCTGTGAGGCCTGGATCACGTCGGCGGCAAAGCTTTGCAAGCTGCCGTCCTTGATCACCTCGTCGGCCGGCGTCGCCTGCCCCGTCGCGCCGATCAGTGCCATGTCCTCGATCCCCGAACCTTGCGTCACGCGTTCCTAACGGTGCCGCGTAAAATGGTCGGTCGGCGTTCATGTTACAAGGCCGGCGTTGTCCGGCGGCGGCCCGGCAGCACGGCGCGACGGACCCGCAAAAACCTCCTTGCCAGCCGCCCGTCGATCGACTACCAACCCGCCTCGCCGACGGAGCGCGGGCGTAGCTCAGGGGTAGAGCACAACCTTGCCAAGGTTGGGGTCGTGAGTTCGAATCTCATCGCCCGCTCCA